>NZ_VXCT01000031.1:0-59392 GCF_052850535.1 Shewanella sp. 1180_01
GTTGACCACACACTGAGTTTCCAGCGGGTCAGGGCTGCGTATTCTACGCGTTCCCGTTAGTGCGTCAAGTAGTTTTTTCAACTTTCTCAACACTCATCGTTTAGCTCGCTAACCGATGAACTGCTTGGCTTTCTTTGCTCAACTTGCGTTACGCTGTCTGCCGTGTCAGTGGATGCGCATTATAGGGAGATTGAGAAAGTCCGCAAGGGCTTTTTTGAGAAAAATGGATCTTTTTTTAATACTTTCAGTTAGTCACACAATACCCCCACTTTATCCTCAGACTTATCCACAAAATGGGTTTTAACGGTTAAATTTGCTACAGAGATGACTTTGCTTTAATGGCTATCGATAAGAGTGAAATGATGTTCAATGGGGAATAACGACGATTAGCTATATAAAGAAGAGTCAGAATGTAATCCGGATGACACGAGAGTAAGCGCGAGGCTTATAAAAGAGGAAATAAAAAGGCAACTTAGATAAGTTGCCTTTAGTGTGCGTTCTATTCTACTTATTCAGTAGGCTTAATCTGTCAGCAGATTAACTTACCGTGACATTGTTTGTACTTGCGACCTGAGCCACAAGGACAAGGATCGTTACGACCCACTTTCTCACCATCACGGATCATCGGCGCTTGCGCAGTGACAGCTTCATGCTCATCACCACCGCCAACAAGCGGCTCTGCCGCTGCGTGTTGATAGTCGCGCTGGATCTTGGCATCTTCTTCACGACGACGCGCTTCCATTTCTTCCACATCTGACTGAGCTTGAACTTGTACTTTCGACAGCACACTGATGACGTCATGTTTCAAGGTGTTCAACAGTTGTTGGAATAACTCAAACGACTCACGCTTATATTCTTGCTTTGGATTTTTCTGTGCGTAACCACGTAAGTGGATGCCTTGACGCAGATGGTCCATCGCCGCTAAGTGTTCTTTCCACAGACCATCGAGCGTTTGTAGCATAACGGCTTTCTCGAACTGGCGTAGCACTTGCGCGCCAACCATTTCTTCTTTCGCCTTATATGCATCGCCCCAAGCAGTGATAATACGCTCACGTAGACTCTCTTCATGCAGATCGTCTTCTTTATCTAACCATTCCTGGATAGGTAGTTTGAGCATAAATTCTTGGTGTAGACGTTGCTCTAAACCTGGGATATCCCACAGCTCTTCTACTGATTGCGGTGGAATATATTGATCGATGACCGCGCCAATCACATCGTCTTGAATGTTTTGGATAGTATCTTCAATGCTTTCCGCATCCATCAACTCGTTGCGCTGGGCATAAACCACTTGGCGTTGATCGTTGGCTACGTCATCAAATTCGAGCAATTGCTTACGAATATCGAAGTTACGTGCTTCAACTTTACGTTGAGCGTTTTCGATTGCGCGAGACACCCATGGATGCTCGATCGCTTCGCCTTCTTCCATACCCAGCTTTTTCATCATGCCAGAGACACGATCCGAGGCGAAGATGCGCATTAAGCTATCTTCCATCGACAGGTAGAAACGTGATGAACCCGCGTCACCTTGACGACCCGCACGACCACGTAACTGATTGTCGATACGGCGTGATTCGTGACGTTCGGTACCTAGGATGTGCAAACCACCCGCGGCGACGACTTCATCATGACGAATTTGCCAATCGGCTTTGATCTTAGCTTTTTGCTCAGCGGTTGGATTATCGAGTTCATCGATTTCCATGTTCCAGTTGCCGCCAAGCACGATATCGGTACCACGACCTGCCATGTTAGTGGCAATGGTCACTGAACCAGTACGGCCAGCTTGCGCGACGATTTCAGCTTCTCGTTCGTGGAATTTAGCATTTAAGACTTCGTGCGGAATTTTTTCCTGCACCATTAAGCGCGCTAACAGTTCAGACTGTTCGATTGAGACTGTACCCACCAATACTGGCTGACCACGTTCGCGGCAATCTTTAATGTCTTTGATGATAGCTTGATATTTTTCATCGGCGGTCAGGTAAACCAAATCCGCCATATCCTTACGCACCATTGGACGGTTAGTCGGCACAACGACTGTGTCTAATCCATAGATGTGTTGGAATTCGAACGCTTCAGTGTCGGCTGTACCTGTCATACCTGCCAGCTTCTCGTATTGACGGAAGTAGTTCTGGAAAGTGATCGAAGCCAATGTTTGGTTTTCGTTTTGAATGTGCACGCCTTCTTTGGCTTCAACAGCTTGATGTAAGCCTTCTGACCAACGACGACCCGGCATAGTACGACCTGTGTGTTCATCGACTATGATGACTTCGTTGTCTTGTACTATGTAATCCACATCACGCTCAAACAGCGTGTGCGCACGGAGCGCCGCGTTAACATGATGTAACAGGGAAATATTTGCAGCAGAATAGAGTGAGTCACCTTCGGCTAACATGCCGCGCTCGATCAGCAGATTCTCTACTTTTTCTTGACCACGTTCGGTGAAATGCACTTGTTTGGCTTTTTCATCGATACTGTAGTCACCCTCACCCACATACTCTTCCGTATCTTCTTTATCTTGACGGATAAGATTAGGGATCAAGGTGTTGATCTTGATGTATAGCTCAGAGCTATCTTCAGCGGCACCAGAGATGATCAGCGGCGTACGCGCTTCGTCGATTAAGATTGAATCCACTTCATCGATTAGGGCGTAGTGCAACGGACGTTGTACTCGTTCTTGCGGCGAAAACGCCATGTTATCGCGCAGATAATCGAAACCAAACTCGTTGTTGGTACCGTAAGTGATATCGGCGTTATAAGCGGCTTTCTTTTCATGCTGACCCAGACCTGCCACGTTGATGCCGACGGTTAAACCGAGGAACTCAAACAGTGGGCGGTTATTCTCGGCATCACGACGTGCTAAGTAATCGTTCACAGTAATCACGTGAACGCCTTTGCCAGTCAATGCGTTTAAGTAAGCGGGCAAGGTTGCCGTTAAGGTTTTACCTTCACCCGTACGCATCTCAGCAATACGGTTACTGTCGAGTACCATACCACCGAGTAACTGTACGTCGAAGTGGCGCATGTCAAATACGCGCTTAGACGCTTCACGCACTGTCGCAAACGCTTCAGCCATGATGCTATCTAATGAAGCGCCGGCAGCTAAACGCTCACGGAACTCAGCGGTTTTAGCTTTTAATGCTTCATCGGTTAATTTTTCATAATCAGCTTCTAGTGCGTTAATGCTAATAACGATCTTTTGAAGCCCTTTAAGGGTGCGGTCGTTGCGACTACCAAATACTTTTGTCAGTAATTTACCAAACATCTGAATCACTTATTCTCTGTAGGCCAAGTCCATGATGGAAACTAGAAGCCAATGTTTCAATTAACTTGCTTTGCGGTAGACAAACTTTTGTGGATCTATCTGCTGTCCGCCGCGCAACACTTCATAATGCACATGAGCCCCAGTTGAGCGCCCAGTGCTTCCCATACTGGCGATTGCATCGCCTTTTGCGACCACATCACCTACAGTCACTGACAAAGCTTTATTATGGCCATAACGCGTATGTAAACCGTTACCATGGTCTATTTCGACCAACTCGCCATAACCGAACATGTTCCCAGCCCAAGTTACTACGCCTGCAGCAGTCGCAACAACTTTGGCCCCTTCTCGGCCGGTAAAATCAATCCCTTTATGCACAGTCCTGCGACCGTTGAAAGGGTCATTACGTAATCCGTAGGGCGACGATAACCAACCTTTATCGAGTGGGATCCCTGATATATAACGTTCATCATCTATATGGTGGTTAGATGACACTGTTTCAAGTAGTGAAAGCTGAACATTATTATTGTCAATTCGTGATGCCAACTTATCCATATCGTCGATAAGCTGTCCGAGCTCGATGTTAGTACCTAATTCGCTCAAACCACCCACACCAACTTCTGATGAGAAATCAAAATCTTCATCCAATTTGTTCTGCTGGGCGACCTGTTGACCTAAGGCTTCGAGACGGGTGATCTTGGCTTGCATACGTGCAACATGAGTCACTAGCATAGCCAGTTGAGACTCGGTAGCACTTTTTAGCTCTAAGACTTGTTTCTTTTGTTGTTCGCGCACGAGACGATCGTTATCGACACTGGCTTGCTGATCTTGAAATCGAGCGGAGTTGTGTTGATAAATACCGGACCCAGTGGCCAACAATAGTATTGGAAGTAGCAACCAGCGTTTACTGGGCTGCCAGCGTGTGACGCCATTCCGACCTTGAATAAATACTGTTACACTCATAGCCTAATTCAGCCATCTTATTATCATATGAAAAAGCCCCCTCAAGATCTCAGCCAATTACTGCATCAATCGGGCAAATTACCCGACCTTGCTGAGAAAGCGGAACTACTTATGTATCTGAATCATCATGTGAAGCAGATTATCGCAGGTCCTGTTGCGGAGCAGCTAAAAGTCGCTAATTTCCGCCAGGGTGTTCTTGTGGTTGAAACCACTTCGGCGGCCTGGGCTGCACGAATTAATTTCCAAAAGCCGAAGCTACTAGCGCAGCTTCAAGCAGAAACGCTCCCAATCCTTACCGCAATTGAAGTTAAAGTCAACCCGAGATTAGCAATGTATGACGCAAAGCCTAAACAGGGACACAAAGAATTAAGCCCTGCTGCAGCGGAGCATATTGCGGCATTAGCGGAAAATATTGGCGGTTCACTGGGCGAAAAACTAAAACGGCTGGCCTCATTGGCCAGCCGTAATAAATAATTTCACCGCTTTTTAAGCAAATACAGCGCCACCTGGAACGGTAAAGCTGACGGGAACATCGGCTTCTTTTTCAAAGCTGACCAACTCCCACGCATCCTGTTGCGCCAGTAAAGCACGCACCAATTGGTTGTTCAGCGCATGACCGGTTTTATACGCAGTAAACTCACCTAAAATAGCGTGTCCTGCCACATATAGATCACCAAACGCATCTAGAATTTTGTGCTTAACAAATTCGTCCTCATAACGCAGGCCGTCGGGATTAAGGACGCGATATTCATCAAGTACAACTGCGTTTTCCATGCTGCCGCCCAACGCTAGGTTGTTGGCTCGCAGATATTCGATATCACGCATAAACCCAAAAGTACGGGCGCGGCTGATATCTTTCACGAAAGCAGACGTTGAAAAGTCCATCACCACGTGCTGCTGGCTACGAGCGATTTCTGGATGCGCGAAGTCAATTTTAAAATTGACTCTAAAACCTTTAAAGGGTTTTAGCTCGGCCCATTTGTCGCCATCTTCAACACGCACAGGGCGCTTAATCTTTAAGTACTTCTTAGGTGCGGCCTGCTCTTTAATACCCGCAGACTGCAATAAGAAGACGAACGGGCTCGCACTGCCATCCATAATAGGAATTTCAGGCGCGTCCACTTCGATTACGGCGTTATCTATGCCTAAACCCGCAAGTGCTGCAAATAAATGCTCAATGGTCGAGATACGAATACCTTCGTCATTGACAAGTGCCGTACACATAGTGGTTTCACGAACTTGCTCCGCCTTCGCTGGAATGGCGACGGCAGGACTCAAATCAGTGCGCACGAGTACGATCCCTGAATTAACGGGCGCGGGCATTATGCTCAAAGTGACCTTGTTGCCAGAATGCAATCCGACACCAGTAGTTTTCACCATTTTCTGAACAGTTCTTTGAAATATCATTCAGTTACCCGTTTATATGCCAATTATAAAGCCTAATATTTGTACACTCAGCGTCGGCAAATTGGCCGCACTGGTTCAACATAATAACATAACTTTATTATGTCACACAAATGCAGCTATGTTGTGGTATTGCCCAAAACGAACAACACCTCACACATTACGCTGGACTCAAACGCTATCGCTAGTCAGCTTGCTTACGCAAAAATGCTGGAATATCAAGATAATCCAACTCATGCTTTGTCGATGGTGCAGGCTGTGGAGCTGGCTGCGGTGCAGCTGGCAATACATTGCCTTTTGGCGCAGCGTAGTTCACATGTACCGCTTCTTCGACATAGGCTTCGACTTTTGGTTCCACAACCACTGGCTCTGGACGAGGCGCAGGCTTAGACACCAATTGAATATCTGGACGCTTTTCAGCGCCAATACCAGTAGCAACAACGGTTACACGCAGCTCATCACTCATTTCTGGGTCGATGACAGCACCAACAACCACAGTCGCGTTGTCAGAGGCATAAGCCTTAACGTGATTACCCACGGTTTCGAATTCTTCGATACTCATGTCCATACCCGCAGTGATGTTAACTAACACACCACGCGCACCGGCTAAGTCGATGTCTTCTAATAATGGGCTGGCAACAGCAGCTTCAGCCGCTTCCTCAGCGCGGTCTTCACCGCGAGCGACGCCTGTACCCATCATGGCATTACCCATTTCAGACATCACAGTCTTCACGTCGGCGAAGTCGACGTTAATCAGACCTGGACGAGTGATAAGTTCAGCAATACCTTGTACCGCGCCAAGTAACACGTTATTCGCTGCGGCGAACGCATCGAGTAAAGAAGTGCCACGGCCCAATACTTTTAATAATTTTTCATTTGGAATCGTGATTAACGAATCCACGTGCTTAGCCAGCTCAGCAATACCTTGCTCAGCATAAGCCATACGCTTTTTCCCTTCGAATGGGAAAGGCTTAGTCACAACCGCAACGGTCAGAATACCTTCTTCGCGAGCGATTTGAGCGACAACTGGTGCAGCACCAGTACCTGTACCACCGCCCATACCGGCAGCGATAAAGATCATGTCTGAGCCTTTGATTGCCGCGCGAATGTTTTCGCGGTCTTCTTCAGCTGCTGCACGACCCACATCTGGGTTTGCCCCTGCTCCGAGACCTTTAGTGACATCGCGTCCTAATTGAATCGTTGAGCCTGCACCTGATTTTCTCAGGGCCTGAGCGTCTGTATTGGTAACGATAAACTCAACACCTTCAATGTTGTGTTTGACCATATGTTCGACAGCGTTACCGCCGCCGCCGCCAACGCCGATGACTTTAATCACCGCGTCGTCTGAGTGAGTATCCATGATCTCAAACATTGTCTGATCTCCGTGTTGCCTGCGTTATGAAAATTAAAATTCGCCCTTAAACCAGCTTTGGACCCGATTCCAAGCGCTAGTTACCCCTTGGCGCTCAGGACGTTCGAACTGACGTTCGATCACCCGTCGTGCGCCGTAATGAAGCAGTCCGACTCCAGTGGAGTAAATAGACTGGTCCACGTATTCATATAAACCTTTAATCGGTAGCGGTGACGCTACGCGAACTGGCATGCCGAACGTCGCTTCCGCGATATCGACCACACCTTGAATCGACGCTGTGCCACCTGTGAGCACAATACCTGCGGCGATTTGATCTTCTAATCCACTATCTTTCAACTCTTTAAGTACTAACTCAAACAGCTCTTGGTATCTTGGTTCTACCACTTCGGCGAGCGTGTGACGTGACATGCTACGTGATGGACGTCCACCTACCGATGGCACTTCGATACTGTCTTCGCGGCTCACCATAGAGCTGCGCGCACAGGCAAATTGCACTTTGATTTGTTCAGCATGTGACGACGGCGTGCGGAAAATCTTCGCGATGTCGTTGGTCACTTGGTTGCCCGCAACTGGCACAACCGCACAATGACGCAAGGCGCCGTTGGTATATACCGCAATATCTGTGGTGCCACCGCCGATATCGACGATACACACACCTAAGTCTTTCTCATCGAAGGTCAGCACGGCATCGGCCGAAGCAATCCCAGAGAACACTAAGTCGTCGACCTTAAGGCCACAACGCTCAACGCTCTTAGTGATGTTCTTCGCCATATCATTGGCGCAGGTCACTATGTGTACCTTGGCTTCCATACGCATGCCAGACATACCGATTGGGCTGCGAATGCCGTCTTGCACGTCGATCGCATATTCCTGCGGCAGCACATGCAAGATGCGACGTTCGGTCGGGATCTTCACCGAGCGAGCCGTGTGGATCACGTTATCAACGTCTTCCTGTGTCACTTCTTCATCGTTGATCGAAACCATGCCGTTTTCGTTTTGGCAGGCGATGTGTTTACCAGAGATGCTCAGGTAAACCGATGACACTTGGCAATCCGCCATTAATTCCGCTTGGTCGAGCGCACGTTGCACACTGCGAACGATCGAATCTAAATCGTTAACACCACCTTTATCCATGCCCCTTGAGGGATGGTTGCCAAGGCCGACTATGCTGATTTCGCCATCGGGCAGAACTTCGCCTATGATCACTGCGACCTTAGAGGTTCCTATGTCCAATCCGACGATAAGGTTTCTATCTTGGTTTTTGATCATTAATTATCGGCTCTCTTGTTTGTGCATCGCCCCAGCCTACGGCCAACCCTGTGTCGTAGCGCAAATCTACTCTGGCAACGGATTTCTCTTGTTTCGCCAAAACCGGATAAACAGTAATAAATCGCTGTATCCGTGCAATTTTATCTTCTCGACCTAAATCTAAAACGATGCCGTTTCCTAAGGTCGCGTGCCACGCATGTCGTGGCGTCAAATACAAACTGGCTAAGGTAAAGCCATTAATCTTTAACAGGGAGTTGATCTGTGCATATACAGTCAACACCTCAAGGCCCATATCGTCTGGCCCAGATAACTGCGGTAAATGCTCCAGCTCTGGATGCGATGGCGCTTCAAACACTTCACCATGCACATTCAACCAGGAGTCGCCATTCCAATGGGCCGCCGGCTGCTGCTCTTGCAAATACACCCTGAGTTTCGCTGGCCACTCACGTCTTACCGACGCGCGATACACCCAAGGTAAGTCTTCTAACGCCTGTTGCACTAAGGTAATGTCAGCACTAAAAAAACTCCGCTGCATTAAATCCTGTAGTGCCACTTGTATATCTTTATCTGTGGTGTAAGCCCGCTCACCTTTGATGGCAACGGCCTCTATCGGCAAGGTGCTGGCATCATTTAAAAACTTATGTAACTGGTATCCACCAAATACAAAACTGGCCACGATGAAGAATAAAAAGCCAGCCCCGCTCCACAGATACCAATTAACCCGTGACATTCTTGCCCGCCAGTGCCGCCTCTTATCACTCCAAGACACGCTTCATTCCACCTTTAACGACACTCATTAAAAACCACAGAAAACCGGCCATTATATAGACCAAAATCCTTTGGTCAAAATTTCCTTTTCCTCGCAGATCAAGCGCTAAAGATCAGCTTGCTTGCGCAGGTAATTCCGCAACGGCAAAGCCCAATTCTGTCGTCGCTAACAATCGCGACAGAGCGCCAATATTACCTGCACCTTGGGTGAGTAATAAATCCCCCTCTTGCAATACATCGGGCAATACCTCTGCGAGCTGATCAGGACTGGCGATAAAGATCGGATCTAACTGGCCACGCAGGCGAATTGAGCGACATAAAGCTCGGCCATCGGCACCAGTGATCGGCGCTTCACCCGCACTATAAACATCGAGCAACAGTAAACAATCCACTTGGGATAACACTTCAACAAAGTCTTCATACAAATCACGGGTACGGGTGTATCTGTGTGGCTGATACGCCATAACCAGACGTTTGTCGGGCCAACCTGCACGGGCAGCTTTAATCGTCGCGGCAACTTCACTGGGGTGATGGCCATAATCATCGACTAACATAACTTCGCCCTTAGGCGTAGCAAACTTGCCCAAATGCTGGAAACGACGACCTATACCTTGGAACTCCACTAACGCCTGAGTAATGGCGCTGTCGTCGATTTCATCTTCGGTCGCGACCGCAATCGCAGCCAAGGCATTAAGCACGTTATGTTGACCCGGCAAGTTAAGCACCAGATCGAGATCAGCTTTGCCTTTACGTCTCACCGTGAAACGACACTGATGGCCTTGCTGACTGAAATTCAGCGCTTGCACGTCCGCATCGTCACTAAAACCATAGGTCACGAGTTGACGACCAATGCGCGGCATGATTTCACGCACTACAGCATCGTCGATACACACAACTGCGACACCGTAGAAGGGCAAGTTATGTAGGAAATCCACGAAGGTCGATTTCAATTTTTCGAAATCACCGCCATAGGTATCCATATGATCGGCTTCAATGTTAGTCACCACACTGACCATAGGCTGCAAATGCAGGAAGCTCGCATCACTCTCATCGGCTTCGGCAATCAAGTAACGGCTGGTGCCTAATCTGGCGTTGGTACCGGCACTATTGAGCAAGCCACCAATCACGAAGGTAGGATCCCGCCCCGCTTGACCGTACACGCTGGCGATAAGGCTCGTTGTCGTCGTTTTACCATGGGTGCCAGCAATCGCCACACCATGACGGTAACGCATCAACTCGGCTAGCATTTCGGCGCGACGCACGATAGGAATACGTAATTCTTTGGCAGCAAGGATTTCTGGGTTTTCCAGATTAATCGCCGTGGAGACCACGACCACATCCACTTGCTGCACGTTTTCGGCAGCATGACCAATTTGGATCTTGGCACCGAGCAAACACAATCGGTCGGTCACAGCATTTTGCGCGATATCCGAACCACTCACCTGATAGCCTTCGTTCACTAACACTTCGGCGATCCCGCCCATGCCCGCGCCGCCAATGCCGACGAAGTGAATACGCTTAATACGGCGCATTTCTGGGATCATGCTTCTCAGTTGTGCATATCTTTCTGTCTTAGTCATGCTTATCCTTTCTCAGCAAGGCTGATGCACACTGCGGCAACTTGTTCAGTCGCATCCAGTACGGCAACGTCTCTCGCTCTTTGGCCCATACGGGCTAATTCTGTTCTGTCATTGGCAAGCAGTTGTAATTTGCCCGCCAGTTTATTCACGTCTAAGATGGCCTGTGGCAATAGGAAAGCTGCGCCAGCCTCAACCAATACTTGACCGTTACGGGTTTGGTGATCATCCACCGCATGGGGATAAGGCACCAGAATACTCGGTAGCCCCACCGCCGCTAACTCAGACACCGTCAGCGCACCGGCGCGGCACAATACCACATCAGCCCAGCGATAAGCGGCTTCCATGTCGTCGATAAACTCGGCGATATTCACGCCGCCATCTTGCCCATGTTGCTGATAAGCCGCCTTCACGCCCGTAAGGTTATCTTTGCCCACTTGATGCCAAACCGTAACGGACTGCTGCTGACTCAGAATCGCAACCGCTTCAGGCATCAGATCGTTAAAGACTTTGGCGCCAAGGCTGCCGCCGACAACTAATACTTTTAAGGCTTCATCAGCCTCTGGCTTTGGTTCGGCGCCTAAGGCAATCAATTCTTGGCGAATAGGATTACCAACAACCTTGGCCTTCACTGTGGTAAAGGTATTTTTAAAGGCACATAACACTTGCGTCGCAATCCGTGACAACAACTTGTTCGTCATCCCTGGGATGGCATTTTGCTCATGTAGTACCAATGGAATACCGGCTAATCTTGCCGCCACACCACCAGGGCCACTGGCGAATCCGCCCATGCCAAGCACGACATCGGGTTTAAACTCAGCAATCACGGCCTTAGCCTGCAATATTGAGCGCACCACTTTAAAGGGCGCCGCGAGTTTACGTATCAAACCATTGCCGCGCACACCTTTGATATCAATGAAATCAATATCAAATCCATACTGGGGCACTAAACGCGCCTCCATACGATCGGCCGTGCCTAACCAACGCACTTGCCAACCCTGTTGAGCTAGATACTTAGCCACTGCCAGCGCCGGGAACACATGTCCTCCCGTACCACCCGCCATGACTAAAATACGTTTTCCTGCTGGGGTCATCACTTCAATCTCCCTTGCACGGCCTGAACTAATGTCATGCGCCGCTCGTAATCAATGCGCAGCAACATCATGGCTGCCGCCGTCATGACCCATAAACTACTGCCGCCATAGCTGATAAAAGGTAATGTCAGACCTTTGGTCGGTAACATGCCGATACTCGCGCCGACATTAACCACAGTCTGGAAACATACCCAAATACCAATGGCGTAACCTAAATAACCTTCGAAGGGCTTATCCATGGCTAAGCACAAATTGCCCAAACGAATCGATCTCAGCGCCACAAACAGCAGCACAGATAACACGGCGATAATACCGATAAAACCTAATTCTTCCCCGATCACGGCAAAGATAAAGTCAGTGTGCGCTTCGGGCAGATACTCTAATTTCTGAATACTGTTGCCCAGCCCTTGGCCAAACCAATCACCACGGCCATAGGCCATCAAAGATTGTGTCAACTGGTAACCACTACCAAAGGGATCTTGCCAAGGATCCATAAACGATGTCACCCGGCGCATACGGTAAGGTTCTAATAACACCAAAGCCACAAACGCCAACACGCCGGCAAAAATCAGGGCGAAGAAGTCGAGCAAACGTGCACCCGCTAAAAACAGCAGGCCAACGGTACCGACGAACAACACCACAACCGTCCCTAAGTCGGGCTGCATCAAAATCAGCACAGCGTAAATGGCAAATACCGCAATCGGTTTATAGAAACCCTTAGCGTTCTCGCGCACTTCCTGATGACGACGCACTAAATAGCCCGCCATGTAGATAGCAAAGGCAAACTTAGCGACTTCCGCCACTTGGATGCGTATTGGGCCTATCGATAACCAACGCGTCGCGCCGTTTACCGTAGTACCGACCACTAAAACCGCCAGTAACATCAAGCCCACAACCAATAGCAGCATGGGACTCCAGCGCTGCCAAGTTTGCATTTCAACTCTTAATACAAATGCCGCAATGGCTAAGCAACCCACTAAATAACCCACATGGCGAGTCATAAAATAAAACGGGTTACCCGTGAGCGTTTGCGCTTCTGGCATAGAGGCCGACATCACCATCACAAAGCCAAAGCCAATCAAAGACAACACAGCCGCGAGCAAAGCGCGGTCGTACAATTGCACGCCCGGCACTTCGGTATCACGTTGCCAATTGGGCATTGCTGAACGCAAACGCCCAAATAGGCTGAGTTGTCTTACATCACTCGCCATTGAGTTGCTCCACAAGGTTTCTAAAATCGTCACCTCGAGCCATAAAGTTACTGTACATATCTAAACTGGCACAGGCTGGCGACAATAAAACGATATCGCCAGAGGTCGCCAATTCAGCGGCTTTCGTTACCGCTGCCGCCATAGTCTCGACTCTGACCGCGCCGTCTTTTAAGGCGGCAATCTTTTTGCCATCACGACCTAAGGTAATGAGGAGTGTTACTTTCGCTAACGCCACGCCTAAAGGTTTAAAATCAGCACCTTTACCGTCACCGCCAGCAATCAAAATAATATCGCCTAAGTGATCACTCAAACCATCGAGCGCGGCAACGGTGGCACCGACGTTCGTCGCTTTCGAGTCATTGACATAGGTCACGCCATTCTTAATCCCAACCACTTCACAGCGATGGGATAAGCCGGTAAAGCTACGCGCCACTTTTGCCATAATCTGTTTATCAACACCGACAACATCCACAAGCGCCATTGCTGCGAGTAGGTTGGCATGGTTATGACTACCAATCAGGGAGACTTCAGTGATCGGCATGATTTCGCTGCTGCCGTGGTAAATCTTACTGTCGCTGATACCCCATTCGTCCGCTTCTGGCGCAGCTAAACCAAAACTGTTTTGGTTCATTGGCTCTGGCGGTACGGTCAGTTTATCGTCGCGATTAAACAGCACGGCGCGGCTTTGTTTGTATAAACGTAATTTAGCTTCGCGGTAGGCAGCGATATCGCTGTATCTGTCCATGTGGTCTTCGCTAATATTCAAACAGGTCGCCACCACACACTTAAGGCTATGGGTGGTTTCCAGTTGAAAGCTCGACAACTCAAGCACAAATAAGTCAGCATTTTCATGCAGTAAATCCAGCGCAGGCACACCAATATTGCCACCAACGGCAACGGCGATACCCGCTTCCCTTGCCATTTCGCCCACAAGCGTAGTGACAGTTGATTTACCGTTAGAGCCAGTAATACCTATAACGCAAGGTTTACGGTCAGCAATCTCACGGGCAAATAGCTCCACATCGCCAATTACTTCGATGCCCATATCCACAGCGGCACGCACCTCTGGGGTATAAGTGGCAATGCCGGGACTGATAATGATCTGCGTCGCTTGCACGAGATAACGGCAATCGAATCCGCCAGAAATCAGCTTCACATCAGGAAAAGACGTCGCTAATGTTTCGGCGCCCGGAGGCTGCCGACGACTGTCCATGACCAATGGCGTAATGCCCTTTCCACACAAATAGCGCACGACGGACAAACCCGTTGCCCCTAAACCTAACACTATGTGTGAGTACTGATTTTGCATAACCAATTACCTTAACTTCAACGTGGCTAAGCCAAGTAAGACCAGGAATATCGAGATAATCCAAAAACGCACTATCACTCGAGGTTCGGGCCAACCTTTTAACTCATAGTGATGGTGTATCGGCGCCATGCGGAAAATACGCTGGCCGCGTAACTTGTACGAACCCACCTGCAGAATGACTGACAGGGTTTCCATCACGAACACGCCGCCCATGATCACTAACAAAATTTCTTGGCGAACGAGCACTGCAATTGTGCCCAGTGCAGCACCTAATGACAGTGAACCCACATCGCCCATGAAGACTTGCGCAGGGTAAGTGTTGAACCACAAAAAGCCCAGACCCGCACCGACAATGGCGGTACAGACAATCACAAGCTCACCCGAACCGGGTAAATGCGGAATATGTAAGTAGTTCGCAAACTGCGCGTGACCCGATAAATAAGCTATCAAGGCAAACGCCGCCGCGACCATTACCGTCGGCATAATGGCCAAACCGTCTAGGCCGTCGGTTAAGTTCACCGCATTGCTCGAACCCACAATCGTGAAGTACGCCAATACGATAAATACGGCGCCCAGTTGCGGCATCACGTCTTTAAAGAAAGGCACCACTAACTGGGTTTCACCTGGATTTGCCGCTGTGGCATACAGGAAAAAAGCAATGAGCAGCGCAGCTAAAGATTGCAGAATGTACTTCCAGCGCGCGATCAAACCTTTAGTGTCTTTACGCACCACTTTGCGGTAATCGTCGATAAAGCCGATCAAACCGAAACTACCGAGCACAAACAACATCACCCACACATAGCGGCTACCGAGATCGCCCCACAGCAATACGCTGATGAAGATAGCAGCCAATATCAGCAAGCCACCCATAGTCGGCGTGCCACGCTTACTAAAATGTGATTCTGGACCATCGTTACGCACAACCTGACCAATTTGCAGTAATTGCAAACGTTCAATCAGTTTAGGGCCAAACCATAAGCTAAAAACCAATGCGGTCAATAAGCCTAAAATGGCTCGAAACGTTACATAGGAAAACACGTTAAACCCGGTATGAAAACGGGTTAAATACTCGGCCAGATATACCAGCATTTACACTAACTCCCCACGCCCGAAGGCTACTGTTAGTCCATCCACGACCCGCTCCATGGCGGCGCTACGTGAACCTTTAACGAGAACCGTTACCTGTCCCGGTAACTGGTTAATATGCTTTATGAGTTTTTCTACTAACGTCGCCACACTGTCATAGTGCTCCGCACCGAAAGCTTGGCTCGTATGCTGACTTAACGTTCCGGTGCAAAACAAGGCATCTATCCCCTGTTGCTTGGCCAGTTGCCCTAGTTCAGCGTGTAAAAGGGGCGCATTGTCGCCTAATTCTCCTAAATCTCCCAGTACCAGACAGCGATTTTCAGAAATTTCCTTTAACCAAGCGATTGCCGCCCCAACGGACACCGGATTCGCGTTATAGCTATCGTCGATTAGACGAACGCGTCCCAATTGACTCGGCTGCATGCGCCCTTTCACTGGCGTTAATTGGCTTAAGCCTTCGGCGATCTCTGTCAAACTTAATCCCAAGGCAATACAAACACTTGCAGCGGCGAGAGCATTACTCACCTGATGACGGCCCGCCAGTGGCAAGACTACTTGGCAAGATTCACCTAAATAATTGAGCATAAAACGATAGCAGCCATCGGCATTGGCCTTATGACCTGTAGCGATGACATCGATATGACGTTTAGCGGCGCCATCTTGCTGGGAGAAGCTCAGTTGCTTATAAGGTCTTGCCTTAACGCTCATAAAATCGGCGAAGGCATCATCGGCGTTGATGATGGCGGTGCCATCGGCCTGCAGATGATTAAAAATTTCCGACTTAGCCTGCGCGACCCCCGCTTGCGATCCAAATCCTTCTAAGTGGGCACTGCCGACGTTATTCACCAGCGCCACGTTCGGACGCACGAGTCCCGAGGTGTAATCAATTTCACCTTTATGGTTTGCGCCGAGTTCGAATATCCCAAACTCATCCGCTGGCGTTAAACGCAGCAAGGTAAGCGGCACACCGATTTCATTGTTGAAGTTACCAGCGGTATAGAGGATTTGATGCTTTGCCGACAGAATTGTTGCGATCATTTCCTTCACGCTGGTCTTGCCGTTTGAGCCAGTTAACGCCACGCAAATCGGATTGATTTGGTCACGGACATAAGCCCCTATCGCGCCCATGGCTTTTTGGCAATCGGGCACAATCAGCTGCGGAATATCAAAGGCTAACTCGCGCTCGACCATTAACGCCGCGGCGCCGTTCTCAATAGCGGTTGCAGCAAAATCATGGCCATCAAAACGCTCACCCTTTAAGGCTACAAACAGGGTTGCAGCGCCGATTTTGCGGCTATCACTGCTTAAATCTTCGATGGTGACGTCGTCACCGACTCGAAACGTACCTAAGTGTTGACTTAGGGTCTCGAGAGAAAGAGGGATCATCTTGATTGCTCCGATAACTGGCGTGCCAGGGCGCGTTCATCATAGTCATGACGCACACCTGCCGCCTCTTGGTAAGTTTCGTGGCCTTTGCCCGCAAGCAAGATCACATCGCCAGGTTTAGCCAATGCCACAACCTCTTTAATAGCTGCGATACGATCAACCTGAGTCAATGCCTGCTGAGGGTGGGTTAGCCCTTGGATAATATCGGTAATAATTTGCGCGGGGTCTTCACTGCGCGCATTGTCGCTGGTCACCATAATGCGGTCGGCATATTGCTCTGCAGCTTGGCCCATCAAAGGACGCTTGCCCTTATCACGGTCGCCACCACAGCCAAATACGCACCATAAATCACCAGCACAATGGCGACGTAGCGCGTTTAACGCTTGTTCAATCGCATCTGGCGTATGGGCATAATCGACCACTAAGGTGATGTTATTCGCAGTTGTGAAACGCTCCATACGACCTGCGACGGGCGTTAGGTATTGCACTTGCTCAGCTAACGCTTTCATATCAAAACCTTGCAGATACAAGGCTGAGAGCGCCGCGAGTAAATTAGAGAGATTAAAGGCACCAAGAAGTGGTGAGTGAATTTGAGTCTCGCCCTCGGGCCACACTAAGGTTGCACTGACACCTTGATCGTCAAACTTGGCATTTTTAGTATAAAAAGCCGCGGCTTGATGACCTTCAATACTAAAGCCCCACATTTGCGCAGGCACAGATTTAAGTTCAGTCAACCAAGACTCGCCAACTGCGTCGTCGAGATTCAATAAACCGTGGCCTAAGGTGCTGAAGCGAAATAGGCTTTGCTTAGCGGCGGCATAGCTTTCCATGTCGCCGTGGTAATCGAGGTGATCGCGCGTCAGATTGGTAAACACGGCAACATCGAATGGTACTGCATCGACGCGGCCTTGCACTAAGCCGTGGCTCGACACTTCCATGGCGCAGACACTCGCGCCTTGGGCTTCAAAGTCATGCAACTGACGCATTAGGGTAATCGCATCGGCTGTGGTGTTACCGCTATCGACGAGCTCGCCCCAGAGACCATTGCCAAGGGTGCCCATCACGGCGGCTTTGCGGCCGAGCGACGTTATCAGCTGGGCAATCAGTTGGCTTGTCGAGGTTTTACCATTGGTGCCAGTAATACCAATCACCCCAAGGGATGTTGTCGCAGACTGATGCGCTAAGGGATAACGCTGGGCGGCGATGGCTGATACTTGGCGACTCAACTGGAAGAAATAAATCTGCACGCCGTGCTCGGCATTATCGCTGTGCAACACTTTGCCATGCTGATCAGCATCATCCGTGTGGACTAATACGGCTGCGGCACTTAAATCTAAGGCTTTTTCAATAAACTGTCTGCCATCAACCTTATGTCCTGGCAGCGCCAAAAACACATCGCCGCGACGTATTGCGCGGCTATCTAAGGTCAAATCGTTGAAGGACTGCGCGCCGGCATAATACAGCCAAGGCGCGAGCAGATCCCGTAATAACATCATTCTGCTCTCCCGGCGGCGATACCCGCCAATTGCACTTGTTCTTTATCGGTAATGGGTTCAACGTTTAACATTTGCAGTGCGCCAGACATGACTTTGGCAAATGCCGGCCCCGCCACTGAACCACCATAATAGAGATCGCCCTTAGGCTCGTTCACGACGACCACTATCGCTAACTTAGGATTATTCGCCGGTGCAACACCTGCAAATAATGCAACATAATCATCACCATAACCGCCAGCAACCGCCTTACGACTTGTGCCTGACTTGCCCGCAACCGGATAACCGTCAATATGCGCCAAGGTGCCGGTGCCGCCTTTTTCTGTCACGCCGACCAGCATTTGCATCACATCGTGGGCCACATCTTCAGAAATGACTCGCTCACCGACGGGGGGCTTTTTCAGTTTCATAATTGAGACGGGGAATAAGGTGCCGCCATTGCCTAAAGTGGCATACATGCGTGCAAGTTGCAGTGTGGTTGCCGTTAAACCGTAACCGAAGGACAAGGTGGCGCGCTCAAAGTCAGACCAACGGTGGCGGTCTTGAATAACGCCCGCGCTTTCACCCGTAAGGTTGATCCCTGAGAAGCTCCCAAGTCCCATAGATTGATAGGTGCCGAGTAACTGCTGCACCGGAATAGACAAGGCCAATTTACTGATGCCGACGTTACTGGATTTAGCCAGAATACGCGCCAAACTCATGTCGCCGTAGTTGGCAGGGTCGCGCACTTGGCGGCCGCCTAAACGCATCCAACCCGGTGAAGTGGCAATAATGTCAGTCGATTTGACTGTGCCCGCTTCAAGCGCCGCAGCCACCACAAAGGGCTTAATGGTCGAACCTGGCTCGAAGGTATCTGTCATGGCACGGTTACGCATTCTGAAGGTTTGCAGATTATCGCGCGCATTAGGGTTGTACGATGGCGTATTCACCATCGCCAAGACTTCACCGGTGTGAATATCGAGTACAACGATGGAACCTGAAGTTGCTTGGTTCATCTCTGTGGTGCGTTTCAGCTCGCGGTATGCTAACTGCTGAATACGTTGATCTATACTGAGCACAAGATCATTCGGGCTTTCGCCTTCTTGGATGATATCTAGCCGCTCAACCACATGACCATCGCGGGATTTACGCACTTTCTGTTTTGAAGGCGTGCCCGTTAGCCAGCTGTTATAAGCATTTTCTACGCCTTCAATCCCAACATCATCGATGTTAGTGATACCGATAAGCTGAGCAGTGATTTCACCGCCAGGGTAATAGCGGCGGGATTCAGATTTAAGGAAAACACCGGGTAATTTCAGCTGAGTGATGTAATCCGCGACCGCGGGAGTAATTTGGCGTTTTAAGTAGGTAAAGCGTTTGGTGGGATTACTGCGCACCCGATCTAATATGTCTTCTACGGGTTCATGCAACACATCAGCTAAAGCTTGCCAGCGACGCATATCCGCAAAACCATTGTTATCGTTAACTTGTTTAGGATCGGCCCAAACGGCACGCACTGGCACACTGACGGCCAACATGTCGCCATTGCGATCGGTGATCAAACCACGCTGCACCTCACGGCTCGTGGTCCGTAAGGTACGCATATCGCTTTCATGGCGTAATTTGTCAGGTTCAATAATTTGAATGTAGGCTGCGCGTCCCACTAGGCTGCAAAATAGTGTACACACAAACCCCACCACTACGTATAAACGCCAATGGATTAGTTGTGGTTTCTGCGGTTTGCTTACCCGTTTGATTTTCGCTTGCCTAGTCATATCTTCCCTATACTCACGGCACCTTTACCACAACTTCTTCGCTGGGTAACGGACGACTCATGTTGAGTTCCTTAGAGGCAATGCGCGTAATACGACTGTGTTCAGTCTGCGATTGCTCTTCTAATAATAAATTGCGCCACTCAATATCTAATCTGTCTCGCTCTTGCAGTAACTGGTCCCACTGGGTCGTTAGTTGGCGGCTAATATGGCTGCCATAAACAACCGCGACCGCATTGCAGAGCACGAGCAGAGCTAATAACAAGATCCATTTGTGCAGCCATAAATCGTGTAAGACGATCTGTGGTAGATTGATCGAGGGCTTACTCACAGTGCGCCCCTTAGTAATCTAAACGCTCGGCAATGCGTAACACTGAGCTGCGAGCTCTGGCATTGCGTTCGATTTCTTCGTCGGATGGCATAATCGCCTTGCCCACGGCGCGTAACTTACGCGACTTGTTAATTTGATCCTCAGTGACCGGAAAACCGTGCGGCACACTTTCGCCTTGGCTATGACGGCGAATAAAGCGCTTCACGATACGATCTTCTAAAGAGTGAAAACTGATGACCGACAAGCGCCCTTGGGGAGCCAGTACATTGACGGCACCTTCAAGCGCTTGATCAATTTGATCTAATTCACTATTGATATAAATCCGGATTGCCTGAAACACTCGGGTTGCAGGGTGCTTATTGCGTTCTTTACTTTTAGTGATACGCGCGATCAAATCGGCTAAATCTTTAGTTCGTAAAAACGGGGTTTTATCACGATCCGCAGCGATACAACGGGCAATATGGCGAGCGTTTTTCTCTTCGCCGTAGGTTTTAAATACCCAAGCCATATCCTCAATTTCTGCGCGTGCTAACCACTGAGCAGCCGTTTGACCTTGACTGTTATCCATGCGCATATCGAGCGGGCCATCACGCATAAAACTAAAACCACGTTCGGCATCGTCGAGCTGAGGTGAAGACACACCTAAATCGAGTAATACGCCATCTATTTTGCCCACAAGCCCTAGCTCTTCAACGTAATCGGCTAATTGGCCAAAACCACCATGCACGATTTGAAAGCGTGGATCGTCAGCAAATTGTTTTGCCGCTTCAATCGCTTGAGGGTCACGGTCGATTGCGATCAATCGGCCATTTTCACCGAGTTGCTGCAACACTTGTCTTGAATGACCACCGCGGCCGAACGTGCCATCGATATAGATGCCATCGTCTTTGATGTTTAAACCGCCAACCGTTTCTGCTAGCAGCACGGATAAATGGACAAATTCCTGACTCATTACTCTCTTCTTATTTAGTTATCGCGACTCGTTAAAGTGAAAAATCCGCGAGACGCTCGTTACTAGCAAGCTCCTCACTTCGAATCGTTTCCTGACACTCATCGATTTGCTGCAGCCAAGATTGCTCATCCCACAGCTCAAATTTGTTCAATTGCCCCACCAGCATGATGCGCTTATCTAAATTGGCATATTGCCTTAGCGGTGGCGGCAGTAATATGCGCCCATTACCGTCGAGCTCCACTTCGTGGGCGTAACCGAGTAACAGACGTTTTAACGATCTCTGGGTTTTATCGGTATCGGAAAGCTTTAACAACTTAGCTTCGATCAATTCCCATTCATGGATTGGATACAAGAGTAAACAAGCGGATTGGATGTCGACGGTAATCACGATGCGGCCTTGGTGCTCAAGCTGCAAAGGTTCGCGGTATCGCACTGGAATAGCGATCCGTCCCTTTGTATCTAAGTTGATAGCACTGGCTCCACGAAACACGCTAATTCATCCTTTCCTGTGATTTTTGATCCACAAATATCCACTATTTCCCACAACTGCTAAGTTTAGGGACAGTCGACAAGCAATGTCAAGGGATGGGATCCTTTTATAAATCCAGTCGGCAAGCGGGTTAGCAGCATGTTGAGCACTTAACCTAGCGACAAGCTTTTGACATGAAAGACCACGAGAGATCGACTAAACAGAAAAAACTACAGGAATAAAATGCGCCGAAATATTCAGCAACCTTTTGCTTTCAGGTGCTTGCGATGAAAAAAAAAGGGGGATTAATTCTGTATTTGTGGAGTTTTACGGGTCGAGGAATAACCTTAAACCCAAAAAAGTAACAAAATAAACTTAAATTCAACCTTATTAGACAGTCAAAAAAGAGTTGGATTTAGCACGAAAATCTAAATAATTATCCGAAATAAAGACGATCATCTTTTTGCAGATGGTTGAATATTAATGTCACGATTGCGAGAAAGCTCAACGTTCCCACTCCAAATCCCGTAAAAGCACCACGCAAATCCAACAATTCACCTCAATTTTGCATTCGCTACTATTGTTCCTTCTCAACCACTGTGGTTGCTTCACAATAAGTGCCGCTTTGGTTAGCATCGATTGCTCATGCTTAGATCTTAACCCCCCTCATTCGCCTTAACGACTTAAACCGCGTATAGTCTAAATATTGACCGACTCCTGCCGATAACATGTTAAGAGGTGTAATAACAAGGAGGCGTTATGAGTGGATTGGATAGCATTTATGCCATGCTGGCGCAGCCAGTGAAAGCCGTGTTGCACCCTAAACGGGTCGTCGACCAAGTGAGTAGTGCAACCGCAAATGCCCCCGATAGCCATGAAACACCGCAGTCACAGTTACCCCCAACGTTAGAAGGACGCGACGCGAAAGTCAGGGAGAGACGCAAAGATGCTGATAGCAATAAGAATAAGAAACGCCATGCATCGGATGAGCCTGAAGAATTAAAAGAAGGTGTCGTGCTTGAAGTCACCGACGATACCGCGGAAATCAAAAAGCCGCCAAGCCAGCATATTATTGATGTTGAAGTATAAGTCCGTACTGATATAAAACGGAAAAGGCGCAATCCTATTGGATTAGCGCCTTTTTATTCACCATAATCGAGTCATATTTCAAACCAACTCAAACTTAATATCAAATTTAAGCATGCCTCAAGTCAAAGAACTCAAATTGAGTAGCTTAAGTCGAATAGCTTAGGCGCGAGTTCTGGCGACGGCATCCTGCCAACCTGCGTATAACCGCACCCGAGTCTCGGCATCAATATTGGGGATAAAATGTTTGTCGATACAAGCTTTATGTTCAAGCTCTATGACACTCTCCCAAAAGCCCACAGCCAACCCTGCTAAAAATGCCGCGCCCAAAGCGGTTGTCTCACAAACACTCGGCCTTAGTACTTCGACATCGGTGATATCGGCTTGAAACTGCATCAAAAAATCATTGGCGACCGCGCCGCCATCCACCTTCAAACGCTTAAGGCTAACACCACTGTCCTTGGTCATGGCATCGAGTAAATCTTTACTCTGGTAAGCGATAGATTCTAACGCCGCCCGAATAATATGATTACGGTTGGCGCCACGGGTTAAACCAAAGAGTGCGCCACGGGCATTGGGATCCCAATAGGGTGCCCCGAGTCCCACAAAAGCGGGCACTAAATACACGCCATTGGTATCAGCAACCTTAGAGGCAAAATACTCAGTATCACTGGCGTCACGAATAAGCCCCAGTTCATCCCGCAGCCATTGAATAGTCGCGCCACCCATGAAGACTGAACCTTCGAGGGCATAGTTCACTTCGCCCTTCGGTCCCACGGCAACTGTGGTCAGTAACCCATGGTTGGAACGCACCGCTTTGGTCCCGGTATTCATCAATAAAAAACAGCCAGTGCCATAGGTATTCTTCGCCATGCCGGGCTCGACACACAGCTGGCCAAAAAGCGCCGCTTGTTGGTCGCCCGCCATCCCCGCGACTTGGATTTCACTGCCTTCACCGGCAATCCGCGTGGTGCCATACACGCTGCAGGAAGGCTTAACTTCGGGCAACATCGACAAGGGAATGTCTAAAGCTTCAAGTAACTTGTTATCCCAAGTCAGGCTATGGATATTAAACAGCAGAGTACGAGCAGCATTGGTGGGATCGGTGACATGCACTTTGCCCTCGGTTAACTTCCACACTAGCCAAGTATCGATAGTGCCGAACAACAACTCACCGCGCTCAGCTTGCGCACGGGCATTGGGCACATTATCTAGAATCCACTTGATCTTAGTGCCTGAAAAATAAGGGTCGAGTAACAGGCCTGTGTTTTCACGGACATACTCTTCTAATCCTTGAGCTTTGAGTTGCTCACAAATTTCAGAGCTACGACGGCACTGCCACACAATCGCGTTATAGATAGGTTTACCTGTGGCTTTCTCCCAAATGACAGTGGTTTCCCGCTGATTGGTAATGCCAATCGCGGCCACTTCATCGCTGTGGATCCCCGCGCGCGCCAGCACTTCAATTAATACTGAACTTTGGCTTGCCCAGATCTCCATGGGATCATGCTCGACCCAACCCGGATTCGGATACAACTGGGTGAATTCCCGCTGGGACACGCTGACAATGTTTGCGTCGTGATCGAACACTATCGCCCTTGAGCTGGTCGTGCCTTGATCTAAGGCCACCACGTATTTTTTCTGCACGCTACTATCCTATCTGAACTCTCCGCCGCCTTTTTATGCCGGCGAGAATTAACATGAACCACTACTTAGCAATGAATATATTCGCAATTTTCTGCCATGACCAGCAAGCAAGCCGTAAAACAAGATAACGCCACCATGCTATAGCCATAAAAAAGCCCTGAAGATTCAGGGCTTTTTTAAACTACGCAGAACTTACATCTTATAGCTCATCTGGATACCCGCAAGCCACACATCGCCGCTCGCTTCACCGTTAAAGTTAACGGCCGCTAAGCCCAGTAGGTTTTGCTGTTCGTTGATTGGCGCATCGCCTGTTGCTTTGATATAAGTCACCGCAAAATCAACATTCAGATTCTTAGTCGCCTGATAACCGGCGCCGACAGAGAACCACAGACGGTCAGAGTCTGGAATTGTGGTTGTGCGCCACTCGTCATTTGCTGCGGTTTTGTCTAAAGCAACACCGGCACGCACTAACCAGTCATTATTCACTTGATAAGTGGTTCCCAGCGCGAAACGCCAGTTATCTTCAAAGTGTTCTTCTTTAACTAAATCAGACTCTAAATCGCCCTTAGGTTTAACGTCACCAGGGAAATAAGCCACCAGCTGATCAAATACACTCCAATCGGTCCAGTTCACGCTCGCGTGCATGGCCCAGTTATCGGTCAATTGATGATGGGAAGCAATTTCTGCAAAGGCGGGTAATTCAAGGGGTAAATAGCCTTCGATAGACACATCTTGGCCGCCGGTATACAAGACGCCAGAAGCATGACCATCTAAGTCCAATTGCACGCCGCTGTGATACGCAAAGCCTAAACGGTGAGCCGGATTGATCTGCCAGCTTGCACCTAACTGCCAGCCGTAACCCACATCATCACCCTTCATGCTTTTCAGCTCAGTGCCACCAGGAGGTAACATTGCCTGCACGGGAGCAGGCAGAGCAGGTTTGATACCATCGACCCAACCTGGTAATGACGCACCAATTTCGCCTTCACCATAAACGATACGTACACCAGCACCGACGCTAACTGCATCATTGATGCGATAAGCGATGTTTGGATTAAACTCAACGGTTGTAACTGAAGTCTTGTTACCAAAAATAGCCGCGGCGTGAGTCGCAGGTAATTCAGTGGCTAGACCATAGTTAGAATTTACCGCTAGGCCCCAAGTCCATTGATCATTTAACTGATTTGAGTAGTAAAAATTTGGTACGAGTGCGTCATCGGCCACATCCAGTGCATCACCAGCTATCACTTTAGGATTTGGGCCAATTAACGGCGAGCTAATGCTGACATCGCCAGTCACATCGACGTTTGGCATGACATAAATACCACCCGTTGATAACTGACGACCTTCGAGATAAGTCAACATGGCTGGATTACGTGCTTGAGCCGAAGCGTTATCCGCCATAGCCGCTTCACCGGCAAAGGCGCGGCCTAAGCCTGTGGCAGAATATTCGGCTAATTGAAAACCAGCGGCATGGAGTTGAGTCGTTGAACTTAACAAGGCTGCAGTGACAGCCAAAGTCAGAAGACGTTTTTGCATCGTTATTCTCTAATAATATTATTGTTATCTGTACTACTTAAATGAGTACTGCGGCGTTCAGGCAAAATAGAGCAAACACTCCAGATTGAATGCGAAGCAGTTTACTTATGCAGAAGATGTTTGCAACCAAAGGAGATAAAACAGACAAAAACTCTAGCTAACGATGACTTTAAAACAGATTTAGTGACCAATATCACCATTTAAACAAAATTTAGCCTATATTCGCCCAGTTACTATTCGCAGTGCTGATTAACTCAATATGGTGAAATAAAAAAATAACCATAATAAACAACACAGTAAAATTAAAAATCGCAGAAACACGTGTAAATCATTCAGATGTAACAAATTCAGCATAAATCACTATCGATACAAAAATTCTATGACACACAAACAGCAGTAAAAATTTATCACTTAAAATACAACTAGTTAAACCATGAGTAGATGATGATTTAAAACAAAAGCGCCTAGGTGTTAACCTAGGCGCTTAAATATGGACTCAACACCAGTACAAATGTGCGCTGAAAAACTAACGGCGCCAACCTTGGATTTGGGTTTCGTACTGACTGATTTGCGCAGCGTGGGACAAGGTCAACCCAATTGCATCTAAACCGTTTAGCAGCTTATGCCTTGCCGATTCTGCCAGCGTAAAACTAAACTCGGCGCCCGACGGTGAAACCACTTTACAGCTTGTGAGATCAACAGTTATTTGTGCGCCAGCTTCTGCCGCCACTTCATCCATTAATTGGCGCACCTGCGCGTGGGTTAACGCCACAGGTAACAGGCCATTATTGATTGAGTTACCGTAAAAAATGTCAGCAAAACTCGGCGCTATAATCGCACGCAGACCAAAGTCTGCCAGCGCCCAAGGCGCATGTTCGCGGCTTGAACCACAACCAAAGTTTTCCTGCGCCAAAAGAATCGACGCGCCTTTATAACGGCTTTGATTCAATGAAAACTCAGGATTAGGCTGATCGCCCGCATCATCTAAATAACGCCAGTCGTGGAATAAGTGCACGCCAAAACCATCGCGCGTCACCTTAGACAAAAACTGTTTCGGAATGATCTGATCCGTATCGATATTGGTGCTGTCTATCATGACCGCAAGCCCGGTATGGGTCGTAAAAGGTTGCATTAACTTCTCCTCTTGGGTTTACGGTAATTAGTAAGGTTTACGAATATCGACAAAATGCCCCGCCACCGCAGCGGCTGCAGCCATTGCTGGACTCACCAAATGGGTACGACTGCCGCGACCTTGGCGACCTTCGAAGTTACGATTACTGGTCGAGGCGCAGCGATCGCCCGCCTCTAATCTGTCATCGTTCATCGCTAAACACATAGAACAACCCGGTAAACGCCACTCAAATCCCGCTTCGATAAAGATTTTATCTAAGCCTTCGGCTTCAGCTTGTGCTTTCACTTGGCCAGAACCTGGAACGACAATCGCGGTGACGCCACTCGCGACTTTACGGCCTTTGGCATGTACGGCGGCGCTGCGTAAATCTTCAATCCGTGAGTTAGTACAAGAACCGATAAACACCTTGTTGATACTGATGTCTGTCATCGGCGTACCCGCACTCAGGCCAATGTATTCTAAAGCCTTTTCCATACTAGCTCGGGTGCTTGGGTTAGCTTCATTAATGGGATCCGGTACTTTGCCATCGATTGCCACTACTTGGCCTGGGTTAGTACCCCAAGTCAATTGTGGCGCGATATCGGCGGCATCTAACTCAACGACAGCATCAAACACCGCGCCGTCATCGGTTTTAATGGCTTTCCAGTAAGCGACAGCCTCAGTCCAATCTTCGCCCTTTGGCGCAAATTCGCGGCCTGCTAAATAATCAAAAGTGGTTTGATCCGGCGCGACCATGCCCGCCTTCGCGCCCATCTCAATCGCCATGTTACACACTGTCATGCGGCCTTCCATCGACAGGGCTTCGATCGCCTCACCGCAGAACTCCACCACGTAACCCGTGCCACCATCCATGCCGATTTTGCCAATAATAGCGAGGACGATATCTTTGGCGGTCACGCCATCGGTGACATGACCACGCACTTCAATCTTCATGGTTTTAGCTTTTAACTGACGCAGCGTTTGCGTTGCTAACACGTGCTCAACTTCCGAAGTGCCAATCCCAAACGCCAATGCGCCAAAGGCGCCGTGGGTGGCGGTATGGGAATCGCCACACACAATCACAGTGCCGGGTAAGGTAATGCCTAGCTCAGGGCCCATCACATGCACAATCCCTTGATTAGGATGGTGAATATCATATAAGCGCACGCCAAAGTCTTTACAGTTTTGCGCTAGGGTTTCCACCTGAGTGCGCGCCATCGGGCTTAGGGCATCTAAACTGGCGCTGCGAGTAGAAGTATTATGATCCATAGTCGCAAAGGTTTTTTCCGGCGCGCGCAGCTTACGGCCCGCGACCTTCAAACCGCTGAATGCTTGAGGTGACGTCACTTCATGGACTAAATGTCTGTCGACATAAATGACCGGCGCTTCGCCCTCTGGAGCAGCAACGATATGTGCATCCCATACTTTTTGGTACAAGGTCTTTGCGTTCGTCATTACACACCTTCCTTTATAGCATTGGCGATAAAGTCACCCATTTCTGCCGTCGATTTCGCTTCACTACGCTTGTCGCTGCTCAATAACTCACCGGTTAAATAGCCAGAGTTCAAGGCTTTGCTCACGGCGCGCTCAATCGCACTCGCCGCTTCTTCTTGTTTCAAGCTATGACGCAACATTAATGCTGCCGACAGAATTTGCGCGACTGGGTTGGCTATCCCTTTACCTGCGATATCCGGCGCACTGCCACCTGCTGGTTCGAATAAACCAAAACCACTGCTGTTCATGCTCGCCGAGGACAACAAGCCCATAGAGCCCGTTAACATGGCGATTTCGTCGGATAAAATGTCACCGAACAGGTTAGAACATAACATCACATCGAACTCATCGGGGCGACGCAGCAGTTGCATGGTCGCGTTATCGATATAGATATGTTCCAGCTCGACATCGGGAAAATCAACCGCCACTTCTTCAACCACTTGGCGCCACAACACTGAACAAGCCAGTACGTTGGCTTTATCCACTGAGGTGACTTTTTTACGGCGACCACGAGCGGCTTCAAAGGCGATGTGGGCGATACGGCTAATTTCGCGGCGGCTATAACGCATGGTATCGAAGGCTTCTTCATTCTCGCCTTCACCTTGGCGGCCCTTTGGTTTACCAAAATAAATGCCGCCGGTTAACTCACGCACACATAAAACATCAAAGCCACGGGCAGAGATATCGCTACGCAGCGGTGACATATGCTCTAGGCCATCGTGCAGTTTGGCTGGGCGCAGATTGCAAAACAGTTCGAAGTGACCACGCAGAGGCAATAGCGCGCCGCGCTCAGGTTGTTCATTTGGCGGTAACTTTTCCCACTTAGGGCCACCGACTGAACCAAATAGAATCGCATCGGCCGCTTCACAACCTTTTAGCGTGGCATCGGGTAGTGGGCAACCGTGGTTATCGATGGCAATACCGCCGACATCGTATTGCGTATATTCGATATTCAAATCGAATCGCGCTTCCACTTCTCGCAGCACTTTACGCGCCTCTGCCATCACTTCTGGGCCGATCCCGTCCCCTGCTAATACTGCTACTTGATAACTCATACGCCAGCCAACTCCTTTAAATATGAATGCTTTATGCTCGACCTTGCTATTCTTTGGATGCTTTTAGCGACTAAACGCCGCCTAGCTCTCGATTCTTTTGCATGCTTTGTTTGTAATCGGCGACCTTGTCTGCGCGGCACGTTAAGTTCATCACATGCACTAAAGCGCGCGCCGAGGCTTCAACGACATCGGTCGCTAAACCTACACCGTGGAAGTTTTGCTCGTGGTAAACGGCGGTAATGTCCACTTGACCTAAGGCATTTTGGCCTACGCCCTTAGCGCCTAACTTGTAGCTGATGATGTCGATACGACGATCAGTAGCACGGGCAATGGCGTTATAGGCGGCATCAACGGGACCATTGCCGGTTGCGGCTTCGGTTTTAATTTCACCGCCCACTTCAATACGAACGGTAGCTGTGGCAACGCCTTCGGTAGAGTCAGACTGCACCACTAATTGCTGCAATTGATAGTGATTATCTTCTTCGGCCTGCGCTTCCATAAAGGCTAAGGCTTCTAAATCATAATCAAATACTTGTCCCTTTTTATCTGCCAATTTTAGGAACTCTTCGTACAGCGCATCCATATTGTAATCGTGCTCGCTATAACCCATTTCCTCCATGCGATGCTTGATCACATGGCGACCTGAGCGCGAAGTCATATTCAAATTGTTCCGATTCAAACCTATGCTTTCTGGAGTCATGATTTCATAGGTATTTTGCGCTTTTAACATGCCATCCTGATGGATACCCGACGAATGGGTAAAGGCATTGGCACCGACAATCGCCTTGTTCGCCTGCACTGGCATGTTGCATAACTGGCTGACTAAATTAGAAGTACGGTGGATTTCCTTGGCGTTAATGCCCGTTTCCAAACCCAACATGCCCTTACGCGTCGCTAAAATCATAGCGATCTCTTCCAATGAACAGTTACCCGCACGCTCACCTATACCATTGATCGTACATTCGATTTGACGCGCACCGTGTTGCACTGCGGTTATCGAGTTAGCCACTGACAAACCTAAATCATCGTGGCAATGCACTGAGATCACCGCTTGGTCGATGTTCGGCACACGGTTAAACAGGGTTTGGATAATAGTGCCAAACTCGCTTGGCACTGTGTAACCGACCGTATCGGGAATGTTAATGGTACGCGCGCCAGCAAGAATGGCGGCCTCTACCATACGACACAGATTGTCGATTGGCGTACGTCCCGCATCCTCACAGGAAAACTCCACGTCGTCGGTAAAACGACGGGCGTATTTCATTGCGCCCACCGCCATTTCTAATACTTGGTCGAAAGAACGCTTCAACTTGCTTTCCACATGAATCGTCGATGTCGAGATAAACGTATGGATACGGAACTGATCTGCAACAGACAAGGCCTGCGCCGCGGCATCGATGTCCTTTTCAAGTGCGCGGGATAACGCACAAACGCGGCTATTTTTGATGGTGCGCGCTATGGTTTGCACCGACTCAAAATCACCGGGTGATGAAACTGGAAAACCCACTTCCATTACATCAACACCTAGACGTTCCAGCGCCATGGCGATCTGTAACTTTTCTTTGACCGAAAGGCTTGCGGCTAACGCCTGCTCACCATCACGTAAGGTCGTATCAAATATAATTACTCTGTTAGACATCTCGCTTCTCCATGGAACGTCACCGTTCATTATTTAACTTTTGCCGTATTCAGATACAAAAAACCCCGCAACATTTGTGCGGGGTTTGTGAATGCTTTGCCTATTTATCGAGCGTGCAACACTAAGACCTCCGCGTATAAACCGCGAGGAGAGAGAGGAGGTCGAGTTTGCTGCTAATTCTATTCATTTTATTTAAATATTTATTCTGTTCAAATAATCTAGGACGGTTAATATTTAACTTGCCTAGCCGAGAGTGTCAACCCTAATTTTTTCATGTTCCACTCATTCGACCTGTCTTAAGGCCAATAACTGTGAGTTTTATCCCCAAATAAGTGATCGATTCCACAGAATTAACCCGCTGTTTGGATTCAGAAAGCACAGGGATGTGTTAACTTATTCCCCTTAGAAAATAATAGTTTTTTATGCAAAAAACGATTAAGAAAAGTTATAATCTCGCCTTAGTGATTACGGATATTAGAGCTTACGCATTTTATGGAGCACAAAATGGATTTTCGCGTCTTGGTACTTAGCCTGTTGTTATGGCTGATCCCCTTTGGGGCGAGTGCTATAGACCAGTTAGATGAGCTCACAGAACTCGTCTACCAATATCCCAGTAAAGCCCTGACTCAAATCACTGCCTTAGAAAAACAATTTACAACCAGTGCCACTTCTGACATTAATCGACTCAGATTGAGTGTATTGAAATGCCAAAATCTGCTGCAACTGGGTGAGAACGAAGCCGCAATCAACGTGGCTCAGCTAGGCGAGGCCAATGCTAAGCAGCTTAAGCTCGATCAAGTTCGCCCCTACTTTTTGATTTGCCAAGCCGACGCAAATCTCAACTACAACAATATTCAAAATGCGCTGCCCTTGCTGGATTCTGCCATTACCTTAGCGCGACGCTATCAACAGCCCCAAGCCTTAGTCGATGCCTTACGTTTACGTGGTCAGCTCGATACCAATACGGATAATTTCTCCTCTGCCATCGAAGATTTACGTCTGGCCATCGATATTTATCCAGACATTCATACTCAGACCCAGAATTGGGTTTGGCCACCACAGGCTTATATTTATGCGGCCATGGGTAATTTACTCTACGCAACCCATGATTTCCCTCAGGCCATGTATTACACCAACTTAGGAATACAGAGCTCAGATGCCAAGGGCAAAGTGTTACATATCATTCTACGAAATGCGGCCAGAATAGCGCTCGATAATCAAGAATTCGATTACAGTGATAAACTCGAAAAACAAGCAAAGGCACTACTACCTGAACTCGGTTCGCCACTTGAGCTTGCCTACAGCTATGCCATTTTGGCATCGATCGCGCTCGATAAAGGCCGCATCGACACAGCCGAAGAATACCTTTCTATCGCCATCAATACCTTCAAGAAGCACAATCAGCAATTGGCTATGATGCGCTCGACCCGCCTGCTGGCACAAATACGCTTTGCCCAACATCAAGACGATGCCGCATTAATCCTAATGAATCACGCCATTGAACAAGCTGAAAATCTAAAACAATATTCTGATCTCAAAGGATTTTACGGGATCATGAGCGATCACTACTTAGTGCAAGGGGATTTTAAGCAGGCCTATTCTTTCTTACTCAAACGCTATCGAGCTGCCGAACTCGCCAATCAAGGGATGAACACTGCACGGATATTGCAATTTAAAGCCCGCCTAAATCAACAAGATCTGCAGCAGGATCAGAATAGTCCTGCGCCAGAAAAGGCATCGATCCTCCAAGAGTTAAATCTAGACTGGGCCTATAGCACACTGTTCTTAATTGCGATGACGTTACTCGGCGGGGCTATTTGGTATTTGATTGATAAGCAAAATAATCGCGCGCCCCGTATCGAAGGCGAGGAACCTGCGGAAACTCTGCTCCAACAAGTCACATCGGCCTTGAACAGTGCCAAACAAGGTAATTATCCGCTGTCTTTATTACTTTTTAATGCGAGTCAAATACGGCAAGTTGACTTGCCGCCTCTGCAGGATGAGCTACAACACAGACTGCGAGAGCAAGATAAGTTGATCCGATATTCGATGGATGAAATTGTGATTATCCTACCGCACACCTCTGCAGCTGGTGCTAAGAAAGTCGTCAATCAATTAGTGGCCTGTATTCAGCCTTGGCAGGGGTCAAGCAAGGTCAATATTGGTATCGCGGCAATGCAGCAGTTTGATACGCTAGAGTCTTTAATTAAGCGCGCCAGTATCAATCAATTGGGAAAGGTTAAAATCAGTGAGAATAATCCAAACCATTATTCTCCCGCTAAATAAGCCGCGATTTCATCGAGAAAAGCGTCGCCGAAACGACTCAGTTTACGCTCGCCCACTCCGTTAACGGCGAGCATTTCCCCTGCACTGGTCGGCATCATGGCCGCCATTTCCGCCAGCGTCGCATCGTTAAACACTAAATACGGTGGCACATCCTGCTGCTCAGCTATGGTTCTTCGCAGTAATTTGAGTCGCGCGAATAGCTTACGGTCGTAGTTCAGCGGCGCCTTAGACTGGCTCACCTTGCGTTTTGTGGTCGTTAACTGAATGCGCGGTTCGGCGAGCATTAACGCCACCTCACCTTTGAGCACAGGTCGTGCCGATGGGTTTAAGGTTATAGATGAACCTCGCGTCACATCTTGACTCGCCAGTCCCAAATGGATCAACTGACGGATCACGCTCAACCAATACTCATGGCTCTTGTCTTTACCAATTCCCCAAGTCGTAAGTTTGTCATGGCCTCGGTCAACAATCGGGGCGCCTTTAGAGCCGCGCAGCACTTCAATTAAGTGATTAATACCAAAACGCTGACCTAAACGGAAAATACATGACAACACCTTTTGCGCATCTTCGGTGCCGTTATAACGCTTAGGCGGATCGAGGCAAATATCGCAGTTACCACAGGGCTCTAGTGCGCTCTCATCAAAGTAATGCAATAGCACTTGGCGACGGCAGGTTTGCGCCTCAGCAAACGCCGCCATGGTATTGAGTTTATGGAATTCGACTTGCTGCTGCGGCCCTGGCTCAGACTGTTCAATCAAATGTCGCACCCGGCCAATATCGGCAGGATCAAACAGCATAAAGGCCTCGGCATCAAGCCCATCACGGCCCGCTCGGCCCGTTTCCTGATAATAGGCTTCGATACTTTTAGGGATATCGTAATGCACCACAAAACGCACATTCGATTTATTGATCCCCATACCGAAAGCCACAGTGGCGACAACGATATCGATTTGATCTTTAAGGAAACTGTCCTGCACTGCGCCACGATCTTCCTGCGTCATTCCCGCATGATAGGCCTTAGCATTAAAGCCTTGCAGACATAAACGATCGGCAACCTCGTCGACACGGCGTCGGCTGCTGCAATAAATAATCCCGTTGGTGCCATTTTGCTGGGTTAAAAAATGCCGTAACTGATTCGCAGCATTGAGCTTTTCCGCCACTGTGTAGCGAATATTAGGCCTGTCGAAACTAGAGAGTAAACGGAACGGGTCAATCCCAAGTCGCTCGCAAATACTCTGCCGAGTCGCCTGATCCGCCGTTGCCGTCAGCGCCATCATGGGCACATAGGGGAAGAGTTGTTTTAGCTGGCCAAGCGCCGCATATTCAGGGCGAAAATCATGACCCCATTGACTGATACAGTGCGCCTCGTCGATGGCAAACATCGCTAGCTGCAACGACTGCATTCGCTCAATAAAATCTGCGCTTAATAAGCGCTCTGGTGACACATAAAGCAGTTTTAATTCACCGTGGCGCAGCTGCCTTAATACTTCGGCGCTCTGCTCTCGCGGCAATGAAGAATTGAGATAAGCCGCTGCAACACCGGTTTGTAACAAGCTATCGACTTGATCTTTCATCAAAGAAATCAATGGAGATACGACAATAGTAATGCCATCCATCAGCAATGCGGGGAGTTGATAGCAAAGACTCTTACCGCCGCCCGTTGGCATGATCACTAAGCAATCTTGCCCGCCGCAGACACGTTCTATCACCTCCCGCTGACCGTCCCTAAAGTCACGGTAACCAAACACCTGTGCGAGGCGTTGCGAGAGCGGATCATCATGCGTGTCGAGTACGAGCTTTTCCATGGATCTTCTATGTTAAAAGTGAGGGGGCCTATTCTATACCCAAACTAGCTCAAAATGCAGGATTCAGCGGTAATTTAAAGTACTTTAGACGAGGCCATTCATCGCGATTGTAGCTATTTTAACCCCTAGTGGACTAAGCCAAAAATAACGAACGGGGGGTAAAGTGCTTTAAAGCCCGCCGAGACGGAGCGCCGAAGGCATTCTGAAACTCACATGTTGCGCTAACTTGGGTATAGAGGCCTAAACCGCTTCTGTCTTGCGTCAATATGAGATCATCCGTCTAGGTTATTTCGTTACAGTACCTTCATTTCAGCGACAGAGTTGCATTCGCGGTGAGCTTCACTGTAGATTAATTGCTCTAAGCCGCACTTGGTTAATCTCAGTGTTGATAACAAATCCAATTACGCCTAATGCAGTCACTCAGTGACAAGGACCCAATAATGACCAGTCCAATCCAAGCCGAAGCTTTGAGAAGAGTCGCAGCAGTATTTGATCAACATGTCCCTTTCCATAATCTACTCGGACTCGATATCAAGCGTTATGACATTGATGGCGTTGAAGTCGTGATCAACATGAAACCTGAGCTGATTGGCAATATCCACCAGCAAATCCTTCACGGCGGTGTGACAGCCACGGTACTCGATGTGGTTGGCGGACTCACCGCCTTTGCAGGACTGGTTGCCAGTCGTGATGATTGGACGGTCGAAGAGCTGCAGCAACGCCTGCAAACCCTAGGCACTATCGACATGCGCGTCGATTATCTGCGGCCGGGGCGCGGCCTCACCTTTACCGGGACGGGCAGCGTGATCCGTGCGGGCAATCGGGTGTCGGTGTGCCGCATGGAATTGCATAATGAGCAAGGCACACATATCGCTTTTGGGACAGGCACTTATATGGTGGGCTAGCAGCTTCACCGCAGAACACTCATTTACCGTCTTAAAGTTCAAAGCCAGTAAACATCTTGATTAGTAAGATGTTTACTGGCGTTGATCGGCCACTCAATCTCTTATCGAGATATTCTGTAACCAAAAGAACGCGGCGATGCCCTTGAGTCAGCGGTCAGACACACCTACAATCGCCGTCTTGTTGTCCTTCGAAGATGTCTCATGCAAGATCTTGAATACCGCAAAGGGATCCTACTCGCCGTCAGTGCTTACTGTATGTGGGGTTTTGCGCCTTTATATTTCAAATTACTCAACCATGTCTCTGCTACCGAAATTTTGCTCCATCGCGTAATTTGGTCGTTCGTGTTTATGCTGATCATCATGCAATTTATTGGCGGGTTCTCACGCTTACGCTTACTGTTTAAACAGCCTAAACAGCTAATGGTTCTCACCATTACCTCCATACTGATCGCGGGAAACTGGCTGCTATTTATCTGGGCGGTGAATAACGATCACATGCTCGATGCCAGCTTAGGTTACTTTATCAACCCTCTGCTCAACGTCTTGCTTGGCATGTTATTTCTAGGCGAAAGGTTACGTAAGCTGCAATGGTTTGCGGTCGCACTCGCCAGCGCTGGTGTGTTGATCCAATTAATCTCTTTTGGCTCTATTCCAATTGTCTCACTGGCACTCGCGGGCACCTTTGGTTTCTATGCGCTGCTGCGAAAAAAGGTCAATGTGGATGCTAAGGCTGGCTTATTGGTCGAAACCGCAGTGTTATTACCGGTCGCGCTAATTTACCTAGTCGCGACCTTAGACACAGCAACAGCGAGCATGCTGACAAACGATTGGCAACTGAATCTGATGTTAATGGCAGCGGGAATAGTGACCACGATTCCTTTACTCTGTTTTGCAGGGGCGGCGGTACGGATTCCATTGTCTATGCTTGGATTTTTCCAATATATCGGCCCAAGTATCATGTTCATCCTAGCAGTGAGTCTGTTTAATGAGCCATTCGATGCAGAAAAAGGCGTGACCTTCGGTTTTATCTGGAGTGCCCTGTTAGTATTTACCTTAGACATGGCCTATAAACGCAAAGCGGCGTGATCATTATCACGCCGATACACATAGTTACAGAAGTGATGATGACTTCTGTAACTGTGCTAAAAATTCACTCCCTTGCGGCACTGTCAGTAATAAACTGTAGCCTTTAACCGTTGGCACTAACACTAACTGCGATTTATCTGTTATCGCCAGAAATGCTCTACCTTTTCCCTGCAAATTAAACCACCCTAATTGAAACCCTGGCATGCCTATGCCGTTGGTTTTAAAGCTCGGCGTTAAATCTGCCTCTTGCTGCAAATCGACTATGCGCGCCTCGGCGGGCAATAAATCTGCGCGGGATAACTGCACTTTATAGAAGGGCACATCCACTGTAAGTTCAGTATCGGTTAACACTAACTCGGCGCTATTGGATTGATAAAAAACCCATGAAAATCCGCCCATCATCACCAGCAATATGCCTAAACTCGCCGACTTCGCTATCTTAGGCATATTTTTTAGCCATAACATCAGCAAGATACCCGCTAAACCGAGCAATAAGACGATAAAACTGAAGATAGAGGTCTGGGTGAAAGGGGCGAGTTCGAACAATTGAGGACTCATTGGCAGCATCTCCCGTGCAGTGAAGCCTTAATCTGCCAACAAAGACATATTATGTCAACAAAAATGCCAGCGCTAATATGAGTACTAGGCTGGCATTGATTGGATTGATTTAAAACGGCTTAGAGATCGAGTGCGAGAATTTTTGAACGACGTTGATAGTTATACAACTGCTTTTTCTTCTGTGGCAGTGCTTCAACATCTTCAATCACAAAACCATGCTCGAGGAACCAGTGAATACTGCGAGTTGTCAGCGCAAACAAGCGTGAATAACCGCGGTTTCTGGCCTGATTGATTATGTTCTTTAGCAGCAAACTGCCTCTGTCGGCATCGCGATAATCGGGATGCACCACCAAACAGGCAAACTCGCCCGCATTGTCCTCTTCAAAAGGATAGAGCGCGGCGCAACCAATCACTAAACCATCGCGTTCAATCAACATGAACTGTTCGATTTCGATCTCGAGCTGCTCACGGCTACGACGCACCAGAATGCCTTGTTCCTCCAATGGACGAATAAGGTTCAGTACACCGCCAATATCAGCGATCGACGCACAGCGTAAACGCTCGGCACTCTCAGTCACGATTTGCGTGCCTATCCCTTCGCGAGAAAACAGTTCCTGCAACAAGGCGCCATCTTCAAGGTAGCTGACTAAGTGACAACGCGGTACGCCATTACGGCAAGCATCGATACTGGCTTTCAAAAAAGCCATAGTGCCAACGCAGGCAGAACCTTGCTCGGCCAGCTTGCTCATGATGTTTTGCGCATCGTTTGGCATCAATTCGGCAATCACGTCGCCATTGCGATCGAGAATACCGTTTTGTGAGCTAAAACCGATCATCTTGTCGGCTTTGAGCTTGATCGCCACTTGGGTCGCGATTTCCTCGGCGGTTAAATTAAAGCTTTCACCGGTCACAGAAGCCGCAATCGGCCCCATCAACACGATGCAGTGATTATCTAACTGACGTTTTAAGCCTTGCACATCGATACGACGCACTCTGCCGCTTAAGCAAAAATCGATGCCGTTATCCACGCCTAATGGCTGGGCAATCACAAAGTTGCCGCTCACTAAGTTAATTTGCGCACCTTGCATCGGCGTATTGCTTAAGCTCATGGATAAACGCGCTGTGATATCAAATTGCAGTGCACCCGCAACTTGCTTGATCACTTTGAGCGAGTCTTCATCCGTAATACGCACGCCTTCGTGGTAGGCAGGTTCGATACCATTGACGGCTAATGCAGCATCAATCTGCGGCCTAGCGCCATATACCAACACCACTTTAATCCCTAAACTGTGCAGCAGGGCGACATCATTTAAGATGGCGCGGAAGTGATTCTGAGCCAAAGCTTCACCACCCAGCATGACCACAAAAGTTTTACCTCTGTGAGCATTAACATAGGGGGCAGAGTGACGAAATCCATCAACCAGTTCAGTGGTACGCACGCGTTATTTACACCTCATTTTTGAGCTGGCAGCGTCACGATGACATGCCAGGAATGAATCGCTAACTTTCGCGTATGTTATTGCATTTTAATTCACATATAAAGAATTTATTCTCACTAAAGCGCAGTTTTAATGATTTAAAGTGCTTAGAACTGCACTATTTTATATTTTCAGCAAGTGTTCACACTTTTTTAACTTCACAGGGGATGATTCAGCGGCTTAAGTTTGCGAGGCAATTATCTCAACTTGATGACTAACACTAACTACTAAAAAAAGCGCAAAAAAAAGCCCCTTAAATAAGGGGCTTTTCTCGAAACACTAACCAAGGATTACTTGATTTTTGCTTCTTTGTAGATAACGTGCTGACGAATAACTGGATCAAATTTTTTGATTTCCATTTTTTCAGGCATGTTACGCTTGTTTTTTTCAGTTGTGTAGAAGTGACCAGTTTTAGCTGTAGAAACTAATTTGATCTTCTCACGATTACCTTTAGCTTTAGCCATGATCTATTATACCTTCTCGCCACGAGCACGAAGTTCAGCAACAACAACTTCGATACCTTTTTTGTCGATCAGACGAATACCTTTAGTAGATACACGTAACTGTACGAAACGCTTTTCTTCTTCTAACCAAAAACGGTGGTTTTGTAGGTTAGGTAAAAAACGACGACGGGTCGCGTTTTTTGCGTGCGAACGGTTGTTACCAACCATCGGCTTCTTGCCAGTAACTTGGCATACTCTTGACATGTCAATCTTCTCCAAAAACAATTTTAACGCTCGAGCATTAATGTGCCTCGTATGGCCGTCGCCCGAGGCACAAAGAGGGCGCATTTTATACACGATCACAGAGTGAAGATCAAGTGTTAGATTAATTAATCCAGCCTCGTTCTGCAAAAGAAACTATCTCTCGATCACCTACAACCATATGGTCCAATAAGGATACGTCTATGGTTGCTAACGCATTTTTTAATCGCTCAGTTATTCGTCGGTCAGCCTGACTGGGCTCGGCAATACCAGACGGATGATTATGACAAACTATAACTGCTGCGGCCTTTTTCTCCAGCACTAAGCTCACCACTTCACGTGGGTACACTGAGGCTGAGTCTATTGTACCGCGGAATAATTCGACAAATTGAATCACTCTATGCTGGCTATCCAGCAGTAAAACTGCGAACACTTCATAGGAGCGATCGGCCAATTGTCGCATTAAATAGTCCCGAGTTAAATCGGGATTTGTTAAAACTTGACCTCTTTGCAGATTTTCCTGCGCTACACGCCTCGCTAATTCGGCCGCAGCTTGAAGCTGGGCGTATTTTACAGGTCCTACGCCCGGAAGTCGACATACCTGATTTCGAGGAGCACAAAGCAGGTTTCTGAGGCCGCCAAACTCGCTAATAAGCGACCTTGCAAGGTCAACCGCGTTTAATCCCGCCAAACCGTTCCGCAGTAATACCGCCAATAACTCCGCATCCGACAGTTGCCCCGCCCCTTTTTGTAACAGTTTATCTCTCGGACCTTCCCCCTCAGGCCAATCTTTAATGCCCATGCGACCTCCCTGTCATCTCACATATTTTCACTTTACTGAGTATGGACGAGATTTTTTGAACTGGGAGAGTCACTAAAATTCACCGCTTTGTGATATTGTTGGCGGCATTATTTCTATCTCGGATGATGTCTGTGAGTCTGACAAATAAAAACGTCCTGCTGGGCATTGGCGGCGGTATTGCGGCCTATAAAAGTGCTGATTTAGTCCGTCGCTTAAAAGAGCGTGGCTTTGATGTGCGCGTGGTGATGAGCCAAAGTGCGATGGAATTTATCACGCCTTTGACGCTGCAAGCGTTATCTGGACATCCCGTTGCCTCAAGCCTACTCGATCCTGCGGCAGAAGCAGCCATGGGCCACATAGAACTCGCTCGTTGGGCAGATCTCGTCATCATCGCCCCTGCAACCGCAAACCTATTGGCGCGGATTAATGCCGGCATGGCCGATGAGCTGATCACCACCACTTGTCTTGCCACAGAGGCGCCTATCGCCCTGTGTCCGGCAATGAATCAGCAGATGTACCGTAATCTGGCGACGCAGGCGAATTTAACCAGTCTGGCATCCCGCGGCTTTACCCTTTGGGGACCCGCAAGTGGCAGTCAGGCCTGTGGTGAGGTAGGTCCCGGTCGTATGTTAGAGCCATTAGACATCGCCGAACGGGCTACGCAGTTTTTTGCCACTCATGACGCCGTTGAACTTAAGCCACTCGCAGGACAGTCACTGCTGATTACCGCAGGGCCAACCCGTGAGGCGATTGATCCCGTCAGATACATTTCGAATCACAGTTCTGGAAAAATGGGCTTTGCCTTAGCCAAAGCCGCAGCAGATATGGGCGCAACGGTCACCTTAGTCTCTGGCCCAGTGAGTCTAAGCACCCCAGAAGGCGTGACCCGCATTGATGTTGAATCGGCGCAGAATATGCTCGACGCTGTGATGGATAACGTTGATAAAAAAGATATTTTTATTGGTTGCGCCGCCGTTGCTGACTATCGCATTAGCGACATCGCCACCTGTAAGATCAAAAAATCGGCGGAAGAAATGCAACTTGCGCTGGTGAGGAATCCTGATATCTTAGCCACGGTTGCGAGCTTACCTAACCGTCCTTTTGTGGTGGGATTCGCAGCAGAAACCCATGATGTAGAAGCCTATGCGCGCGATAAACTCAAACGTAAAAACTTGAATATGATCGCCGCAAACGACGTTTCCGTTGCTGGTCTAGGCTTTAATGCCGATGCCAATGCCCTGCGAGTGTTCTGGCCGCACGGCAGTCAAGACTTGCCTGCCACTGACAAACTCACGCTGGCACGGCAATTACTTTCGTTGATAGTGAAAGAAAAAACAAATACATGAAAACACCGATTGAATTAAAAATTCTCGACTCCCGTATCGGCTCAGAATTTCCTTTACCTGCCTACGCTACACCTGGCAGTGCTGGCATGGATCTTCGTGCCATGATCGACACGACTTTGACTATAGCACCGGGGGAAACCGTACTTATTCCAACGGGGATTGCCATTCATGTTGCCGATCCAGGACTGGCTGCAGTGATTTTGCCGCGCTCAGGTCTTGGCCATAAACACGGTATCGTATTGGGGAATCTGGTCGGACTCATAGATTCAGATTACCAAGGACCCTTAATGGTGTCTTGCTGGAATCGTAGCGACAGTCCTTTTGCCTTAGAAATTGGCGATCGTCTCGCGCAACTGGTGTTTGTTCCTGTAGTACAAGCACAATTCAAACTCGTTGATGAGTTCGACAGCTCAGATCGTGGTGAAGGCGGATTTGGCCATTCAGGCACTAAATAATCCCCTAAGTCGTTATTGAGCCAAGGATACTGCAATGGCTGTAAGCCCAAAAATTAATCGTCGTGAACATATTTTGCAATGTCTAGCACAGATGCTAGAAACCAACCCAGGACAAAGGATCACCACAGCGAAACTGGCCTCAGAAGTCGGTGTATCGGAAGCCGCCCTGTACCGTCACTTCCCGAGTAAAGCACGGATGTTCGAAGGCTTAATCGAATTTATCGAAGAGTCGTTATTGTCGCGCATCAATTTAATCATGGATGACGAAAAAGACACCATGAAGCGCTGCCAACTGGTGCTGCAACTGTTACTGATTTTTGCCGAGCGTAACCCGGGGATTTCCCGCGTCCTCAATGGTGATGCGCTGCTCGGAGAAAATGAACGCCTGCGCAGCCGCATTAGTAATTTATTTGCCAAAATTGAAACCCAGTTGAAGCAAATACTACGGGAAAAAACCCTGCGGGAAGGCAAAGGCTTCAACTTAGACGAAGCCATATTAGCCAATTTACTGTTAGCCTTTGCCGAAGGGCGAATCGCTCAATTTGTACGAAGTGAATTCAAACTCAAACCTACCACACACTTCGATGAACAGTGGCGTTTTATCCAGCACCAACTTCTACAAAGCTAATGATTTTTCAACATAAAAGACGGTAACTATCGTCCTTTATGTTGAGTATTTCCGCTATTGCAAAAATGCTCAGCTTCCTAAAAACTAATCTAAAACTTTAGGATTGACTCAAACTTGCCGTCACAGCCAGTCTAAACTCGATTGGCAGTGGCTGATTTTAAGCCGATATCCGATAAGGACTATCGGCTTTTTCATGTGGCCTATGAGCGTTTTTCGGTATGAATTATCTGCAATTCGCGCTATCCTCCTCTCCCTATTCTTGCCCTAGCGAGAATAACAATAATTTGTATCTGATGCTGAACAGCCCAAGTACCACTCGATGCTCAGCATAGGTTTTCTGTTATAGCCGCTACGACGTAGTGGAGGATTAGATGGCATTAAGTGAAGCAGCAGTAAAAGTACAAGCCGCGTTATTAGAACGTGGACTTGAAACCCCAATGCTCCCAAGCGTTTACAGCAGTGAAGAACGTAAAGACAAGATTGAACATCATATGAAAGAAATCCTGACATTAATGTCATTGGATCTGTCAGACGATAGCCTTGCCGATACGCCGCGCCGCATTGCTAAAATGTACGTCGATGAAATCTTCTCCGGCTTAGATTATGCGAACTTCCCTAAGATCACGGTTATCGACAATAAGATGGGCTTCGATGAAATGGTGCGAGTGCAGGACATTAGCCTCACCAGTACCTGCGAACACCATTTAGTGACGATCGATGGCACTGCGACCATAGCTTATCTACCACGCAAAAAAATCATTGGTTTATCAAAGATTAATCGCATCGTGCGTTTCTTTGCCCAACGTCCACAAGTGCAAGAGCGTTTGACTCAGCAAGTGTTAGTCGCGCTACAAACCTTGCTCGAAACCAAAGACGTTGCGGTTAAAATGGATGCTGTGCATTACTGCGTCAAATCCCGTGGCGTGATGGACTCAACCAGTTCAACCACCACCACAGCGCTGGGCGGCATTTTCAAATCTAACCCTGCGACCCGCGCCGAGTTTTTGCACCAGTCTAAATAAATGTATTGAAACTTAACGCTATTTAAAACGTGCCTAAATCAATAGCAATCAATACAGCTCAATAAAAACGCTGCGATTCCTTCTATAGAATCGCAGCGTTTTTTGTTTTCATACCAACCCAATCAAACCCTTCTCGGTCTAGATAAGGTCATTACCGGCTGATTAACTGATTTCACTTAAATGCCGTATTGCTCGCGGTACTGGCTCACGGCGGCAAGTTGCACTTCCATTCCAGGCTTTTCTGATAAATAGCTAATGAGGTCGGCAAGTTTAATGATCGCCACTATGCCACAGCCAAAATCACGCTCAACCTCTTGAATAGCCGATAACTCGCCCTTGCCTTTCTCTTGTCTATCTAAGGCGATCAACACACCGGCTAATTGTGCCTTATGGGCTTCGATGATTTCCATCGACTCACGAATTGCCGTACCGGCAGTGATCACGTCGTCCACCAGCATCACGCGGCCTTTCAGCTCGCTTCCGACTAAGCTGCCACCTTCGCCGTGATCTTTTTTCTCTTTGCGGTTAAAGCAGTAAGGGATATCGATATCGTGGTGTTCACACAGGGCAACCGCCGTAGTGGTCGCAATCGGAATGCCTTTGTAAGCTGGGCCAAACAGCAAATCGTAATCAATGCCAGAATCCACCAACGCAGCGGCATAGAAACGGCCTAAACGCGCTAAGTCACGGCCAGTATTGAACAAACCCGCATTGAAGAAATAAGGACTGATACGACCCGATTTAAGGGTAAATTCGCCAAATCGCAACACCTGACGTTCTAAGGCAAATTCAATAAACTCACGTTGATAGGCTTTCACAATATCTCCTTACGGCTTTGTCTTTTATTGGTTTTTATTAGGTAATGTTTTATTAGGCAACATTTAATTCGGTACAGGGCTTGTCTAACACTAGCATCTTGCTGCAGATAAAAAGTTGCAGCTAATAAAAAGCCCCGCACTCTGTAACATGACGGGGCTTGCTCATCACCACACTATTAGTTCAGTGCGGCTTTCTGCACATCGACGATTTCACGAATACTGTTCTTCGCCAATGCCAACAGCTCGAGTAATTCTTCGTGACTGAACGGCTCGCCTTCGGCGGTGCCTTGAATTTCAATGATCTTGCCCGTTTCCGTCATCACCACGTTCATGTCAGTTTCAGCGGCGCTGTCTTCGATATATTCTAAATCGCTTATCGCTTCACCCTTATAAATACCGACGCTGACAGCAGCGATAAGGAATTTAAGCGGGTTAGATTTAATGATGCCTTTACCGCGTGCCCAGTTCAGCGCATCCACTAAGGCCACACAAGCGCCAGTGATAGAAGCAGTGCGCGTGCCACCGTCAGCTTGGATCACATCACAATCGATCACGATAGTGTTTTCGCCTAGGGCTTTCATATCCACACAAGCACGCAGAGCACGGCCGATAAGACGTTGAATTTCTTGCGTACGGCCAGATTGCTTACCGCGAGCGGCCTCACGATCCATACGGCTATGGGTAGAACGTGGCAACATGCCGTATTCCGCCGTCACCCAGCCTTGACCCTGACCTTTAAGGAAACGTGGCACACCTTCAGTAAAACTGGCGGTACAAAGCACTTTCGTTTCGCCAAATTCCACTAACACAGAACCTTCGGCATGGGCCGTAAACTGGCGAGTGATAGTGATGGGACGAGTTTGTGCTGGCGTTCTGTTACTTGGACGCATGCGAGATTCCTGTATTCTGAGTCATTGACCGATTTTGGCTGCATATTATAAGGGCTTGAGCCTTAGGATGCCATGCTTAGGGTGATTCTCTGGCAAACTCATCTAGGCAAAGTACCCATTAACTTGCAGTCTTATACTGTATGCCTTTAATCCTAAAGCCATTGACTCTATAATCGCCTCTCATTATGACGATTAAACCATTAGGACAACCCATGATCCAAAGCATGACAGCCTACGCTCGCATCGAGCACAAAGCACAATGGGGCACTGCCTCCTGGGAAATTCGCTCAGTCAATCAACGTTATCTCGAAACTTACCTACGTTTACCCGAGCAATTCCGCAGCTTCGAACCCGTACTGCGCGACCGCCTACGTAAACGCTTAAGCCGCGGCAAAGTTGAAGTCAATCTGCGCTACGAACTTGCAGACAACAGCAACAACGAGCTGCAATTGAATCAAGCGCTGGCCAAACAGCTATTGGGCGCCGCCAATTGGCTCAAGCAAGAAGCGGGACAAGGCGATGTCAATCTGACCGACATCCTGCGCTGGCCGGGCGTACTAGCGAGCGGTGAACAAGATATGGATGCCATCGGCGCCGATCTGATGACAGCCTTCGATTCAGCCATAGATCAATTCATCGAAGCCCGTGGCCGTGAAGGCGAAGCCATCAAAGACATGCTGCTAAGCCGCTTAGATGGCGTGAGCGAGCAAATCGCCGTCGTACGTGAGCACATGCCTACTGTGATGCTATATCAACGCGAAAAGCTCACCAACCGCCTTGCGGAAATCAAAGGTGAACTCGACCCAGCCCGCATCGAGCAAGAAATGGTGCTACTGGCACAGAAACAAGATGTAGCTGAAGAAATGGATCGCCTCGAAGCCCATGTGGCCGAAGCCCGCCGCATCCTCAAAAAAGGCGGCAGCGAAGGTCGCCGTTTAGATTTTATGATGCAAGAATTTAACCGCGAATCGAACACGCTCGCCTCTAAATCCATCAGCACTGAGATCACCTCAGCCGCAGTGGAGCTTAAAGTCTTAATCGAGCAAATGCGTGAACAGATCCAAAACGTTGAGTAACGATATTTAACGCGTTTTAGATACCAAAAAGCCCTTAATCTAAGGGCTTTTTGTATTTTATGGCACTGAGAAAAAACCTGTTAAAAGTGCTTTTGAAATGCTCAAAATCGGACGCTATACAGTGCTTTAATACACAAGGATTTGTAATGGAACTAAATACCATACCTACGATTGAATCGCTTTTAGAGCAAAATGCCATCCACTTTACCGGCAATCCTGAATGGACTTACCGTTTTACTGATTTAGTCACCCCTAACAATGTCGAGTCACTTTTTTGCTATGGTGGACCGCATACCCCGAGATTCAAACCTTTTGGCTTATTGGACTCTGTAGAGCTATGTGCGAATACGCCACTCATCTAGTTGGAGACTGAAAAAAATGATTTTTAACACCAGAGCTCAAACAGTATCAATCAGTGAAGAAAATCCATACATTGCAAAAAAATGAAGAATATTGGCCACATGTTTAATAGCGATACATGCCATACCTGTGCATCCAACTTATATGGTGTCGTGTATTAATTTAATACCTAGTCCAAGCCACAGTGTTTGCCTCAACAAGATGAAAATGGGTACAGAAAATTAGCATAATTAAGTTGTGGCTGATGTCGATTCAGTCGACATGTATTGCAAACATGTTTACAAAGCAGCAATTAATCGACACATACAACTGATTTAAAACTGGAGTAAAAATTGAAACGGCTTGAGTCGATACGATTAATGTCACCTAACCATTACCGTTTCTAAGATATGCGCTTAATTCTGTCAGTTAAACCGTTCAATATTGAATCCTGTATGTGTAGTGGAAAATCATCTGGCAGCTGCGCTTTAACCTTAACAACCACAGCCTCTACCTTGTCAGCAATGTCGCGCATCATCTCCATCATAATCCCAGTATCAAAGCCCACAGCTTTAGCTGTTAGGATAAAGTGCCGTGGAAAAATTTGATTGATTTGATACTTCTTACCCTTAGCCGCTTTGAGGCCCATAGCGAGCTTGGCATCACGAATATTTAGACCTTTGCCACCAATGACGGGGTACATAGATAAAATATCGTAAAAAGGCGTTAGTCGATATCCGCCATCGGCCTCGATGAAGAGTGAGAAGTTTTTAGCATGTCCATCGGTTGCGGCTAAAAGCCAAAACAAAACCTGAGACTTGATGAAGTTATATCTGTCGCGCTCCGAGTTCATCGAACCCAATAGATAAGGCATAATTTGTTCAATACCCGGGCCACCATGGCTCTCATATTTCTTCGCTGGTGGAATATTTAATGCCTGACAAAAGTCTTCTTGGGGCAGCCGCATAATCCATGTGCCATCTGAAGAGAGCCTGCGATCGAATCGCTCCACAGCAAGCGCTTTAATATCACCCACTTTGATTATTGAGCACTGGGGTGCATCTAAACCAAACTCTCTGACTATCATCATGCACAGGTATTCATTCTCGACACTGTCAGACATATCTATGCTGTGGGAGTGGCTGTTTATTTCGCCTATGGGCAGCTTAATGATATGGGTAGTGGGTGTCGATTTGATAGGTAATCGCCACTCTCCATTGAGTTTCAGTAATGCCGTCTTTTCTTGGGCACCGGCAATAGAAATCCTAAAGTCATCGTCATCGGCTAGCATCCCTAAGGGGATATTAGACTGATAACCCTTGAGTACTTTTTCCAACTGCGTATCGGATAGCGGTTTAGACTCAATCTTTTTTATATCAAAGGGGAGCTGACCATGGGGGACAAGCTGTAATGCACCCACACTGTCTTGACCAATTTTAACCAGTAGGTCAAACGCTTGTGTCGAATCAGCATTATGACGAGCAACGACTCTGTTTCTCACTTCGTGATTATCAGGTAGCAAATTATCGAAGAAGTTATAAACTTCATCACCTTTATAGGCTTGCTTGCGTAGCGGCATAGACAAAGAAATTGGGCGACTACCGGGTATCGCTAGCCACTGCTGGGCATACGCAAACTGATGAGAACCTGTGGATGATTTGGTCAATTCACCCACAAGGTAGCCATTCATATAAACATCAAGCACTGCCATTACCACTCCTCCTTCCATTCTTGCTCAGGCACTGTGGCGTTATCATGGCGGCGCTCATCAACCAGCTGTGGATTCCGAACCTTTATATCTAGATCTAGGTTTAATGCAGAAAGGATCTTAAACAGCGTTTCTAATTTGGTCGAATCCGGGTTCAACTCAAAGCTTGAAACGGTATCCTGGCGAATACCTACCTTGCTCGCCACCTTGCTTTGCGAGAGCTGCGCGTTCAGCCGCGCATCTTTTAGATACGTACTCAACTGCTTTGCGTTGGTCACCTTCATGATCGCTTTACCTTTAAACTGTTCTTAACTCTTACTGTACACGCTAAAGCAGGTAAATCAAGATTTACACGCTAAAACCGTTAAAAACACATTCACACGCTATAGGCGTTAAATATAGTTCAACCCGCTATAGCGGGTAGCCTGATCATAAAAGACAAAAGAAATGGGGGGAGTCATTGCCAAGGAGTGCTAAATTTAATTGAATCGCAGAACCGACACAACTAACCACTTAACAATTAACAATTAACAATTAACAATTAACAATTAACAATTAACAATTAACAATTAACAATTAACAATTAACAATTAACAATTAGCAATTAGCAATTAGCAATTAGCAATTAGCAATTAGCAATTAGCAATTAGCAATTAGCAATTAACAATTAACAATTAACAATTAACAATTAACAATTAACAATTAACACTTAACACTTAACACTTAACAAAGTGGGACTAAAGTGGTGACTAAAATCACTTGAAAATAAAGAATTTAGATTCAAGTATATGATTTATATTGGAAAATAAAAACAACCAACATTCAGTTCCAAATGTCGAATAGTGTGTTGTCGTGTTTAACTGCAATCTAATAAATAAAACCCTGATTTATCAGGGTTTTTATTTGGGTAACTCAATCTAATTCACTTTTAATAAAGCAAAACACATCACTCGTTCACAGCGCCATAGCTATGTGAATTGAAAAAACTAAATCAAAGCGATAGCACAATTTTCTGTAGTGGCTCTAACCGCTTAATCAGTGCTTTACGCTGTTTATTATTGCTAATAAAAACATCAAAATTTTGTTTAAACTCGCTGGAAGATTGTTTTAGTTGATAAGCATCAAACAACACTTGCAAGGTACGGCTGGCATTATCATAGCCACTGGCACACCCACGAGCCGCCTCCTCAAAAGCACTATCCCAATGGCTTTGATGCGCTTTATAAACCGCTTCAAGATGTTCATTACGCAATAACGTCTCACGGGCAAGACGCTCGGCCTCAGCCATGCGATCTTCTTGCATCACTTCTTTTTCTGCTACGTGCCAGAAGGGATGCAACGATGCAACTGTTACCCTGTGGGAGTACTCTATTGGTGTTTCTTGCGTTCTGAGGAGCGCATACGCATCCGCCGCAAATAGTTTCCCTTCATCAAATAAGCGACAAAGCAACGCGTCCTTCTCGGCATCCGTTAGCTTAGCCACCTGCTGCTGTGCCGTTAATACTGTGGTTTGAGGAGCATGTGCAGGCATTGACTGCAGCAAAAGATGTAAAGCACGTATCGATGGTAAAGGGATGTTAAAGAGTGTGGTAAATGCCAATTGCGCCTGGGTTAACTGGTGAAAATCAAAGGCTATAAGCGGCAAGGGCTCTAATCCCATATCATCGTTGGCTTGGCTTAACCAATGAAAATACAAGACGCGATAATCCCCCGCCAATAACTCCGTCCTTAGCGCCGCCAAATCAAATATAAAGGCTTCCGCATCTTCATCGTCACGGTAGTTATCGTCTTCCTCTAAAGAAAATATCAGTAATTGGTTCTGTTCATTTTCGACAAGAGACACATAATACTCAACATTTATTGCCTTGAAATCACTGGGGATTGTACCTGCTGGCAATTTAAGATACGCATTCACTTGCCCCCAATTGGTGTAATAAAAGCCAATATCAAAAAAATCCATCATCAAGGCTTCTGGATCGGCACTTAAATCACCGTAATGATATTGAACACAAAAGGAGTGGCTAGTGATCTCTGCTCGGCTAGAAATATTCCTTAATCTATTCCGCTGCGGGACCGACAAGCTACTGTTAACACATTCGAATCGATAATACTGATATTCACTCATAGCTAACTCACATTGATTTTCTAGCGCTGTCTTAATGCAGCAGGCCAAACGAACAGATATAGGTATAACTAAATTTTAACTAGGCGACTCAGAAAGCTGAAGACAACTTTTGTGCTTGTTGTTCAGCCTGACTACACTCATAAACAATCCTGAATATGTCACTCGGTTGAGGTTAAAATTGGCAGCGGCTAAAATCCCTCTCTTTTATGACGATAGAGAACATGCAGAAAAAATCATCTATGAGCTGTCACTGCACGAAGATCTCTCACTCATCAAAAAACGCCTAAAATTGGGTGATTATCAACTCAATGGTTGGCTGATTGAACGTAAAACGTTGCCCGATTTCGTGCAATCATTATGCGATGGGCGCCTATTCTCACAGGTGGCCAGATTAGCCCAGAGCCCAAATCATACCGCCCTGCTTATCGAAGGTTATACACAAGATATCGCATGTTACCAGATACGCAGAGAAGCGTTAATCGGGGCGCTGTGCTCGATTTCAATCAATTTCCACATCCCAATACTGCGCAGTTTATCGCAAACTGAAACAGCCAAAATTCTGTATTTTTGCGCCACTCAGTTAAACCGTAGAGAACATGAATTAACCCTCACGGGACGTAAGCCCAAACGCAAGAAAAATCAGCAATTATTCATCTTGCAAAGCCTACCCGAGGTAGGCCCTAAACTCGCCAATAAACTTTTATGCCATTTCGCCAGTGTCGAGGCAGTCGTAACAGCATCTGAAGAGGCATTGATGCAAGTGGGTGGTATAGGTAAAAATAAAGCAAGTAAGATCCGTGAAGTGCTGACTCGCTAAGTGACTTCACAGCATAAGCTGAGTGCCTGTTGACTTACCCGAACAATAAACTATATAGCTCTTGGTGCGAGCTCACTTGATAGTGCGGGGTGATACCGGTAGGTACATCATGGCCGTGGACGTTATACCAGCATGTATGAATACCGGCATTGATGCCGCCTTGGATATCTGAATGCGGGTTATCACCGACCATCAACACAGTATCGCGCTCAGGATGACCCATGAGTTCGAAGGCGTGCTCGAAGATACCCACATCAGGTTTGGCGATACCGACTTTTTCTGAAATCACTAAAATATCAAAATGATGCTGCAAGCCTGTACGCTCTAATCGCACGGTTTGTAGTTCAGTGAAACCGTTGGTGATGATGCCCAATTTAGCTTTACCTTGCAGCGCGGCTAATAACTCGCGAGCACCGGGTAGCGGCGAACAAATTTCGGCCATTGCTGATAAAAAGGCACTATTGAGCGTCATGGCCGTGACAGATAATTTGGCTGCCCAAGGCTCGAAACGTATGGTCTGCAACTCGGCGGCAGTTATCTTGCCATCTTGATAATCGACCCAAAGCGGTTTGTTAACTAACTGATACTCGTCAAAATCGGCTTGGGTAAAATCGACCCCAAACTCACTAAACATCAACTTAAGCCCTTTTAAAGCATCGAAATAAAATAGGGTTTCATCGGCATCGAACAAAATCCATTGGTAAGGCAAGGACATAGGAACTCTCTTTCTGACAAAATAGCTAAGACCCATCCCCATGCCGTTCAGTGGCATTGAGAATGGTACATCGGCGATTGCGGCAATGCTGTGGCTAGCTGCCTAGCAGTAATCAAGATAAGCGATAAACATGAGCGATGAGCCCGAAAATAACTAGGCTTCACTGTCGACACCCGCAATCAGCAAGTGCATTAGTCTACCTTGCATCAAGGGCAATGATAACCACGATAATAAAAACTGACTGTTGAGGTATCATCAACAATAATGGCAGGGGATTGCGATAACATAAGGACACCATGGAGTACTTTTCGGCACTACCTATCTTTGTCACTGTAGTGGAATGCGGTAGCTTTTCGCAGGCAAGTCAAAAGCTTGGGCTGAGTAAATCGGCAGTGAGTAAACGCATTACCCTATTAGAACAAAGTCTGGGTATTCAACTCTTGCACCGTACCACTCGCAGCTTGAGTCTTACCGAGGCGGGCACCCGCTACTTCGACTACGTTCGCCCTGCAGTTAAACTCGCAGCAGACGGATTGGACGCTATTTCCGAGCTACAACAAGCGCCTCAGGGCAGTCTGCGCATCGCTGTCCCTATGGTATTTGGCCGCTTGCATATCGCCCCTTTAATCCCCGAGTTTCTGCGCCGTTACCCGAAAATACAGCTGCAAATGCAGATGGATGATAAGACCACCGATTTAATTGCTGGCGGATTCGATCTGGCGATTCGCATCGGCGAGCTACCAGATTCCAGCCTGATTGCCCGTAAAATTGCCCCTTGTTTAAGTGTGATTTGCGCCTCACCCGAATATCTTGCTCGCCACGCTGCACCACAAACGCCACAGCAACTTAGCCAACATAACTGCTTGTTCTACTCATATTTTCGTGATGGTGTTGAATGGACCTTCTTAAGCCCGCAGGGCCCCACTCGCATCCAGCCGAACGGTAACTATCAAGTCAACAATAGTGATGCCATCCACCAAGCCACACTCGATGGTGTAGGCATAGCCAACCTGCCCCGCTTCATGGTCGACGCCGACTTACAAGCAGGCCGCCTACAAGCCTTGCTCACAGACAATCCCCTCCCAGAACATGGTATCTACGCGGTTTACCCGCAGCGAAAATATTTGCCGACTAAGGTGAGTGTATTGATTGAGTTTTTGATGGGGAAGCTGGCGAGTGGCAAGTTAGGGTAAATTTTCACTTGTCAGTAATGAGGAAGGACAACTCTCTTTTCCCCCCTATGAAAAATAAACAATAGACCATCAGACTGACTCTCTCGAGCGGCAGATAGCGAATCATTTGAACAATCAGATTTATGTTTTTAATCAATACTACACTTGCATTTTTAGCCCCTATTTATACGCTATAACGTATATAAACAAATTATACGCTGCAACGTCTTAAACATTGACTATACGCTATAGCGTGTTAATTTATGTTTATACTTTAAAGCGTATTGGGAAATAATGGGAATTCAAGATGAAGATCACCACAACCAAACAGCTTAGCGCTTATATACAAGATGTTCGCCAATCACAGGGACTCTCCCAGGCTAAAATTGGTGAGAAAATTGGCTTACGCCAAGGCACTATTTCCAACTTCGAACAGAATCCCGACAGCACTAAACTTGATACATTTTTCAAACTCTTATCAGCCCTCGAACTCGAAATAGAACTCAAACCTCGCAACGCGAGTGACAGTGATACAGGCCCATCTAACAATAAGCAATGGGCTCAGGAGTGGTAATGGCAGCACTTGACGTTTATATGAATGGCTTTCTAGTTGGTACTTTCTCTAAAGAAGATACTGGCGCTCACAGACTATCCGCAACGAAAATACCTCCCAACCAAAGTGACAGTATTGATTGAATTTTTGATTGAGTTCTTAGCAAAGAGATAAAGCAATTATTAGATAGGGTTAAGGATAAATACGGCTTTACATAATGGTTATAACGAACATAACCACACAGCCAAAACAGACTAATGAAAACACATTTAAACCAGATAAAACAGTTCGTTAAGCAAATACTTTAACTATACTTAACATCACTTAATGCGATGATTAAAGGCAGAAATATGAGTGCTTACCATCAAACATTTGGCTATGAATTTGATCTTGGCTTCGACCTAAGCTTATACCAATTTCTCATTGATAAAAGCTACCAAAATGACATGTGCCCCAGCTTTTATTTCAAACGAAAAAGCGACTACTTTATTCTTTGGGTAGACTATGCCGACCCCATTTGTCGCGAAGAAGATTATCCCCGCTACACCATCATTTCGGCCGTAAATGACGGCGACAACATACACCCAGAAATTCGTACCGCTTCTCAGCCAACACTACAGCTTGAATTTGAACAACCCAGTGAACTGATTGATTATCTAGAGCAGATAAAACAGCAACTGAGCGCCAAGGTCGTTTCAATACGGTAACCATGATATTAAACCGTAGCGATAATGCGGCGATGCACCCAAAGCTGAAAAACCAAGCTTGAAACTAATTAGCCGCCAGTAACAGTGCTACGCAACTGGCCCAGCACACAGACACGCCGTGAACCCATCCATGGGGGCTCCACCGCGCTGTCCCTAGCGCGGAGGGTCTGCTTAGCGGACCCCAGTTGCAGCCGCGCAACCATTCGAAACAGTGACTTAGTTTGCAGCATCTCGCATTGATTACCTAATAGCCCAAACGACATAAATGCCCGACTAACAAAAGAAAACTGTTTGATGTGACTCATAGTCCGTGGAACATAAAACAGCGATGACTGAAAATATAAGCCCACCAATACACTAGGTTTACATCATGGAATACCAATCCGTTAGCCAGTTTGAAGAGGCTTATTTTGTATCTTATGAAAAAGAATGGTGTGGATACGTGATCTACATCGAACGAAATCCAGATCGGTTCAGGGGAGGCTTTGAATGGTCCGTATGCTTTGATAATGAAGAAATTCAATCAGGGCTAGCGTTTCATTTTGATTTTGCACTGGCAGAAGCACAACAATTTATTAGTTTTAGGGCGAAAGAGGATTAATTACTTATGGATGGATTATTCGTTACCAATTGATATAAGAGTTAAATTTAAAAATGAGAGCAAACAGTGATACATAAAATGAGTCACTTAACCTACATTGTCTCCCCAGTGACACGCCGTTCATACCTCCATGTAGGCTCGACTAAAACCTCCCTGTTTTAGACGGTCACGGGTGCAACAATGTCGATTCTATTATGGCCTCTGCTCTATCAGGTTTCTGTACTTATAGCCCCAAAAGCGTTTTTGAAAAAAAAACGCTCTAGATTCTAAGTATGTGTCGTTACTTTGTACGATTTGAACATTAAGTTAGTCATTAACTTTTATCACAATTACAAACTCCTCAATCACCAACTAAAAGCTAGCGGAATAGTGCTTGCCATGTATAATTTGCGGTTCGAAATTTGCGTTTGGACTGATAATTAATGAAAGCGATAGATCTATTTTCGGGTGCTGGCGGCTTATCTCTTGCCGCACATCAATGTGGCATTGATGTCATCGCAGCTATCGAACTAGATACAGCCGCTACCGTTACGTATCAACGTAACCTCATTGAACGCCTAAAAGCGCCAACTAAGCTAATTAATGGCGATATTAATGCTGTCGACTTGCCCGCCTTAATGAAAGAGTTAAAGCTCAAAGCAGGAAAATTGGACTTGCTCCTTGGCGGCCCACCATGTCAAGGCTTCTCAACTCATAGGATTAACGGTGCAGGTATTAATGATCCCCGAAATCAGCTTCTGTTAAAGTATTTTGATTTTGTTGATGGTTTACGCCCAAAAGCGTTCTTGATTGAAAACGTGGCGGGACTTTTATGGAAACGCCATGAAAACTATCTCAATCAGCTTCTAGCTCTCGCTGAAACTCACGGTTATACCATTCACTTTTGCGACATTCTCAATGCCAAAGACTATGGCACACCACAAAACCGTAAACGTGTTTTTATTTTTGGTACACGTAAAGACCTGAATATTGATGGTTCAAACTTTCCGCCAACGGCGACACACTTCTCACCTGCTAGCAATAAATCACCTTACTGGAAAACAGCCTCAACAGTATTTGAAAAAATACCGGCAGACCTTATTGAGCAATATATCGAAGAGTATTTTCGATCAAAAACTAAACTTGCAGATGATGAAGCAAGAGATCTCCTACTTAACCTAGAATATGGTGAAGCCGTAAAAGAGGATGATCCTTGTAACATCACAATGCGGCCAACACCCAAAATGATTAGGCAATTTGAAGCCACACCTTTAAATGGAAGCCGCGAAGACGCTGGCGAAGAATTTAGGCTGCCCTGCCATTCAAATGGATATAAAGGTCATAAAGACGTATATGGCCGAGTAATGATCCACTTACCAAGTAATACCATCACTACAGGATGTAACAACCCCTCTAAAGGCCGTTTTGTTCACCCTTGGAAAAACCAAGGTATGACATTACGTCATGCCGCTCGATTACAAACTTTCCCTGATAGCTTTAATTTTTTGGGCACTTCGACTCAACAAGGTAAACAGATAGGTAATGCAGTTCCTGTTAAATTAGGAAAAGTGTTAATAAACACAATCAAGAAAATCATCAAATCGTAGTATAGAATATTTTTATTCTCAAAAAAAATAAACTTTTATATTAACAATGGAAAATCTATCAAACTAAATATTACTGAACCATAATAAATAGTCATCTGTCTAAATAGCTATTCCAAATAATAAGTCACTGTAATCACTCTGCCTCGCCCAAAATAACTAAATGCCAATTGCATTCTAAATCCATTTAAATCTTGTTATCGGAAAGCTCGACGCTACTGTAACACCGGCATGATGTAGTGCAATTAGAGGCTCCTATTTAGAGGAAAACCATATTATCAATTATTATAACAGGGCAAAAATTACACATATGCATTGAAGAACTAAAAATTTCATACATTATATTCAAAGTTCTGCTTAAATTTCTTCAGTTACAACCTATAATATATGCCCACTCAATCCGTGGGCATGAGCTATAAATGTATACTATCACGCGAAATAAAAATCTCACTTATAGTTTTAAACCAAAATCTTAACTGTGCATTTTTTCAACACTTAAAATACTTGAAAGCAGCTCTTTAAAACTTCCCCATAATGGATGTTGTTTATTTCTTTTCTGCAAGAAAGCAATCTGCAAAGCAAATATAGCTTTAGCATCTGCATTAGCCTCACCTAGATTTGAAATTACCGCATCTCTAAATCTTTCTTTATATGTCCCTATCGTAAAATCTTCTTTAATTGCATCAATATTTGTAGGTCTATCACCTACAGCCATTTCCCAAATAAACTCTTCAGGCGTATCTACATTCATAAATCTAAATCTTCCATGATACAAGTCCAGTATTTTTAGTTTGAATTCTATTTTTTGTTCTGTATTACTTGCATTGCCGCCATTCAAAGGAAGTTTAATTTCACACCCCAAACCTTTAATTTGTTTTTGCAGTATATCATCTAAATCTGGATGTGAAGACTCGGGTATATCTTGACTATATAACTTAACAGCAAGTTCACCTAAATTAAGCTCTTCACTATATTTTTCCCTATCAGTCTCATTTATAGATGAAAGCATATCTCCATCTAACAACACGATATCATCATTAAAATCATCATCTATTAAAAATTGGACAAGCAAGTTATTAATAATTGTTGGTGCCCCGCCAGGATAAGGTATAACACAATAAGTATTAAGTAACTCTGGATCAATCTCTTTTATAGCCTCTTCAACCAAAGCCTTAGCCAGCTCATCTTCAACATATAATTTTTTATTGCCATATGATTTTGAGCCTAACCTAATAAATGCCTGCTGTGGAGAACATTCATTTAGGATTGAATACCTTCCATCTACATTGTTATATTGAAAAAGTTTTATAGCATTATTTGGAAGGCCATAAACGAAATACTCAGAATGGGTAGATAAAACAATTTGGTGACCATTCTTTCTAATTTCATCTAGAAGTAAATTCCTAAGTTCAATTTGTGCTCCTGGATGTAAAGAAACTTCAGGCTCATCTAACAAAATCAAGGAGTCTTTATTAGCTCTGAGCACTTTAACAGCGCAATTGACTACAGATACTTCACCACTACCTGCCACGGCTTCAGTATAGCGTTCATCTGAATTAGTAAAAATAATAGAATAACCATCATTGTTATATAAATCATGCGTAACAATTTTTGCTAAAATATATGATTTACCAAGAATCCTATTTACCCAGTACAATTCATTTTCATTAAGATTTACAACTGATTTAGTTGTGCGACAGTGCCAGGTTATGGGGAAATTAGTGTTATCATCAATATGTTGGCGAAGCGCTTTTGAACGATGCCTTATAAAATCTTGTTTTGATCTTATACTTTGCCTTTTTTTCAAATTTTCCAAAATAAAAGAATTTATCGAAAGAACTTAATTCTGCCCTAAAATCAATGTAGACCACATCTTTATTAATAGCGTTCCAGCGTGTATCACTTCTAATTTCAGCATGACAAGCTTTATACTCTGGCATGCTATTCATAC
>NZ_VXCT01000032.1:0-59234 GCF_052850535.1 Shewanella sp. 1180_01
AGCGGGCTTTCTTATGTCTACAACAACGGGATCAACTGCAATGCGCCCCGTTGCCCTCCGCTCGCTCGCCTTCACTGCCAAGCAAGTAAACCTCGTGCGCCAAGTTACTGCGCAACTGGCTAAAAAAATCTCGCCGTTTAATGTGCACGTTGCGGCTTTTCGCGATTGCACTCATATCAGTGGCATTCACATTAGCCGCACTCGCATCAGCCGCGCCTACATCCGCTGCCAATAGCGCAATAGAACGTTCCGCACGTTGTTCTTCCATCAACAGATAATTCATAATCCAATCGATACTCACCGTCGGCAGCAACAACTGCTTGCTACTGCCCAGCAACGCCTTATCCACTATGTCGGTCGCGATAACCGCCCAACGCTCGGGGCGACTATGCTGCAATTCATCGCAGCTCCTTAACACCTCAACCATTCGGCCCACCTGCGTTCGCCTAAACAACTCCGCCGTGGTATGCCCATGAAAACAGGCAATGTCTTTGCCCATGTTCACGCCACTTAACGCTGCCCGTTCAGAGGTTGCCGCGCTAAGCTCAAGGACATTAGGATCATTAGCGCTAAGCTCAGCCACATTAGGCTCAGTGCTATTAGGCATGTTCGACTTAGATTTAAGCGCCATCGCCTTAAGCATTAACTGCTTTGCTTGCATCACGAGTAACGTCACTTGCGCGGTTTCCATCTCGGTAAGCGCGGCCACGACGGGCCCATCAGCACGGCTAACTTGCCCATGTACCGAACACGCGGCGCCGCCCTCCAAACAACAAATTAAAGATTCAGGATCAAACATCGTTTATCCTCCTCACTTCATCTTAGGTATCAAGCCCGCATCGGTCGCCAAACTGTGGCGGGCAATTTGATAACGGCGTTTTTTACGCGCCCAGTTATCACTTAACTGATTTGTGAACATGTCATTCACTCCTTCTTTCATTTCAACAAGTCATTCAAACAACTCATTTCAACAACTGCCACTTATGCCCATTGGCACACACGGCGCGTTTTGAGCCCGACTTGGTTTGCTTTAAAGCCAAACCGCACTGGCCACACGGCACATCAGCCACCCGCTTAAGCATTACCGCATTAATCTGTGCGCTGTGATTAGCCCGTTTAGGCCGATACCCTAACGCCCGCGCCACTTTCACATACTCTTTCGCAATCCATTTGCCATCGGGTTCTAAATGCAAACCGTCGCCGATCATGTCGCCCAAGCGGATCAACTGCTGGTGCAACTCAGGTTTAGCGCGGGCGATAACATTGATATTTAGGTTCGATTGCGGCATCGCGGTCACTTCTCGGCCGCGAATTGCGCCGCCTTACCGCCATGACTTGCTAAATACGGATACGCCAGCTCTAACGCCGCCATGCTGGCTTGCGTGGTCGCCGCCGACTCTTTTAACTCGCGGTGCGCCGCCACTAACTGCTCGCGCTTGGGCTCACAACCCAAGTGGATCACCGCCACTTGCGCCTCGGCGTTCTCTTTGGTTAACGATGCAGCCATATCGGCCACATGCAACACATGGCCATCATTCATGCGGTCAGCAATGACCGTCACCCCAGTGCAACCAAACACATCGTTGAGATACTGCACCCGCAAATGCTCGGGCAGCGCTGCCACCAGTGCTTGCTCAACATGAAACAAGCGATCCGCCTGCGGATGTTGACCCTCGTACTGGCCGAGCCAACGGAACAGCTTTTGGGCATTTATCCGCGCATCGTTATGTACGTCTTGCGTGCTCGCAAAGCTAATGCCCTCCGCCGCCAGCACCTCACTCAGCCCGAGGCGCTCAACCGCCGCAACAAAATCTATCGCCAGCGCAAAGCGCGTCATCTTGGGTAACTCCAATACCCGATGAATCGTTTTCATCAACAAATTCAAACGGCTATCTTTTTTACGTGAATTGGTTTTCATGCTAATAAGCCTCTCTCTGTTAACGTTCAATTAAATGGCAAGCGAAACGGCCTTATTGGTGTCGCCTGATGGTTCGGGGAAAACATCTGCAAAAGTGCATTCAACACCCAACTGGTTAATCGCTCTTACAATTTCCCAACAAGTACTAAGATCGATGTTTCTAATACCGGCCTCGTAGTTGCCAACCGCCCCTTGAGTCTTGCCAATTGCCCTCGCTAGATCAGATTGAGACAAATTGGCTTTCTTACGGTAAGTGGAAATATTGTTCATGCTATCCAGTCTCAATGTTGATTTAACCACATTAAACACGAATCGTGTTTACAAGTAAACACAAAACGAAAAAATCAAATATCACATATCGTGATATTCTTAAAACGAGACTTTATCGTTGGTGGTTATAATGGGATCTGAAGATTTAAAAAAACGAGTTGGACAAAACATCAAACGGCTTCGAATGAATGCTGGCATTAAAAGTCAAGCCGAACTGGCAAACCTTTGCGGATGGAAATCTCAATCTCGTGTTGGTAACTATGAAGCAGGTACAAGAGCGGTTAGTGCCATCGACGCGGAAATATTGGCAAAAGTGCTTGGTGTGAGTCCTGCTGAAATTCTGTATGGTAATTCCCATAATTCATATGACTCAAATACCAAAACAAAACCAGAGTCAAATGCCGAATGGCATGCTGGTTTTGATCTGTGGGATGGTGATACACCGCTTAAGGATGATGAGGTCGCTTTGCCATTTTTTCGTGAAGTTGAATTAGCCGCTGGTAATGGTTCTACTTTTGTGCAAGAAAATGGCGGGTGCAAACTACGCTTTGCTAAGTCCACTCTAAAAAAGAGTAATGTTGATCCCCAACATGCCGCTTGTGTAACAGTATCTGGCAACAGCATGTTACCTGTCCTACGACATGGCACCACGGTCGGAGTCGATACAAGCAAAAAGAGTATTGTTGATGGCGAAATGTACGCCATCGATCACGACGGTATGCTAAGGGTTAAAATGCTCTACCGTACGCCGGGCGGAGGGATTCGAATCAAAAGTTATAATAATGATGAATTCCCAGATGAATTTATCCAACCAGAGAAGATAGGCGAAATTAAGATCATAGGTTGGGTATTTTGGTGGTCTGTATTGAACATCTGGAATAACTAGCAAATAACTATTTGAGTGTATGGTATTAAATAGCTTATTTTAATTTCGCTATAATAAATATCGTTCTAAACAAACTCATAAAAAATAAAAATCCTAATTTAAATTCCGATTATAAGAGCTGTTTAAAATATGACAGGAAAACTAAAGATGGCCTCAACAATGAATTGCAAAGAAATTATTGAAGGTAATACTGTATAAAGTTGCTATAATAATTATTTCATTAGAGTGAAGGAGCATTAAAGTGGTTGGAGCATTTGAGGGATGGTTGCTTGGTTACGCAGGAACAAAGCTATCAGATAAAATATTATGTATATTTATGAGCAATCCTCTCATATCCGAGCTGCATTCAGCAATAGATAAATGGGCTCAAGAACTTCCAATAGATGCTAACTTAATTTCCTCCTATGCACTTTTCCCTGATCATATCCTTGATGAAGACTTAAAAGAACGTAAAAGCCTAAAAATACTTCGCTCTAAACTACATAATTTTACAATTCCAGAAAAGGATGACTGGGTAAAAGCTCTTATAGAACAATGGCACTTTGTGAAAGATAAAATTTCAAGTCCTCAAGAATTTTTTTTAATTGATGAAGATGCAGCTCTAAAACATATAATACATCTCTCAGATAGCATGGATATTGTGTGTTCAAAACACGACCAACTATTTAAAGTGACAGTAATTAAATTACTGAGAAACATAGATAGCACAAAATACATTGAAGCAGAAAATCTAGAATATGTAAGCGAAAATATTTTGCGCGACATTAGATTCAGATTATTTTCAACTGCAAAAGAAAAAATTAATATTCTAAAAAACATTGAATCTCTTAATGGCGATACTAGAAATTTGCTATCCGCGCTTTCTATAAAAATAGAACTAGCAAATGGAGTAATAACAGAGAGCAAGCACCAGCTCACACAAATTCTAAGTACACTAACCTCAAATAATATAGAAACAATAATAACATCAATATTGATTGAATTCGAGTCTAAAAAACAACCAGAAATAGCAAGAAAACGGTACAATTTAATTAAAAAAAGCTCACCTTATATTGAAGAAGTATTTTTTGAATTCCTTGCTAATGAAGAAGAAATTGTAAATAAATACGGGAGTAATATAAAGTACAACTTAACTGAGCAAGAATTAACAGGTTTAGCAAGAGGTGCATTTAGAATAGGCAATATAGAACTTGCTGTAGAAATTAGCAACTTTCTTAATGAAAGTTACCCTTCCAGCAATAGCAAAACACTTATTCTTTATTTATCTAGTATTTCAATTGCAAATAAATGTAATTCTAAACACTATTTCTTAATAGAGAAAAACATCCAACTACAAGTAGAAAGCCTAATAGAACAGTTGATTAAAAACATTGACAACCAAGATTTAAGATATATTTATTCTCTAATGAATCTTTTAAGTATTACTTCCTTTTTAGACAGAAGATTACTTCAATTTTTTGATAAACATAGAGATCAAATTTCAAATATAAATCCAGATTTCATAAATAATCACCTGAATAAAAAACATCAAGCATCCGAATATAAATCTAGATTTGAACTATCTAACAACGAAGTAGATATTGAAGGATATGCTGAACTAAACTTAGCGGTGGAGAATAATAAGATATCAATCACCGCTATTAACAAATGGCTTGACAATGGAGGTCGAATAGAGACAGGTGACGACCTGTTTAATTCATTTTTAACACTCAGTTTAACAGCAAAAATTTGCAAAATAACAAATAAACTAGACATTAATAATGTAAAAAAATTAGCAGAAAATTTCCTTTCTTACAATATAGAAAGATATATTGAAATTCATCCTGCTGCCGTGATTAATTTATGTGACGACTTTCTACGGTTAGATTTACCACTATGTGCCGTTGAGTTGTTGAGTATTTTATTACCAGACTCGCCTTGGCTTTCACCTATTTACAAATGCTATTTAAATGCATTACTGGCAAGTGAAAAATATGAAATTTTAAAAAACAAATTAGATGAAATTTGTTTTGAAGATAAATCTACATCACTTTGGCTAATTGAGGCACAATTATATCAACGGCTCAAATCTTATATTCCATCAATTCGCGCTGCTCAGCACTCAATCAGGTTAGACGCCAACAATGCATATTCTTGGTACTTTTTATTATTCACATCTCGACTTAGCGGCACATCAATCGAAGAACGTAAAAAAATTGTATTTGAAATCCCTGAAAAAATGTTAGAAACATATTGTGAATCTAAGATCCCCCTAATTAATGAAATTGCCACAAATATTGATAAATATATGGCTGAGAGAATTCTTGTAGATTGGTTTGTACAGGATCCTAATGAAGTAGCCTCCCTCTTAACACAGATTCACTTTAGCACTTTGATCAGTCAGGAACGGGTATATGATAATCCTTATGTACCTATTCATTGTCGTGGAGGAGTAATTTATTCACAGGGATTTCAGACGCGGAATAAAGTACTAGTTAGGAATATAAATCTGAATCATTCATCTTTATTGGATGCTGACTCACATATTGGTAAGCTACTCGAAAAAATGCAAGTGGGTGAAACGATGGAAAACATCACACTACTTGAACGTTTACAACCATACATCGCAGCATTTCAATTAGCGATAAAGATAAGAGATGAAATAAATGACGGAACAGATGCATTTTGGTTGTTGACTCTACCTAGCGATAAAGAAGATTTCATTCCTTTTATGGAGAAAGTATTTAAAAAATTCTCTCACAACGGAATGAAACAGAATGATGTTTTACATAACCCCAATATTCCTCTCGTTATGAAAGGCCACTATGCAAACCCTAATTGCCCAGTTAAAAGCGCTATTGCTCACCTTAAGTCTAATGATTCAAATAAATATTTAGAATTGTTTGATGAAGGTCTTAAAAATCCAGATAGAGTCGTCATTGATATCTATACCGCAGTTTATTTATCATTAATTGGTGCAGCTTCAACTTTATCAAAATCTACAATCGAAACAGTAATGACAGATCAATCTAAGTACTGCCTTGAACAATGGATGACAGATATTACTAGAGATGACTACCTATCGTTAGATTACACAGAAAATGGCCTTTTTAAATATACAGCCGCAGATGTTAGAAATGATTTAACTTCTTTAATTCAAGAACTTAAAGAGTTGATAAGCACTTCTCAAACAGAAGCTTTAAATCCAAAGGATACACCTGAAAACTTAATTAAAATTAAAGACTTAATTGACGCAACAGTATATTCAACCTTTCAGATATCGGTTGCAAATGACTTGCCATGGCTCTGCATTGATAACAAAATGAACTTATTAGCTTCAAAGTTTTCTTACTCTACCGTAAACATAAAATCAATTGTTAGTAGCCTCCTAGATAATACATGCTTCCAGAAAAGAAAGCGCGGAATTAGCCTTAATTTATTTTATGGAGCTCCTGTTCCAATATTCTATAACGATATTATCGAGCTATCAAAATCCTCAAGTAGAATAGATAACTTTTTAGTGTATAAATTCCTAGAGAAATGCGATGTTCATTCTTATAAATTAGGAACTAATGAGATTACATTAGACTTCTTATCTGAAGTTGTTGGAAATATAATAATTAATGGATGCAAAGATGGAGAAATAATCAATGGTGGTAGAGCAAAAAATGCATCCTATGATGGATATGTAGAACATATATTTAACTACTGTTGCCGAATAGCAATAAGCGATTTGGAAGGAGATAGCACTGAAGAACGCTTTGCTCAATTTATGTCTTTTGTACTAGAAAATCATTCCCTGAATATAAGAGAATACTGGACGCTTTTATCAAGTCTAGCGTCTTCGTTTGCTACTGGTCACTTCCTTGATTTGAATGAATTAAATCGAATATTTAAAAAATAACACTCTAAATCGTGTTTGTTTGATTTTTAAATAATTTTAAAGAGTTATACCAGCTACATAAACATAACTTGCTCGAATTATCACCTACATCTATATATTAGTTTTCTTAAATATTCTTCTTCCTTCAGCAGTTACCTAGAGTGTTTACAAGTTGTAAATATGGTTGGCAGAATATATTAAAACATTGATTAACCTACTAAAACCAACATCTAATTTGAACCTAACTAAAACCCTCTTCTTTTTTATAAGCCATAACGTTTATGGTGCGCAACTATAAAACTCTCTAACGTTTAAGATCTAAGCTTCCAAGCCCGAGAACTATAAACACAATTCATACAGACAAATCACACACCCACCACAAACACGAAACGTGTTGACACAATCACAATGCGTGATTACTATCAATACCAACAGAAAGCTAATACCAAGCACTGACATTCTGAACCATAAACGACTGACCGCCCTTTCGAGCTTTGCTCTCAATGGGCACTACCGAGGACAAGGAAATGATTCTAGCGAAAGTTCACACCACACCTAAGCAACGCGATGAGTTTCGTCTACTGGTTGCAATACGTTTTGCCTGCTTGATGGCGCTGGCCAAGGGCCACACCGACCCGATGGATTGCCCACGGGTGCAAGCCCGTTGCAATGAGCTGGTCAAGCATTTTGCCTATCACCACCCAAGCGCCGCCTTTTACCGCCAGTTCATTCGTCACACGGGCGAACTCGGGCTGAACTTCTGCCTGCGCTTTACTGAGCCCCAACAAGGTTTGTACGGCAAGGTGATGGTGTGGCGCAACGACTCGCAAGCCGTCACTAATGTGCATCCGCTGAACACTATGACGACAGCCACGCCAATCGGCCGCTAAGCAGTAGAGCCGCAGAGCCGCCGCACACATTCACGATTTAGGCTATATGGCAAAGCAGCCAAGGCAAAGCAACCAAGGGGTGATGGTCCATATCCCTGTAACGATTACGGCGACAGTTTCACCTTGTTGGAGGCAATTATGTTTTTTGTTTATGGCGTGTCCATGACCTTAGCGAAAAATCAAGCGGCCAAAAAGTGCAGCACCTCAGTTGGCGCGCACCCTAACCGCCGTCAACTAAGCCCCGACGAGTACCAAGCCAAGTTGGATGATATGGCGCAGCACTTGTTTGAAACCATGAAGCCACAACGCCTGTCGCATTCGTTATCGACGCCCGCGCTGTGCCAGCAATATATCGTGTTAGCCATGACCCAAGAAGCCCACCGCGATGTGCATATTCGCTATCACAAGCTGTCGGACAAGGTGAACCCCAAAACCAAGAAACCCATCATCAATCTGGTGGTGTTTAACGGCGAAGCCGCAGCCTAGCCCTGCTGATTCAAAAGGAAGGAATAGTGTATGAACCACCCAACGAAAGAGTCATTTTTAAGCGATGTGGCCGAACATCAACTCACCATTCTTAAGGATGATGGGGTGTTCCGGCACATGGTACTCAGCCAAGGCAGCTTTGATCATCGCTTTGAGATCACCACATGGCCGCAGCATCTGTGCATCAGTGGCGATATGGGTTGTTACGTATTTTCTCGGGTGCAGGACATGTTTTGCTTCTTTCGCCAAAGCGGTGATGACTGGGGTGTGAATGCGAGTTACTGGGAAGAAAAGGTACTGGCTGAGTGTAAAACCGACGGCACTCGCGAGTTTGATGCCAAGGAAGCCGATCAACGCCTTGAGCAGTTTTTGCAGTGGTTTATTGAAGGGCTGGATCCAACGAACGAAGAAGAGGCTGAGGCAATTAACAGCGCGACCAATGCCGTTAAGGAGTTTACCCAAAACCGCGAGAACGCCGAGTGGGATGTGGTTTATCGCCTCAATAATTGGGATGAGGAAGATGCGGGCGGCATGACGTTAGATGATTTTTGGGATGGCTGGAAAGACCCTTTCACCTATCGCTTTATCTGGTGCTGTTTCGCGATTGTGTTTGCCATCCGCCAATACGACGAAGCCACCCAAAGCAAGGAGGCAGCATGAGCAACGAACATGATTTTTATGCCAAACATTACCCTTGGCTCAATGCAGATCAACGTGAGTGCTTTGATTTCCTGTGTGACATACACGGCGGCGGCAATCACATGTTTGGCAAAATCCAAGCCTGTGGTGAGCACGGGTTATCAATCAACAGTACTAGCGCGCATTACATGTCTACCTTCGACTATAGCGCCCTCACGACTGCCGTCGTTCTTGCACATGACCGCATGATCCGCTTTCAAATCGAGCCATCGGGCCCACGTATGTTAAAGCTCGTTGCACATAAGCGCCATCAGCGTGAAGGCCGAATGCATGAACGCCATCCCAGCATGGAAGACGCGATTAACAATGTAAGGAAGCAATACCCATGTGACGAGGTGGCAGCATGAACCACTTACTCCCAGGCTTTGAATCACAAGAGCGCGTTGCGTTATTGCTGTCACTCACCCGCATTAGTTCGCCCGAGGTGATTGCGGCGTTAACGCTGCATTACACCAGCGCCCTGCCCGCCGAACGTGCGGCGGCTCGCCACGGTATTGAGCTTTCAAACTTTATGCGCGGGCAAAAGAAGCTAGAGCAAATCGCCGCCACGGTCGAGGCCATTAAGGCCATCGACTGGGCCAAGCTGCAATTAACTCATTTGCAATCAAGCCCTTTGCAACCGAAGCAGGTGGCCTAAATGACTCAATCAGCGGCGTTTCGCCATCTGCTAAATCATTATCGCAGCCATAAGTTAAGCCTGTTACTCAAGGCCAAAACGGGCGACAGCATCAAAATCGCGCTGGCGCTCGGCGCGTTAGATTGCCTGTACTGGCAAGCATTGGGCAACGGCTTAACCAACTTAGCCAAGGGCATTAGCCGCACCATAGTGTATTCGTACCGATATCACCCTATGCGCCTACCCTGCCACCAACCTGTCAGCCAAGCAAGCGACAACCAAAACAAGGAGGCGGCATGAATACGTTCAGCACTAAAGCGGGTGTGGTCACGTTATCTAAGCCCTACTCCACCTTGATGTGCGAACAGCAACAAATCGAAGTGAAGTACACCCCCAACAACTATCACGGCTGGGGCATTTGTAAGTCTTTTAACGCCATCGAGTGCAGCGATTTCGGCCAAGCCGACGCCGAAGTATTCGCACTCAACGCAGAATCAAAACTCAGGATAAAAGGAGAAGCAGCATGAGCACACCCAAGATTAAAGCGTTTCAAGTACAAGAACATTGCGAGGGCGCCGCGTGCATTGTGTTTCATCAACATGCTGCCGCCGCTCGCCGCATAGGTGCGGGCGAACTCAATCTGACCTTTGAAGATGATATGTCAGTTACTCGCTGCCCTGAATATGACCAATACGCTGCGCAAGGCAACGTGCCTTATCAAGTGTTACTGGCGGATGGTTGGTGTTTTACCTGTTACCACTGCGGCAACCCAATTAAAGCCGAAGACGATGAAGGCAATGCGACGGACATTGAAGCGGTGATCTGCATTGGCGAGGCGTTTTATTGCAACGCGGCGTGCCATTCACAAAAGCAAGCTGACATCACGGAACACAATGCTAAGGCCGAAGCCTTTAAGCAACAGCTGTTATCACTGCGCCCTGATCTGACCTTCACGGCGTTTAACGGTGCATATCCACAACTGTATTGCACTGCGACATTCACTTTTGAGGGTGCTCAATATGGCGGCTCAGTGGCCTATGACAAGGCTGGCGAGCTTGATTGGCGAGTATCAAACACTGATTTGCCCGCATGGCAAACATATCAAGCCCAGCGCCAAGGAGAAGCAGCATGAACCCGATACAAGCAGCAACTGTAGAACGTGAAGAAGGTTATTGGACCCATCCAGATTTGCCCGAGTGGGATGAAGGTGTGACCCGTGTGGAGTGTGAAGCATGGGCCGCACGCCAAGGCGGCGAGTTTGTGGCGATTTGGTTTGAACTCGACGCGCCTGAAAACCTCATCGAGCGCTACTTTGACGAGGGCGACACCGATATCAGCGATTGGCAACCCGTTTGCGACAAGGCCGGCTCATTCTTGCTGAGCATTCACGACACCGAAGATGGCCCCGTCGCACTGTTCTTCGCCCCGAAAGATAAGGAAGCGGCATGAAGCAGCTTTCACTATCTGAACGGCTAAAGCAGTTCGCTACAGATCAAGACGACTTATCTCGTCGTGGTGAAAAGAATCTTGCGGCTGAGGCAGCGCAAGAAATTGACACTCTAACAGCTGAGCGCGGCCAGCTGGCGATGCAGGTGGATAAGCTCAAAACTTTCATATCTACACAAGCACTGCCAAACCTATTAGTACTAAGTAATGACTATCCACAGTGCCTAGGAATCGAGAGTGCAATAACTGATGCGAACGAGCTTCTAAAAATTTGCGGCCAAGAAAAAAGCGTTACAAATGGTGGTAAACAATGAAGAAGATGGCAAAGCCTGCTGGGCTAATAGTTTCATGTCCACACTGTGGCGGTGAAAATACGATTTACGCATCAGATCTATGCGAAAACGAATTTGTCTGTTCATGGGCGCATTGTGAAAAGGAGTTTGCAACGTGTGGCGAGGATGATTTTCATCGTTACATTGAGGATGGTAAGCAATGAGCTGGTCAAATTGTGGTGAAGATAGTATCGGCAGACCCATTGGTTATGCCTTCGAAGCAACCTGTGATCATCAGGGTTGCCACAAACAAATCGACCGCGGCCTTTCTTATGCGTGTGGTGGTATGCATGGCGAAGATGAGATCAGCTGCGAGGGTTATTTCTGTGAAGCACATAGACCAACCTTTGTCGAACATTGCGGCAGTATCCATCAGATTTGCAGTCAATGCACCAAAGCATTAATCGACTCAGGTGAATGGCAAGAAGATGAGGATGAAGGCTGTTTAACACAGGTAGGTGCAGCATGACGATGAATGACAGACTTAACCTAGCTATCGCTGAGAACATTGAGATTAAAGCCAGAATTGTCGAGCTCGAGCAACAAGTGGCAATGCTGAGTAAGCGCCCTGAGTTTGATCTATCAACTGTTCAAGTACGTGAGCAAGCAGTGATTACTCGATTAGATAGGATGAGTTTAAAAGCAGATAACCTTAACGAATTGAATTAAGTGGAGTTTAATATGTCATTTAAAAAACCTTCCAAACTAATGAGGGCCAGTGAGTGGTCTGAACGTGAGTTTGCTGCCAATTCCGCGCCTCAAAATCGTACCATTAAAGGTTGGATTTTACGTGGAGTGATTCGCGGGCTCATTGTAGATAACAAGGTCTATGTTTACGAAGACCAGCACTTTGGTGTGGCGCCCGCCGTTAGCAGCGCGGTGTCTGATTTAATTGCAGCCTCAAGGTAATTAACATGGTACGCCCAAAAAAGTCGCATAATAAAAATCTGCCTCAGCATCTAATGTTTGATAGCTCCAAGGGCACTTACCGCTTTACGCTGGTAAATGGTGTTCGCAAAACATTAGGTAAAGATAAAGTGCAGGCGATTCAAATTGCGGTTGAGTACAACCGCATTATGCGACCTACCGTTGGGTTAACGGTGGATCAATTGATTGAAGCCTCATGCGCCTCACCTCAAGCTGATGGACTGTCCTTTGCCAGCCATGTGGACCGCCTTTTAGAGTTGATTTTTAAAGAGGAAGCACCAAGTAAGCAACTGGGCAGCACTATGCGCAACGATGCCGAACGGGTTAAAACCTATTTTGCTGAGGTTAGCAGCCAAGATATTAGCCTTGAGCACATCAACGGCTATCTAAACCAATACCATCCTGATGCCAGCCCCAATGTGCATAACCGCAAACTTGGATTTTTGGAGAAACTGATTAACTACGCGATCGACCAGTCCATCATGTTAGATAATCCGGCCTCTCGAAAGATGAAAAAACGCAAAACCAAAGGTAAGGAACGCCAACGCTTAAGCTTTGAAGTGTATCAACAAATCCATGCTGCTGCGCCACTGTGGTTACAAACGGCGATGGACCTTGCTTTGCAATCAACCCAAGCACGCCTTGAAGTATCGCGGATAAAATACAGCATTAAAAAACCTAAGGAAGGCCAATGTGGTTGCCTATGGTTTGATGAACCTGTCGATGGCATTTACGGCACGTTATTTATTCATCGCCAAAAAGTGGAAGAGCAAGAAGCCAGCCATGTGGCAATCCCTATCGGTGAGGTATTAAAGGCCGTTATTGATAAAAGTCGTGATGGAGTGCTTTGTCCTTATGTGGTTCATCGCCGACCAGACAAACACAATAAGCAAAGTGAAGCGACTGATCACCGCTATCAGCTCGATCCTAATTATCTCAGCAGAGCGTTTTCAGCATTAAGGGATGAGTTAGCGTTGTTCAATCATTTAGAAATGAGCCAGCGCCCAACCTTCCACGAGATCCGTGCGCTTTCCGCCAGATTGTTTTCTGATATGGGTGTTGATCCTCAAGGCCGAATGGCTCACACCGATGCTAAGTCCACCAAAATCTATGTGCGGGATCATCTGCAATGGACCGAAGTACCTCACGCTGAAATTAAATTCAGCCATTAATAAAACTAATGCAACCAGCGCACTTGACCACTGTAATTCTGAAACCCGTTTCACCCCGATTTCACCACAGTTTCACCACCTCTAAGCAGTAAAAAGCCAAATTATAGACACAAAAAAGCCCGCAACTGATTAAGATTGCAGGCTTTTTTGTTTATGAATTTGGTCGGTATGAGAGGATTCGAACCTCCGACCCCTGACACCCCATGACAGTGCGCTACCGGGCTGCGCTACATACCGAAATTTTTTAAGTGAATTGTATTATCAGCCTTGATTTAGTCAGTTATAACTTAGTGGCTATTTCAACCTAACTTATCCAATCACTCATCACCTAAGATACTGTTTATGGGGTTTATCTTAAGTAAGCCAGAACTGTAGCAATTGCCTTGCAACTGCGCAAGGGCTTCATTACATCTCTTTGATCGACTGCTTAGTTTATGTTCTGAATGACACAATTTTCGTCGATAACCGTTCGGAAATGGCCTCATCCATTGACTCTGCTAATCATCAATCTGTTGCTGACCAGAATTCACCCTATGTTTACCTAGATAAATCGGTGGCACTATTCCTTTCTATAATTTGTCTCAATATCAATAATTCGTTTCTTTAATCCGTTCCCAGAATCAGTTTCTACAAATTCATTTCTGTTATAGCTTTATATTGGGGGCTTCAATTGAAGCTCTGAAATAGAGGCACTGTATTTATTTGTGCCATAATCACAAACAGTTAACAGAAGCAAATTTTCAAAGGGACTTTTCTTTGCATCTACCCACATTCCAAACCGCCCATCTCAGACTGGCCATTATTCTAGGTGTATTCGGCTTAGTCCTGAATCTTTTTCCCATCCCTCTATTCGCCAATGTGCAATTGATTCTCGGCAACGTGGCCGTTGTGATAGTGGCAATACTCTTAGGGCCTTGGTATGCATTGATCACCGCCCTATTTACCGCAACGGGACTCATGATCGTGTGGTCGAGCCCGCATGTGTATTTACTGTTTTTACTCGAAGCATTATGGCTTGGTTTTGCAAGGCGCCGAGATATTCAAATACTCTATGCCAGTGTAAGTTATTGGGTGTTATTGGGGATCCCGCTGTTAGCCATTTATGTGGCTGTCATTGCTAAAATGCCCGCCAGTCACATTCCTTTTACTGCGATAAAACAAGCCGTTAATGGCATGATTTACGCTGCAATTGGTGAACTCTGTGTGGTTGCTATTCCAAGCCTATGGCATTTTAAAGGCAAGCTGACCAATCTTAACCGGCGCACTTTTAGCTCGCAGCTCAGTTACTTGTTTACCTTAATCATTACTGTGAGTTTATTAGTTTCGTCCTTAGCCTTTAATCACTTTTTTATCGACAACCAACAAGTGATGATTAATCGCAATCTGGACGATACGGCAACCCATTTGAGCCATGCAACGGACAACTATCTCGCTTACAACACCCAAGTCATCGCTAGCACTGCCAAGTTTTTGAGCCTGTCGAATGCAGATATCAATGAGGGGCAGGCATTACTGTCGAGCATACACGATAGTAATCAAGGCTTTAAAACAATGCTGATTGCAAATGAACAAGGCAACTTACTCGCTGCCAGTCCGATAGCCAATATAGTAAAATTAGACAGTCTCTCTGACATTTCTTCGGTGAGCGATAGGGAGTACTTTACCCAAGCGTTTTATAACCATAAAACCTTTGTATCACCTGCGTTTATCGGCAGAGGTTTTGGTAATGACGTGATTGTTGCCATTAGTGCCCCGATTTTTAGTCAAAATGATCCCAATCAAGCCAGAGGGATAGTCGAAGGCAGCTTAGATTTACGCTATTTTTCCAGCATAGATAAACAAAATCTACATCATGAGCAGCAATCTATTTTACTGACAGATGAGAACAATAATCTGATTTATGCCTCCGAAGGGTTAGGACTAGCACCGCTCAGCTCCTTGTCATTCAGCAAAGGCAGTGAGATTTATCGCGCCCGGCTTCAACTGATGAACCTGCATAACCTAGATTCAAATACTCCTGAGTATATCTATGCCCAGCATAAGTTAAACAATGGGTGGCAACTCTATGTTTTAGAACCTTTTGTGCCGCTTCTAAAACTAGCTGAGCGCCAATATGTCAACACGGTGATTTTGCTGTTTTGCTCCTTAGTCGGTGCCTTTTTTATTACTAAAGCTATCAGTAAGTTACTGACCGAACCTCTGTCGCTTTTAGCGCAGCATTTCGGTCCCGCTAAGCAAGAAAAAGCCAGCGACGAGAAGTTTGAACATGATCTACTCGATAAAAGCACCCCTAAAGAAATCTACAGCTTGTATGAAAGTTTGGCCTCGAACCAACAAGCCTTACTCGAACACCAACAAGAACTTGAACAAAAAGTACAACAGCGCACCCAAGATTTAGAGGCCGCTAATGTGAAATTAAAGGATTTAGCCGAGCGCGATCCGCTGACGAATCTCTATAATCGCCGCTATACCGAGCATCAATTTCCACTTATCCAACAGATGTGCGAACGGGGTCAAGATGCCATGACGCTTGCCATATTGGATTTAGACCATTTTAAGCAAATCAATGATACTTATGGCCATTTGGGCGGCGACGAGTGTTTAAAAGTGGTTGCTGAACTCTTAACCTCGCTCTTCAAGCGAGATATTGATTTGATCTCCCGCTACGGCGGCGAGGAATTTTTGCTGATTTTACCTATGTGTAATGCCTTGAAAGTCGAAGCACATCTCAATGAGTTTAAACGGCAGCTCGCAGGCACTGTGATCATCAATCCGCAGGATCATCGAAGCTTTAATGTCACGGCGAGTATCGGCGCTGTGATTGCCAATGCCACCTATAGCGACTCCTTAGAGTACTGGCTTAAACAGGCCGACAATAACTTGTATCTGGCAAAGGAACAGGGACGTGATCGGGTTGTTTGCAGCCTAATTGTTTAACTGGCGCTTGTTTAAGATAAAGCTGTTGAAGAGATTGTCGTTCAAAGATAGAAGGTTTAGGTCAGATTAACTGAGTGGCGTTCAATCACTATTTGATTGCGCAGGATTGTACTGAATGCTAGCGGGCTAAGTTGCACGGCCCTGCTTGATTCTGAGCGCACATTTACATAGCGTGATCATCAATGAAAGCTCAGGCGTTATGACACCTGAGCGGTTAATCAATCACAAAATCCTAGTGCATATGGGCGAGTCGATACTCATCTATGCGCTCAAGTAGATACGGGAAGAAGGGATTCCATTTCTGGCGCAACATTTCCGATGCCGACACACTATACAAACCGCGCTCTCCCCGTGAAGCCGTCGCACCGATTTGGATCCGATGTGAATCAGGCTGAATGATCTCGCCATAGAGGCCATCATCCACACCAAAGGGTAGCGCAACATGGGACAAGGAATACACGCCAGCGGGCCAATACAGATCTAATGCTCGCACTTGTTCATTGCCTTCTGTGACCACTTTACCCTGCGCAGCTAAACCAAAGCTGCGCGCTTGAGCTTGCGTGGTTTCATGACTGATATTTTCCACCACAGTGCCGCGATAATGCAGCGCAGGACTATTGATGCTCGACAGCAAGCCTGCTAACGGATCATTGGACACCATTTTGGTATTCACATCGAGTCGGTTCATATCGAACAGCACGAGCTCATGGCCTTTTTCTGGTAACGTTTGATACAGATTATTCACCACAGCCGAGGTTGAAACGGTTGCATCCACTACCGACTGAAAAGTAAGTATCGATGGAACTTGCGCCCTTTGCGGCAAAGTTAATCCAGCCAATAAACCTTGGTTACGTAGCGCTAATTGATACACCACATCGCCCGCATTGACCGCAAAAGAGGTGTATTTAAAGGGATCGTACTCCACTTGAATGCTGTTCCATTGCAGCTTATCCAGCTCCAGCAATCGGCCAATCCAACTCTGCCAGCGTGCGGCCGCTGCCGATGGCGTTAACCCTATCGCAGGCGAGATAAAAATCATCCCAGCATAATCTGGGGTTTTATCTTGACTGATACGCTCTAACTCATGGTTTAGTGCTATGGCGGCACCAGTCGAAAAACCCACAACAAATAGCGGTTTACCCTCCAGTGTTTGCCGCATATGCGCCGTCGCTAAATTTACCGCGGCGACGAGATCTTGCCAATAAACCTCTGTTAAGCCACTCGGAATGGAGCCATGCCCTGGCAATCTTAACCCCAGAACATGGGCTTTACCTTTAAAATGCGCTGCCACATTGGATAAGGCATAGGGCGAGTCTGACATGCCGTGGAGCAGCAATATCCCAAACTCGGCATCGGCTTTGGGCCATTCATAACTGCGATTCCAATTTTGTGCCCAATGGGCAGGATCGGATAAGCTATTTTTGACATAGCGGTTAACTGGAGAAAACTCATTGGCGGGAATCTTTTGGACGACTTTGCGCTCAACTTCGGCGAATAGGCGCTCTTCTAGCGCTAAGTACTCATTAAAATTAGCGAGTTTAGTATTGTAATGGAACTCATTTTCTAGCTCGACCGTATGCCAAAGTGACAATTCTGGACGCGTATTGAGAAAATAAATCCCCGTTGCGAGTAACGCCAACGCTATGCCAATACTCGCATACACTGCGGCTAAGAATAGGTGTTTTGTCGAACCTATGATGATGGCCTTCATGGCTGTTCCTACATAACAATAAGATAAAATAAGCAAGCCAATTATACGGTTAGAAAAAAACATCCTTCAAACTTTTTACCACAATAATATCCACTGCCATAAGCTGCGTAATTTTGTCACCTCAGCTTAAGCAACTAAATAGTTGTCTCCTAAACTCAGTCACTCGCAAGATAGCCACCGCGCAATTTTATTAGCCGCATAGGCCTTAATCGGGTTAGGATCCAAAGCAGTCTTATTCCAACGAAACTTATACGCTCTCGATGATAATCGGTAATCCACACGCTAGCTTCGCCTACTATCTTCCTACTGCGCCGCTGATACCTGACAATTGGCATTACACTCAGCCAGACGCTGTAGCAACTCTCATAGCGTTAAATGGCAATCATTGGCGTAAGATCTTCACTATTATGGCAAAAATCAGCGCGGTCGGAGAGGATTGGCGTGGCTATCGTGACCAAGTGTTACTCAAGCAAAATGAACTGCTCTGCATAGGCGGCACTGAATTGATGGCAAACGCGAAGATCCATCTTGTCGCGGGGCAAGTGGCTGCAAAGTGTTTAGGGTTCACCATCTCTGCAAACGAAATCCATGCACAGCATTTAACCGCCCAAAACAAATCCATAACCGCGATGACGCTTCCATCTTCGCAGGGGCAGCATTGTTTACTCACGCCCTATTTGGATTATCGCCAATACCCAAATCAACTGATCGCCCTGACACGCCAACACTTAGTCGCGCCATAATCACTACTAGAAGATGCATTGCCAAATGCAGTAAGCTCAATGACTCTGTAAGAAAAATGCATAAAAAAGCACTCGTGAACTGAGTTCCAACGAGTGCTTATTCGAGTACGATTTAGCGTTAGTCGTAGATCGTTGGGATAGGCTGACGTTTATGCTGCGTCGCCTTATAAATACCAATCAACTTGTCTTCAACCGCCTTGCCGACCTCTTTGCCCTCAAGGAAATCATCGATTTGGGCATAGGTTAGCCCCAGTGCGACTTCATCTTCGAGTAACGGTTTATTATCTTCTAGATCCGCGGTTGGCGCTTTATGCACTAAAGACTCTGGCGCACCAAGATACGCGGCAAGTTGGCGAACTTGGCGCTTGTTAAGACCAAATAAAGGCGCTAAATCGCAGGCACCATCGCCCCACTTAGTGTAAAAACCTGTGATGTTTTCGGCGCTGTGATCTGTCCCCACGACGAGTCCACCTACGAGTCCGGCGAGTTCGTATTGAGCTATCATCCGCATACGAGCTTTAACGTTACCCTTAACAAAATCCACTTTTGCCACATCGGGCAAAGGCAATCCAGCTTCGGCTAACGCGGCGACGGTAGCGCTGTGCACGCCATCAACGCCTTGATGCACATTCACTGTGACCAATTTAGAGGGCTGAATAAACTGACAGGCTAATTGAGCCTCATGCTCATCTTTTTGGATCTGATAGGGTAAGCGCACGGCGATAAACTGGTAACCGCCTTGGCTATTTTCGTGGTTTAAACTGTCCACCGCCAACTGACACAAACGCCCTGCGGTAGAAGAATCCACCCCACCGCTGATCCCTAATACCAATGCCTTGCTGCGCGCTTCTTTTAGTTTGGTTTTAATAAACGCGACCCGACGTTGTACTTCGAACTCTGGCTCTATGGCCGTGAGTACCTTCATTTCTCTTAAGATTTGCGCTTTCACCGAAAATTCCACCTTAAATAATCGCTGTATTTGGACTATCTGAACCCGACTAACGTTAACATTTATTCGCAACTGCCTGTAGTTAAAATTAGCGCTTGGCCGATTGATTGTTGATAAACGCCATAAAAATAAAGGCAACAACGGTTTGCCGTTATTGCCCTAGCGTAAATCAGTCAGCTTAATACCAATACAGGTACTGGCTTATCTTTCCCAGTAGGATTCTTCTAAGCTGTCTTCGCGCTCAGGTAAACCACGGGATAAACGCGGGCTATGCTGGGCTAAGACTTCATAGGCAACGCGGTTAGCGTACTTACATACTTGAGAAAACGAGGAATAACACAGGCCATCGCGCTTATGTTTACTCGAACCCGGCACGTTAGTCTTGTGGAAAGTATTGGCAGCCAGATCGTGTAATAACGCCGATAACGCGCCATCGCCTGCCCCATTAGTATTCCCAATTTTTTCTGGACCGCCCATATAAGGTGAAATGTGGGCAAACACTTTGATTGGTGTTTCACAGTCATTCTTAAGCTTTGGACGGGAGAACTCATAACGGTTAAATTCTGGGATCGCGCCCGGCAACAAGGTATGAACGGTTTCGCGCTTTTCAGAATCTTCAGTATAACCCGCAGTATAAAGCCCGATTGGACCCGCTGTGGTTAATACCATGTCACACCATTCCAAGGCTTTTTCACTGGCGAGCAGAGGATCCCGTGAACCGGTTAAGGCTTCACCTTCATCTTCATTCATCGCCAAAATGGTGACATGTTCTTTGATGAAGTTTTGCCACCATTGCGGATCTTCTTCAATCAAAAAACGTGTGCCTAAGGTCAATACTACCGGCACCTCGGCGGCTTTTGCGTATTCGATGGCGCACATGGCCGCATCGGTAATACGGTCGCCATCGCTGGCGCGCATTAAATATGCGGTCAGCACTAAGGCAGAGCTGCCCTGTATTACATCTTTATCAATATATTCAGGCGTGAGTTTATCCATCGAGCCTTTGCTAATCGCAAATGTCCGCTCGCCACACTCAGAAATCAGGGTAAAACAGCGACCGATAGGGCCATCTACAGGCTGTAGAAAGTTAAGGTCGACTTTAGAAGAGGTATTACATAAATAGCGGTAGGCGTAACTGCCCACTTCGATATTCTGGCTCATTACCCCAAACAGCACTGAACGGTCATCGGCCAGAATAGAATAATTGTGCACTGTGTTGCCAATCGTGCCACCAGCAAATTCATCGCTAATCAAACCATGAATTTTTAACTCAGTGTAGAGTCTGTGAGCCTGTTCATCATTGATCAGGGTCGAATTGCCTTTAGGTAAGCCATAACGGCTCAGCAATTCGTCTTCCACTTTAGCTTCGATATCCACTAAGGTTTGATCAATACCGCTGATATAAGTCGCAAACGGCTGAGGCTGTTGAGTCAGCTGTTCAAGCAGCGGATCTCGGGTTTTAACCGGAAAATAATGTTTTGATTTACGCTGACCGGGAAACTTCATAGTGGCTCTCTTTTCCTGGCATCCATGCTAATTGGCGTCTGCCGAGGCGGTCAAGCCAAGCAGCATCCTAAAAATATTGAGTCTAGGCTAGCGAGACAAAAAAACCACCCTTAGCCGGAAGGGCGCAGATTCTATCACAAAATCAGTTCGAAGCCAGTGCTCCAATACCCAAACAACCTGAAGATGTAGGATTCAGCGGGAATTTAACGGAATGGTTCAGACAAGGCCATTTATTGCTCCTGCATAAATGGCATTCACGCCATCCATGGCGATTGCGGCTATTTGCAGACCTAGTGGGCTAAGTTAAAAATAGTCAACACAGTATAAAGTGCATTACCTCGTGTTTAACATCTGCCGCCGGGACGGAGCGCTTAGGGCACTCCACTTCCGTGTTGCATCAATTCAAAAGGTGGCCGACATTCTGTCATTGATGCGCCTTGAATTGAATCACCCTAGGCGCGCTGAAACTCGACTCTTCAGGTGGCTTGGGTATGGGCCCAAGATACCGCTTGTTCTTGGATTAATTGCCGTAATAATTCAATGTGTAACTCATCGTCGTTCAAACAAGGGATAAACCGATAGTCGCTGCCACCTGCATCTAAAAAGGTTTCCTTGGCGCCGATGGAGATTTCTTCTAAGGTTTCGAGGCAGTCAGTCGCAAACGCTGGGCAAATCACATCGACACTTTTGATTCCTTGCGCAGGTAACTCGGCCAATAATTGATCGGCGTAGGGCGTGAGCCATTCTTCGCGGCCAAAGCGCGATTGGAAGCACACCTGCCACTGCGACTCGCTAAGCTCAAGTTTTTGCGCTAACAGTTTCGCGGTGACAAAACACTGCTCACGGTATGGATCGCCCTCTTTCACATAACGCAGTGGAATACCGTGAAATGACAAGAGTAACTTGTCGGCCTGCCCATGGGTTTTCCAGTGACGCGTCACACTATGCGCCAGCGCCGCGATATAAGCATCATGGTCAAAATAGTCTTTATTAAAGCGAACCTGCGGTATGTCACGCACGGTTTTAAGATAATTGGCAACGGCATCGAACACACTTGCCACAGTCGAGCAGGAATATTGGGGATACAAAGGCAGCACAATAATGCGCTCTGCCCCTTGGTCTTTCAGGCGTTCAAATCCCGCATCGATGGAGGGATTGCCGTAACTCATGCCCAGTTCAACCGGGATGGTCTGGTTAAACGTGGCGCTTACGTCCACCGCCAGCTTTTGTGCTTGGCGTGCACTTATCACCATCAAGGGCGAGCCTTCTGGCGTCCACACGCTTTGGTAGAGTTTGGCGACTTTAGCCGGACGGGTGTTGAGGATAATGCCGTTCAGCAGCGGTTGCCAAATCCACGGTGATAAATCGACGACACGCGGATCACTTAAAAACTGCCTTAAAAAGCGTTTTACGGCCTTAGGGCTAGGTTCATCAGGCGTGCCGAGGTTAACCAATAACACACCAAAAGCAGGGGAAGGATTCAACGTTAGGCTCATGGTTAATGAAGTTAACTTGGAGGCTAACATTGCGATACCTATAAAAAAAGCCTGCATCGGCAGGCTTTTTTCTAATATGAGAACTCGTTCTCGTAAATTATGCTTTTTCGGCTATTTCAACACGCTGGCAAGCTGCTCACTCACGGCCGCAACCGATTGAGTACCGTCAAACTTGTTGTATTGAGTTTGACCAGCTGCAGCCACTTTACCGTAGTATTCAACCAGCGGCTTAGTTTGCTCGTGGTAAATCGCAAGACGTTTACGCACTGTGCTTTCTTCGTCATCTGGACGAATAGCTAAATCTTCGCCAGTTACGTCGTCTTTACCTTCCACTTTAGGTGGATTGAAAACCACATGGTAAACACGGCCAGAACCAGGGTGAACACGGCGACCGCTCATGCGCTTAACGATTTCTTCGTCTGGCACATCGATTTCAATCACGTGATCAATGCTAATACCGTTTGCCGCCATCGCATCCGCTTGTGGAATAGTACGTGGGAAACCGTCTAACAAGAAACCTTTAACACAGTCTTCCTGTGCGATACGCTCTTTAACCAGACCGATGATCAGATCATCAGAAACCAGTTGACCAGCATCCATCACTTTCTTCGCTTCCAAACCCAGTGGAGTGCCAGCTTTTACCGCGGCACGTAACATATCACCAGTGGAAATTTGTGGGATACCATACTGTTCCATAATGAACTGGGCCTGGGTACCTTTACCGGCACCTGGGGCGCCCAATAGGATAATGCGCATCTCAAGAGTCCTCTTTTCGCATTGATATTCTTCTTAGGGCGGCGATCTTCGCACATCTGGCCGCCATTGAGAAGGGTTTTAGCTTCGACTTTAGCCTCAGAAACCGCAAATAAACTGCGGTTTCTGAGGTATTTTTATCATTAATAGAGCAAGGTATAGAGCTTACGGCGGTATTGATTGGCTAAGGGATTGCCTTGGCCAAGTGCCGTTAATACTTCCATAAACACTTGTTTTACTGCGCCATTTTCAGCACCTAAATCTTTACTGAGCACACCGAATAACAGTTCTAGTGCTTCATCATCGCGGTGGGCGGCATGCAATGCCTTACTCAGTTCGAGTAATAACACTAAATCTGTTGGGTTTTGCTCAAACTTTTGCTGCAAATCGCGAATTTCAGGGGTATCAGCCGCATCCAAGGCAAGTGCGAGCTTGGCTTTTAAACTCTGGTAATAACCATCTTGGTCGGCAAGCCCGACTTTCTCAAGCATGGCTTGCGCTAACACTAATTCGCCCTGCATCAGATACACATCGGCGAGTACTAGACTCACCTCACCCGCTTGATTTGAGCCTGCATGCGCGTCTTTAAGCAACACGGCAGCAGTGGCAAGATCCGCTGCGCTCACTTGGCTAAGCGCGAGCAATGCTTTGGCCTGTGCTAACTGTAACTGCCACATAGGCGGCAAATGTTTATCCAGCATAGCTGTGACTTGAGCCGCATCTTGCACCCCCGCAAAACCATCGACAGGCTGACCTTTATCCAAGACTAACGTAGTCGGCAGACTTTGAATGCGAAAGTAATTGGCGATTTCTAACTCTGCTTCACAGTCGACTGTAGCGAGCACGAATCGACCCGCATTTTGCGCGGCAATGTGCTCTAAGGTGCGTAGCATAGCCACACTTTGTTCCTGCGGCTGTGCCCAAAATGCTAACACCACTATCTGCTGCATCGAGGCGTCAACGACTTGCTGAATATTGTCTTTAGTCAGGCTGAGGATATTGTCCATAGTATTCCCTTAACGTTTAAGGCCTCAAACATCGGAGGCCTTATGCTTTTAAAACTGAGTGTTAGCACTCAGCTTCAACGCGCTATTTTAAAATCGTTGTCTTAACAGCTTGTATACCCAAGCAACCTGAAGAGTCGAGTTTCAGAGCGCCTAGGGTGCTTCAATTCAAGGCGTATCAATGTCAGAACGACCACCTTTTGAATTGATGCAACACGGAAGTGGAGTGCACTAGGCTCAAACCACTCTTCCTGCACTAGAAACAATATCGGGGCCATTCAAAAAAGGCCCCGATAGTCATTTACTTCATGTTAGCCAGTAACATTTGGTTCATCAGCTTGATAAAGGCCGATGGGTCCGCAAGGCTACCTTTTTCAGATAATTGCGCCTGTTGCAGCAGCAGATTCGACCAATCCGCGAAGGCGGCTTCATCTTGAAGATCATTTAAGCGCGACACTAATGGGTGCGCTGGGTTAATCTCAAATGTCGGCTTCACTTCTGGCACTGGTTGACCGGCAGCTTGCATCAGCTTGATCATCTGAGTCGACATTTCGCCTTCACCCGCCACTACACAGGCTGGGGTGTCGGTTAAGCGTGACGTGACTTTCACATCCGCAACAGTCGAGCCTAATGCCGCTTTAATGCGTTCAACTAAAGCTACAGATTCTTGCTCAAGCTTTTCTTGCGCTTCTTTTTCAGATGCATCTTCCAGCTCGCCAAGTTCTAAATCACCACGAGTCACTGAGTGCAGTTGTTTCTCTTTGTACTCAGTTAAGTGGTTGATTAGCCACTCGTCGATACGCTCTGACATCAGTAAGACTTCGATGCCTTTCTTACGTAACAACTCTAAATGTGGGCTGTTAGCGGCGGCTTCATGGCTATCGGCAACGATGTAATAAATCTTAGTTTGGCCTTCTTTCATGCGGCTGATGTAGTCATCGAGTGACACAGTCGGCGCAGCACTGCCCGTATGGGTCGAGGCAAAACGTAATAAGCCAGCGATACGTTCACGGTTGGCGAAATCTTCCGCTGGCCCTTCTTTCAACACTTGGCCAAATTCAGCCCAGAACTGTTGATATTTTTCCGCATCGTCTTTCGCCAGTTTTTCCAGCATGCCAAGCACACGTTTGGTGATACCAGTACGCATCGCTTTGGTCACATGGTTATCCTGCAGAATTTCGCGGGATACGTTCAGCGGCAAATCGTTTGAGTCAATTAAGCCCTGCACGAAGCGCAGATAAGATGGCATAAATTGCTCAGCGTCATCCATGATGAACACACGTTGCACAAACAGTTTCAGGCCGTGCTTACGGTCGCGGTTCCACATATCCCAAGGTGCTTTTGCAGGAATATACAATAGGTTAGTGTATTCTTGCTTACCTTCTACCCGATTATGACTCCACAGTAGTGCGTCGGTATAATCGTGGGAAATGTGTTTGTAAAATTCTTGATACTCTTCGTCACTGATGTCAGCTTTGCTGCGCATCCACAAAGCAGTCGCTTTGTTCATGACTTTCCATTGACCTTCGGTCGCAGGAATTTTTTCGCCATCTGGACCATCACGCTCTGGCGTACCCTCTTGCCACATTTCGACCGGCACAGAGATATGATCTGAGTATTTAGTGATGATCGAGCGCAGGCGCCAATCATCGGCAAATTCTTTTTCTTCATCACGCAGGTGCAGGGTGATTTCAGTACCACGGCTCGCCTTAGTAATGGTATCAACGGTGAAGCTACCCTCGCCTTCTGATTCCCACAATACGGCTTCATCGGTCTTATGACCGGCAGCGCGAGTGCGAACCGTGACTTTCTTGGCCACGATAAAGGCTGAATAGAAACCGACACCGAACTGGCCAATTAACTGTGAATCCTTTGAAGATTCGCCCGATAGATTCTTAAAGAAATCAGCGGTGCCCGACTTAGCAATTGTGCCTAAATGCTCAATCACGCCGTCACGGGTCATACCCACGCCGTTGTCTTCGATGGTCACAGTGCCTTTTTCTTTATCGGCACTGATTCGGACTCGCAGTTCACCGTCGCCTTCGTACAGAGCGTCATTGGTCAACGCCAGATAACGCAGCTTGTCCGCTGCATCCGCAGCGTTGGAGACCAGTTCACGCAAGAAAATTTCTTTGTTGGAATACAAAGAATGGATCATCAAATGCAACAGCTGTTTGACTTCTGTTTGAAAACCATGAGTTTCTTGTTGTGACATGAAATTTTCCTTTATTTGTTACGCAATTTGGTAAAAGTAACGCTTAGTGTTTACTAAATGGGGCTCCAAATTTGCTTTTCAAGGGCAAGGGCTAAAACGAGGTTCGAATGGCTAAAAATAAGGCGCTTGATGAATACCAAGCGCCTATATGTGGACTTTCGTGTACTTTCAACATCAGCCTACGCGAGGCGTTAGTCTTCGGCTAATTCTTTTTCTAACTGTTGGGCTATGGCTTCGGGCGATCCGCTGTTACGGGCAAAGAGTCCATAAGCGGCTGGGATCACGAAGATAGTGAATAGGGTTGCTAGTAAAATCCCCGACAACACGACTACACCAATCACGAAACGGGTTTCAGCACCCGCGCCTGCGGCCATAACCAAAGGTACAGCGCCAGCGGCGGTAGTGATGCCAGTCATGAGAATAGGTCGTAAACGCTGCGCCGAGGCTTGAATAATCGCCTTATCAAAATCAACACCTTTATCCCGCAATTGGTTAGCAAACTCAACAATCAAGATACCGTTTTTGGCCGCCAACCCGACCAGCATAATAATGCCTATCTGACTGTAAATATTAAGACTCTGCCCAGTAAGCCACAAACCAATTAACGCGCCCACGGTCGCCAGCGGCACAGTCAGCATGATGACCATAGGGTGAATGTAACTCTCTAACTGCGCCGCCAGCACGAGGAATACAATTCCCAGCGCGAGCAAGAACACGAAGTACATAGAGCTACCCGACTCTTGATAATCGAGGGATTGGCCCTTATAGCTAATTACCGCCTCTGCTGGCAAATAAGCACGCGCCAATTGATTCATATAATCAAGGGCTTCACCTAGGCTATAACCATCTTCTAAACTGGCTTCTATGGTGATAGCGCGCATGCGGTTGTAACGGTTAAGCGAACTGGCGTCGGCAAACTCTTCCACCGTCACTAAGTTCGACAGCGGGATAAGTTCTTGAGTCCGCTCGGAACGCACGTAGATGTTTTGCAGATCCGCTGCGGTATTTTGATTACCGCGCTCGCCTTCAATGATCACATCGTATTCTTCACCGTCACGCATAAAGGTCGTGACTAAGCGTGAGCCCAACATGGATTCCAACGTACGACCGATATTTGAAATCGATACCCCAAGGCTCGCCGCTCTATCTCTGTCGATGACGACGCGAAGCTGCGGCTTAGTCTCTTTATAGTCGTGATCTAAACCGAGCAATTTAGGATTCTGTGCCGCCTTTTGCATCATGATATCGCGCCAGCGGGCCAGCTCTTCGTAGCTTGGGCCGCCAATCACAAACTGCACAGGTTTACCGACGCCGCGGCCAAAGGCTTGGCGCATCACAGGAAACGCTTGCACCCCAGCAAGATCGGCAAGCCGTTTGTTAATGTCTGCAATCACTTCTTTAACGGGGCGACGTTTGCCCCAATCTTCCAACACGACGATGGCCATACCATTAGAGAAATCCGCAGCGCGGCCAAAACCACGTGGGGCACGAATGAGCAGACGCTTAATATCACCCGTGTCAACCAGCGGCATCAAGCGGTTTTCCACCTCATTCATGTAGGATTCTATGTATTCGTAACTCGCGCCTTGCGGTCCGTTAACCATCAAGAATAACGAACCTCTGTCTTCCTGCGGCGCAAATTCCTGCGGCACTTTTTGAGCTAAATAGGCGCTAGAGCCTAACGCGATCAACACCAAAATCGACATCAATAACGGGTGGGCCATGGCAGACTTTAACGATAATTGATAACGGTTTGACACTTTGGTCATGATGCCGTCAACCTTACGCACCAACCAAGAATCCTGCGAGCTAGGCTTGAGCAACTTAGAACACATCATAGGTGTGAGCGTCAAAGCCACCAGGCTAGAGAACAGCACTGCCGCACTCATGGTCACAGCAAACTCTTTGAATAGTTTACCTAAGTCGCCTTCAAGGAAAGTGATCGGCATAAACACGGCGACCAAGACTAAGGTGGTTGCGATGACCGCAAAGGCCACTTCACGTGCACCGAGGAAGGCCGCTTTTAAGGGCGAATCTCCTTCTTCAATACGGCGGTGAATGTTTTCCAGCATCACAATCGCATCGTCCACCACCATGCCGATGGCGAGTATCATCGCCAACAAGGTCAAAAGGTTGATGGTATAGCCAAGCGCATACAGCACAATAAAGGTGCCAAGCAAGGACACAGGCACAGTGATCGCGGGGATCAACATGGCGCGCACACTGCCAAGGAACAGATAAATTACGATAATCACTAAGACCATCGCAGTGAACAGGGTTTGGTACACTTCTTTAATCGAGGCTTCGATAAACACTGAGCTATCGTAGCTGCGCTTAATGGACATGCCCGCTGGCAAGGTTGGGTTAATTTTATCAACCAGCGCATTCACCGCACGCGCCACTTCCAAGGTATTGGCGGTTGACTGCTTAGACACGCCTAAACCTATCATCGCCTCTTTGTTGCCACGGAACATAATCCGCTCTTCTTCAGAGCCGATTTCCACCCGCGCGACATCCCCCAGTTTAACTAAGTAACCGTCTTCCCCTTGGGTGATCACTAGATTTGCGAAATCTTCGGCGGTGCGATAACCCCGCTCGAGCCTCACCGTAAAGTGCCGCTCCTTAGATTCAATCGAACCTGCGGGTAACTCGACGTTCTCGGCTCTAAGCGCAGCCTCTACATCAGCAACCGTCAAGCTGCGCGATGCCAAGGCTTGTCTGTCTAGCCATATCCGCATCGCATACACTTTACCGCCACCAATACGCATTCGCGCCACGCCATCGACCACAGAAAAGCGGTCGGCTAAATAGCGGTTGGTGTAATCGGTCAATTCGAGGGTGGTCATTTGATCCGACACCAAATTGAGCCACATGATTACTTCATCGCCGCCATTGGCTTTTTGCACTTCTGGGGGATCGGCCTCCTCGGGTAAATTGTCGAGTAAGCCAGAAATACGGTCGCGTACATCGTTAGCCGCATCTTCAATATTACGGCTAATATCAAACTCTAAGGTGACGGATGAACGGCCATCACTGCTCGATGAACTCACGTGCCGAATGCCTTCGACGCCGCTGATCCTGTCTTCAATCAATTGGGTAATGCGGCTTTCTACCACGGCGGCACTGGCGCCGCGGTAGTTAGTGTCGATAGACACCACAGGCGGATCGATGTTTGGGTATTCACGCAGGGGCAATTTATCAAAGGAGACAAGCCCGAAGGCGACCAGCAGCAAGCTGATCACTGAGGCAAATACGGGACGTTTTACCGAGAGATCAGTGAGGATCATACACTTGGCTCCGTGCTCGTATCAGCAAGATAACTAAACTTTTCCGCGAACTCCGTTTGCACTTCATCCCCAGGATGGACTTTCAATAAGCCACGGATCACCACGTTTTCACCCAAAGCTAAACCGTCTAAGATCTCGACCCAACCACGGGTACGAATCCCGATAGTGACTTGTTTACGCTCAATCACATTGTCGGCATTAACGCTGTAAACAAAGTGATCATTTTGGATTGGGATAATGGCAGATTCTGGCAACATCAAGGCTTCGCGGCTACGTTTGATGAGTTTGACCTTCATCAACATGCCCGGTAATAAACGCAGCTCAGGATTGGGGATTTCGGCACGGACAATCACAGTGCGCGTCGTTGGGTTTACGCGGCTATCAATCGATGTCACCACGCCTTTGAAGGTAAAATCAGGAAAGGCCACAGCTTTGGCTTCAACTTTCTTACCTGGGGCTAAATCTTGAATAAAACGCTCAGGCACTGAAAAATCGAGTTTAATCTTAGAGATATCATCCAAGGTGGTGATCGCAGTGCCGGGCGACACTAGGCTGCCGACACTAATTTGGCGTAAACCTAAACGGCCATTAAAAGGCGCCAGAATACTGCGATCATTGAGTGATGCTTGCGCCTGTTCAAGCTCTGCGCGGGTGGTATCGATAAGGGTTTGTAATCTGTCGCGTTCTAACTCTGCCACAGTGCGGCTAGTGACTAATGAACTGATACGGTTGAATTCACGTTGATTATCACTGACTTTAACTTGCGCGGCTTTAACCTTAGCGATTTGCTCGGCATTTTGCAGTTGGAGTAGCAAGTCCCCCTTTCTCACTATGTCGCCATCATCAAACTTCAGCGCTATCACCATGTCAGTGACTTTAGGGGTTATGGTCACAGATTCTGCGGCTTTGTTGGTGCCAATGGCTTCCACTTCATCGCGAATAGGTGCCATGGCAGCGGTGGCGATCACTACGTTAGGCATGAGTTTCATTTGCGCGGTGGCAATCTCTTGCGGTTGCATGGCTTGATATCCAAACCATGCCGCGGCCAATAGGGCGATTATTAGAATAATTTTTTTCATCGGGCTTCCAAGGGATGACTCGCATTAATGACGGCTAGTTTACTCACTCACATCATCGCATCAATACGTTTTACTTTTTCTTACAAATTACGCCAATAGCGCAAAATATGTGTGATTAAGTGTCTTTGGCGATATACATGGCGGAGTGGCCAGAATGCAGTACGATAATGAGGGTAAGTAGTGATAATATCTGCAATTGATAGATTTTGCGGAGTTTATTGCTAAACCCATTCGAAAAATATTGATATCTAGACAATTAAATCCTAAAACACCGTTTGCTTAGATAATCATCAAAACCTGCTCCATAGCGCTAAATCGCAGCCAATAAAAAAGGGCGATAATTCGCCCTTCTCTCATCAACCGTTGAAATTAACGCAGTTTGCGTTCTTCTTTCATCAGGTTTGACAGTGACTGATACACATTGGTAACGACTTCATCGCTCAATGGCTGATCTTCAGCATCGCGGAGGAAAATCTTAGTCTCTTCAGGCGTATCGCCATCTTCAAGCAGTAAACGGTAGCTGCCTTCTTTGAGCGCTAACTTATCTTCGCCCCACAATGAACTCCAGAAACCTGAGTTATCGTCAAACTTGATAAAGTACAATCCTTTCGCGCTATCCATATCGGCAATTTCGAAGCCCATTTCTGGCAGCACGATACGCAGACGATCCCACACTTGTTTGTACGGGGCTTTAGCAGACCAGTAGGCTTTGCCTTCTTCTGGCGTGACTAAATCGACATTGATACCTAAGGTTTGCTTCAAACGATTCGCTTGAATAGATTGGTCACGTTTAATACTGATGTAGGCAATCGCACTGTTCAGCATATCAATCGTGTATCTTTGCTTATCTTCGCCGCTTAGTAACACGTCTTGTGCTTTATCGTCGTAAAACTCTTCGTGTTCAACTAAGTGAATAACGATATTGGCAGTGCGACCATGTGGACGTGTTTCCACATCGAAACGGTAGCGTTGGCGCAGCAGATAAACTTTATCTGAACCCCACATGTTTGATTCGATCACTTCGCGACTTTCGATCCAATCGGTTTCTATGTTGCCTTTATCAAAATCACGGCTACGAACAGCAATCCCTTTTTGGGCCAAGAAACCGTCTAAGTTGCTAAAGATTTCTTGTTTCAAGTCCACTGTATTATCGATAGATTCGACCACGATTTTAATGTTGTCGCTGCCCTCTTCCACGTGAGTACCTTCAGCCATAGGCAGTACTTGCAGTGGCGGACGGATATCCAAATTTTTACCGTAGACTGTAGCATTGGCTTTAGGGCCCAATGCTGGCACATCGAATTCTTTATTGTAGGGCGGTGTTTTCAATCCGGCAGGGATCTTAAGCAAAGGCGCTTGCTCAGCCTGAACATAGTCTTCAGTACCGTTCGCTTGGCGACGCTCAAGTGGCGAACTACAGGCTGCAACGGCAGCAACTAAGATCAGTGGGGTGACTTTCTTTAACATTAATTATTTAACCTCTATCTGGGCACGAGTCATTGCTTCTATCAACAGACCATGACATTGCTCAGAAAGTTCAGTCAAAGGTAAACGAATATGGCCACATTCAATCAAACCCATGCGATGGGCAGCCCATTTTACTGGGATAGGATTGGCTTCACAAAATAGTGTGCTGTATAAACCGCGCAGTGGTGTGTCTATGCTCAGCGCAAGCTCAGCATTGCCGGCAAGCGCCGCATCACACATAGCTTTAAAGGCTTGTGGCACTATGTTGTTCGCCACTGAAATGACACCATTGCCGCCTAAGAGTAAGAACTCTCTGGCAGTGGCATCATCGCCGCTATACAAGAGGAAATCGTCGCCGCACAGTTCGCGCAGACGTTTTACACGGGATAAGTCACCGGTCGCTTCTTTTACGCCAATAATGTTGCTCACGTTGACTAACTCGGCAACGGTTTCTGGCAACATATCAACGGCAGTACGGCCAGGGACATTATAAAGAATTTGTGGTATATCTGTGCTGGCAGCCACGGCTTTATAATGCGCAATCAATCCCTTAGGAGTTGGCTTATTATAATATGGCGTTACGCCAAGCATAGCGGCAACACCCACCTTAGATAAGGACTTGGTGAGCTCAACGGCTTCAGATGTGGCATTGGCACCATTGCCACCAATGACAGGAACGCGGCCCGCAGCAAATTTAACGGTTTGTGAAACGACCGTTACATGCTCAGACATAGGCAGAGTCGCTGACTCGCCAGTAGTACCAACGGCCACAATGGCATCTGTGCCTTGGTCAATATGGAATTCGACTAACCTTTCAAGACTTGCAAAATCTACTGAGCCATCACTGTTCATTGGCGTGATTAAGGCTACGATGCTTCCGTTTATCATCTGACTTTCCCCAAGATTTCAGGATTCGCTATGGTACTGATGCCAACCACTAATGACAAGCATTAACGGGGCTCTCAAATTGAATTAGTTATGGTAGCATTACATCCCGCACAAAAACTCAGCTTCACCCCTGAGTTTTCGCTCTATGATATCGAAAAAGTGAGGAAAATTCATGACCAATTTCCTGGTCGTAACAGCGATGGGTCTCGACCGTCCTGGACTCGTAAGTAAACTAGCTCGTCTTGCCAGTGACTGTGACTGCGATATCGTCGACAGCCGTATGGCATTATTTGGTAACGAATTTACCCTTATCATGATGTTGTCAGGCTCGTGGGCATCAATAACGAAAATTGAAAGCATGCTCCCCAGTCTCTGTGTCGAGTTAGAACTGATGACAGTGATGAAACGTACCTCTAAACACACACCACAAAATTACCTTTCTCGCCTTGAAGTTCGCTTCACGGGTAAAGACCAGCGTGGCACGATTAAACGCATTACCCAGTTCCTTGCCGACAGGTCATTAGATCTGGCTGCAGTGCGCTCTTTCTCCGAAGAATTACCTGACAGTGAGCAGACGCAAAACGTGTCGCTGACCATTAATATTCCTGAAAAAGTTGAACTAGAAAAGCTCGAACAGAGTATCTATCAACTCGCCCAAGATATGACCTTAGATTGCACTATTCGTCGTATGGAAGGCACAGCCATTTTAGAGGACAGAGGATAATAGATGAATACCTTAACGGCTGGGGCAAAAGCGCCTCAATTTACCCTGCAGGATCAACATGGCACGTCAGTTTCACTGGCCGACAGCCTTAAGCAAGGTCCTGTTTTAGTATACTTTTACCCTAAAGCAGCGACGCCGGGTTGCACAGTGCAAGCCTGCGGTCTACGTGACAGCAAAGCGGCGCTCGATAGCCATAATGTGACAGTATTTGGCATTAGCCCAGATCCTGTGGCTAAACTGGCCAAATTTGCTGAAAAACAAGCACTCAACTTCACTTTACTGAGCGATGAAGACCACAGTGTCGCCGACGCGTTTGGGGTCTGGGGCGAAAAGAAATTCATGGGTAAAACCTATGATGGCATCCACAGATTAAGCTTCCTTATCAATACCGACGGCACTATCGCCCACGTATTCGATAAGTTTAAAACCAAAGATCACCATGAAGTCGTACTCGCGCAAATCGCAGGTTAATGACAGATATGGCGACGAATACAAGGCTTCAAGCTGCTGATTTAATCAGCACAAAAGTGTAAATGTCGTGGGTTGATGTCAAAAGGTTGAATAAATAATCGGCAATCGATAACGAAAAGGTCCTGAAATCAGGACCTTTTTCATGAAAAATTTTCACTTTCATATCACAAGATACGATCTAACCGAGCAAAAAAACCGCAAAAGCATTCAGCTAGCCCGTATTCTATGGCATCACAACGTCGGTTTATCCTGCCACATAGGGCCAAATAATCGCGGCGGCAATACTCCACATAGTTAACCAAATAAAACGGTCAAGATAACGCCATGCCGCTGGGCGAGTAAAAATGGGCGCCAGCAAACGCGCACCAAAACTTAAGCCGAAGAACCAAATAAACGATGCCAGTACAGCACCCGCGCCAAACCAAGGCCGATGTAAATCATCAAATTGAGTGCTAATACTGCCGAGCAGCACCACAGTGTCGAGGTACAAATGCGGATTAAGCAGACTGATCCCAAGCGTAGTCAACACGGCCTTTTTGAAGGTATCGGCACTATCAGCCTGCTCCATCTCAATGCCCTTGGCCACAAATGATGCCTTGAGCGCATTCGCGCCATACCAGAGTAGAAACGCGGCGCCACCGAAACTCGCCACATGCTTAATGGTCGGGAAAGATTCAATGATGTGCCCTAGCCCCGCCACACCCGCAGTGATCATCAGCGCATCAATGATAGAGCAGAGCAAGGCAATCGGTAACGGGTACGAGCGCTTAATGCCTTGCTTGAGCACAAAGGCATTTTGCGCGCCCACAGCAATAATCAAACTGCCACCAATTCCCATACCTTGTATAAATGCCGCTTGCATAACCACCTCTCATGTTCGAAGAAGGCGCTAGCATAGTCAAAACAACAAAATTAATATAACTAATGTTTTTTATGTATCATAAGTAAAATTAATAACCACCAAACATACATCGATTAAGGATGACTATGCTGGAATACGCCAATCTCAAAGCCCTCGCCGTTGTCGTCTCGGAAGGCGGTTTCGATCGCGCCGCTAAAGTGCTGCACATCACCCAGTCGGCGGTATCGCAACGCATTCGGCAGCTTGAGGAAAAAGTCGGTCAGTCATTACTTATTCGCTCCAATCCCGTGGTCGCCACCCCCACAGGCAAACGCCTGCTGCGCCACTATTCACAGGTTCAATTACTTGAGAGTGAATTAAGAGCCGAGATGGACGCCGACGATCCCAACCATCCAACCACAGTACGCATCGCTGTGAATGCCGACAGTTTAGCCACTTGGTTTTTACCTGCGCTGGCAGGCATGTTCAGCCGCCACGCTTGGTTATTAGAGTTGATTGTCGATGACGAGTCTTACACCCATCATCTATTGAAAAACGGTGAAGCGGTCGGCTGCGTCACCACCACCGAAGTGCCGATGGCGGGTTGCAGCAGTGAGTTTTTAGGCACCATGGAATACCTGAGTGTCGCCACGCCCGAATTTGCCGCGCGCTATTTTGGTGAGCCGAGCGACACTCAGTCACTTAGCAACACTCAGCTGTTTAACGGCATTAGCCAAGCTCAGTTAGCAAAGGCGCCAGCAGTGGTGTTCTCCACCAAAGATAAGCTGCACGAGAAGTTTCTCGCCCAATATTTCAATATGACGCCAGGGCAATGGTGGCAACATACAATCCCCTCTTCAGAAAGTTTTTTAGAAGCGATTAACTTAAGCTTAGGTTATGGACTCGTCGGTCATCTGCAAGCTAAGCCATTAATCGATCAAGGAATACTGATTGAGCTCACGCCAGAGCGGCGCATGCGTGTGCCACTGTTTTGGCAGCATTGGAATATTAAGGCGAAGCAAACGACACTGGTCTATCGCGCTCTTGCGGCAACCGCGCAACACAATTTGCTGCAGGCATAAAAAATCGGGCTCAAACCAAAGTTTGAGCCCGATATTGAGAGTCATAGATCTAATCTCAAGTGAGGCTTAAAACTTAAACCTAACTCTCTCTTTATTAGCTTGCTCTTAACGCTGCAATACGTTTTTCTAATGGAGGATGACTCATCATCATTTCCGCCATTGAACGTTTGCCGTTAATACCAAAGGCAGACATTTGTGCAGGCATTGCCGTGCTTTCTGGACCTTGGCGTAAACGCTCAAGCGCAGCAATCATCTTGCCTTTACCCGCTAAACGGGCCGCGCCTTCATCGGCTTTGTACTCACGAATACGTGAGAAGTAAGCGACGATGATTGAAGCCAAGATACCAAATAACATATCCAGCACGAAAACCACGGCCATGTAAGCGAACATGCCTAAACCTTCGCCTTCTTCATCATTGCTCGACACAAAGTTGTTAATAATGCCAGCAACCACACGAGCCGCGAAGATCACGAAGGTGTTAACTACCCCTTGGATCAGTGTCAAGGTCACCATGTCACCGTTAGCAACGTGGCTCACTTCGTGGGCCAATACGCCTTCGATTTCATCTTGGCTCATGCCATATAACAGACCCGTACTCACAGCCACTAATGAATTGTCTTTGCTTGGGCCTGTAGCGAACGCGTTCATGTCGGGTGATTGATAAATCGCCACTTCTGGCATTTTAATTCCCGCTTGTTTAGCTTGACGGGCAACCGTCTCTACTAACCAACGTTCAGTACTGTCACGTGGGGTGGTAATCACTTCACAACCCATGGTCTTTTTCGCCATCCATTTTGAAATGGCTAAGCTGATAAAGGCCCCACCGAATCCCAAAATGGCAGCGAACACCAGCAGTCCACCCATAGTAGACGTGTTCACGCCTAGAATAGACATAACAATTGAGGCTACTAGCAACACAGCTAGGTTAGTCGCAATCAATAAAAATATACGCTTCATTTCAGCTCCTTTAGGGCAAGAATGTGCCATTTAACTTTGCTCAAAGACATAATATGTCCAAATCATCGAAATTCAAGTGGTAAAAGAAAAGAGTTTTTAAATTAGGTTATCTTTCTCGTATATAGGCACTGTCTTTCATGGATCGAGAGTCTAGGGACAGTATATTAATCGAAACTTAAATCTAGCGGCTATCAGTGCTACAGCGCAATTCTGCTTTATTTCTCTATGTTTATCGGGATTAATCTTTGTTAACATGCCAGCACATTCCGAGATTTCAGGATATAAAATGACAATCAATGCCCTACTACTGAGCAGCTCTCGTGTCGGTGATACACCTTACCTTGCCCACGCGATCCCTTTTATTAAACCGCTTACCGCCAAAGCGCAGAAATGGATTTTTATTCCCTATGCTGGCGTCAGCATGAGTTATGACACTTATTTGGCGTCTGTGGTGACAGGGTTAAGTGAGCTTGAACTCGATATCAGTGGCATTCACCAGCATCCCGATCCACAACAAGCGATTAAAGATGCCGACGGTATTTTAATCGGTGGCGGCAACACTTTTCATTTATTGCACCAACTATATCGCTATGATCTGGTAACGCTGATTGGTGAGCAAGTCGCCCTTGGTAAACCTTATATCGGCTGGAGTGCGGGCTCTAACGTATCGGGACTGAGCATTCGCACCACGAACGATATGCCCATCATCGAGCCGCCGTCGTTCAAGGCATTAAACTTAGTGCCGTTCCAGCTCAATCCGCATTATTCCAATTACCAAGCACCGGGCCACAACGGTGAAACCCGTGCCCAGCGGTTATTAGAGTTCACTAAAGTCGACCCATTAACCCCAGTGGTCGGCATAGTTGAAGGCTCAGCCCTGTGGCGTCAAGGAGACAAACTCTCACTCTTAGGTGACCAACCTGCGTATTTGTTCTGCGGAGAACAGCAAGAAATCCCTATCCCTGTGGGCAGCGATCTGTCGCACTTACTCAAGGCCTAATTTACTCAAGTCCTAATATTCAAGCTAGCAGCCGCATAGCGCATCTAAATAGGCTCACAGGAAAAACGGTGAGCCTCAGTTATTTATCTAGTCCTATCGCTTGAGCCCTAATGCGCTTGTCTGTTTTCTTCAAATCCTAACGTTAACGGTGCCTCGGCTCTGTAGCAACGCCACTCGATTGAATCAGTGCTAAGTTAACTTAGCCAAGCGCGTTTTCACCACACTCTTTATTACCACTGAGCTATTACTACCACTGAGCAATTACTAGGTGTTACTACCACTGACTATTACTACCGCCGAGCACATTCGCAATTACTGTTATTAATGGCTAAACCATGTAGCAAAGTATCCAGAGCAGCACCTAAATAGCGCAAATCATAATTTATGTTACAAATATCCTGCTACACAGGTAAAATTACCGCTCACCTCAGCGAGTCAGATCCCACAACTGAGGATTTTGTAGCAGACAAGTTATTAATATTTAGGGATTAGATAGACTGAAGCATATATTGTGCCTATGAATCAGCGTCATTTTAGTAAGGAGTTTCCATTTTGCGAATGAATCATACGATGAATTACCCTACCGGTTATCCGGCATTACTCAAAAAACTACCTTTTTTCATCTTGACCGCCATCGTCTACGTCGTCGGCATGAATAACGTCAATGCCGCAGCGGCAGAGACAACCGCAGCACCTGCGCCTGCCCCAGAAAAAAAATCTAAAAATTTTACCCACGATACTGTAGTCGAAATCGCGCAACAGCTGTCGCAAAAACCATTTAAAGAAGCCAAGAAAGCGCCTAAAGAGCTGATCGATCTTGATTTTGCCACCTATGGCAAAATCAATTATCAAGAAAATGCCGCGATTTGGGGCGGTACACCCACTAAATTTTCGGTACAGCTTTTTGCTCCGGGTTTTCTCTATAAAAACCTTGTCGATATCGACGTGGTCGAAAACAGCAAAGCGATACCGATAGAGCTCACTGAGGCCTCGTTCGATGTGCCCAGTGACGCCATTGAAAAACTCATCACCCAATTAGGTCAATATGCTGGCGTGCGTTTGCATTACCCCATCAATGACGATGAAATGAAAGATGAATTCATCATGTTCCAAGGCGCGAGCTATTTTCGCGTACTGTCTAAAGGCCAAACCTATGGCCTGTCGAATCGCGGTTTAGCAATAGATGTCGCCCAACCTAAAGGCGAAGAATATCCATTGTTTAAGCGCTTTTGGGTTGAACGACCATCCAAATACCAAACGGCGATTGTGGTGCATGCCCTGCTCGACAGCCAAAGTGTCACGGGGGCCTATCGTTTTGGTATTTACCCTGGCGCACCATCACGTGTCGAAGTGGATGTAACTCTGTTCCCACGCAAAGATATTCAACATGTTGGCCTTGCACCGCTGACCTCTATGTTCCTGTTTGGTGGATTAGATAACTCGGATAAACCCGATTACCGCCCTGAAGTACACAACTCAGACGGCTTGCAAATCGATCGCGGCAATGGCGAACGTCTATGGCGCCCATTAAACAATCCCAACAAACTGCAAGTCAGCGCCTTTGCCGATGAAGATATTAAAGGTTTTGGTCTGATCCAGCGCCATCGTAAGTTTGAAGACTATCAAGATCTGAGTGCAAACTATCAACTTCGCCCTTCAGCGTGGATTGAGCCACTTAATGATTGGGGCAAGGGTCAGCTGGTGTTGATTGAAATCCCATCGAGTGCTGAAACCAACGACAACATAGTCGCCTATTGGGAGCCTCAAGGCGGCCTGAAGAAAGACCAACCCTATAAATATTCCTATCGTATGACGGCGTCAAACGACAGCCCTTCAATCGCGTCAAAGGCACGAGTGGTCCGCAGTTCGAAGGGGCAAGTGCTCAGCAAGGGTAAAGAGTTACTCGTCGACTTTAGTAATATCAAGCCACAAGATATTGATAAAATTAGTATCGATGCCAGCATCAACAAAGGAAAAATACTGTCAACTCGGATTGTTGCCCACCCTGACATCAATGGTGCACGGGTATTTGTCAGCTTCGAACCAGAAAGCACCAATGTAGCTGAACTGAGATTACAGTTGAAGAAAGACGATAAACCCCTAGCAGCAACTTGGTTATATCGCTGGAATAGCGACGATTGGCAATAGAGCTTAATTAGTTCCCTTGCTTAGCGAGCATAAACCGACCCTATAGCGTTAATAAAAAGGTAAGGTTAATAAAAGCGTCAGTCTTTACTGGCGCTTTTTTATGCCTAGGATTTTATCGATAGATGTTATTGATAGATTTTTATTGATAGGTTTTCTATTTCTAGGTTTATCTCAAGCATAAATAGGTTAAACCAAGGAAAAAAACTCACAACCTGCGTTTCAGCCGAAATAATCTCACGCCTTATCGCTCTGACTTCTCTGCACAAGAAGAGTTAAATCAGCATAGCTACTGGCTTGATTCAAGCTGATGCTATCAGCTTCAAACGTACCGCTGTTACGTGATGCAATGGTTTTCAGCACTCCCCTGACGAGCATCGCAGCATGAAGTCCTGCTGACTAAAGCAAGCGATAATAGTCCACCACATCGATGACTATTTCTTATATCGAAAGCGGCACGCCAAGCGTGTCAGTCAAGTTTGGCCTTAAACCTCTCGCGAACAATACTGACTAAATGTGGGAATCCAAATGCAAAAAAGCCTCAACTTTCGTTGAGGCTTTTTCTTTTTTTGGTACCCGAGGCCAGACTTGAACTGGCACGCTGTTACCAGCGAGGGATTTTAAATCCCTTGTGTCTACCGATTCCACCACTCGGGCAAACTCTGAATATCAATGACGGGAATCATGTCAAAAATATTATTAACTCTATGTCGCTAACGCTTAATACAACAATCAAATCTTTAATAAAAACCTATTGAAGCTTAGGATTTTATTTTTACCATTATCATCAAAAATAATGGTACCCGAGGCCAGACTTGAACTGGCACGCTGTTACCAGCGAGGGATTTTAAATCCCTTGTGTCTACCGATTCCACCACTCGGGCAAACTCTTTATATTAACGACGGGAATCGTGTCATTAATACGTTAATCTATGGAGGCGCGACCCGGAGTCGAACCGAGATCGACGGATTTGCAATCCGCAGCATAGCCATTCTGCCATCGCGCCATAGTTGCTAACTCGGATTAACCAGAATCAGACTTCAAGAATATTGGAGCGACATATCGGGTTCGAACCGATGACCTATACCTTGGCAAGGTATCGCTCTACCAACTGAGCTAATGTCGCATTTTGTTTTACTATTTACTCAAGTAAGTAAGGTATCGTATTTAACCTTATCAACTGAGCGAATATCACATTTCAATATTCAGTAGCGTTAAGATTTTGTTTTCACATCGTCTCTTGTCTACGGGGTGGCATTCTACCGATTTACCACCCAGTGTCAACCGCTGTTTTATCGATAACTTACTGCTTGCACACTAAATAATCTCTTTGATTTTTTATTGCACTATTCAGCAGTCAGATCTTTCCAAGCGGCTAAAATGTAACTCATCATTGACCAAAAAGTTAATACTGCAGCGATATATAACAGCACAAACGCGGCATTGGTCATTAAAGGATTGTATTGCCAAATCAGGCCAATAATCGCCACCATTTGCGCGGCAGTCTTATATTTACCAATCCAAGACACGGCGACAGTGCCACGTTTACCAATTTCAGCCATCCATTCTCTCAACGCTGAAATGACAATCTCGCGACCTATCATAAACAGAGCTGGCATCGTCAGCCAGATATTGGCGTATTGATCGACTAACAGCACTAAGGCTGTGATCACCATCAACTTGTCAGCGACTGGATCGAGGAAAGCACCAAAACGGGTTAATTGCTTCAATTTACGGGCAGCATAACCATCTAATGCATCCGTTAACGCCGCGAGCCAAAAGGTAAAGGCGGCAACAAAAGGGGTCCAGTCGTAGGGTAAATAAAACAGCACCACAAAGATGGGCAGTAAAAAAAGCCTGAAAAGAGTTAATGCTATAGGTAAGTTAAACGGCATGATCAAACCAGTTAGTCAAAAGCAGCGCCAATCTTGCCTTAATTTTATCACCCTCGCAATGCATCATGAATGGTTTGTGCCATTTCTATGCTGATCCCTGGTACTTTGACTAATTCCGCCACACTTGCCCCTTTCACTTCTTGCAACCCACCTAAATGCTGTAACAAAGCTTTACGGCGTTTAGGGCCAATTCCTGGAATAGATTCCAATGTGGAAGTATTGCGGGTTTTCTGGCGACGATTACGATGGCCTGTTATCGCGAATCGATGGGACTCATCGCGAATATGTTGAATAAGGTGCAACGCAGGCGAATCACCTTCGAGGGAAAAGCTAGTTTCTGTATCCCCTAAAATTAAGGTTTCGAGCCCAGGTTTACGGCCCTCGCCTTTCGCCACCCCAATGAGCTGCGGTGCTTTATCTAAATGGACAAACTTTTCATCCACTATCTTCTGGGCGATACGCAACTGCCCAAGTCCACCATCGATAAACAGAATGTCAGGGATTTTACCGCCCGCCTCAATCTTATCGAAGCGTCGACTCACCGCTTGCTTCATTGCCGCGTAATCATCGCCCGGTGTAATTCCCTTGATATTATAGCGACGATATTCACCTTTATGCGGCCCTTCCCGATTGAATACCACACAGGAGGCAACTGTGCTCTCCCCCATGGTATGACTGATATCAAAACATTCCATCCGTTGAATAGGCGTACTCAATTCAAGGATTTCTTCGAGTAATACAAAACGCTGCTCGACCGTATTTTTATGGGACAAGCGCGTAACCACGGCATTCGTCGCATTGGTCACGGCTAACCGTAAGAAACTTGCCCTGTCGGCGCGTACATTGGTCTTAATCGAAAACTTTTTATCTAACGCCTCAGAAATTGCCGCTTCGAGTTCATGTAATTCTTCAAAGTTGTGGCTAATCACCACTTCCTTTGGGATGGAGCGTTGAATATCCGCATTTAAATAAAACTGCAGGATGAAAGAGCGCAGCACTTCGTCCATATCGGTTTGGGCCGGCACAGAAGGATAATAGCTGCGACTACCAAAAATTTTACCCTCGCGGATAAACAGCAAATGGAAACAGGCGATGCCCGACGAATAATGCACACCGATGACATCCATATCGCCTTTATTATTCGATACTTCCTGTTGTTCGGCGACTTTACGCAGCGCCATGATCTGATCGCGAAATCGTGCAGCTTGCTCATAGGCTTGTTGCTCGGCCGCAAGCTCCATTTTGTCAACCAAGGCGCTGATCACTTGCTGATCTTTGCCCTTTAAAAACAGGCTGGCAAGTTTCACTTGCTCGTCGTAATCAGCGTTGCTGACTTTACCCACACAGGGCGCGCTGCAACGGGAAAGTTGATATTGCAAACAGGGGCGTGAGCGAGACTTGTAGTAAAGGTCGTCGCATTGACGAATTGGAAACAGCTTCTGCATTAAATGCAGGCTTTCACGCACGGCGCCGCCGTTAGGATAAGGGCCAAAATAGTGGCCTTTTTCCCGCTGCGGACCACGATGATAAGCAAGCCTTGGGTGTTCGTGCTGGCTTAACAGTATGTAAGGATAAGATTTGTCATCACGCAATAACACATTGTATTTAGGCATGTATTGCTTGATGTAATCATTCTCAAGCAACAGAGCATCGGTTTCGCTGTGGGTCAGCGTCACATCAATATGGTGTATATGCGAGACTAAGGCTTGGGTCTTAACATTAGCGAGGTTTTTACGAAAATACGAGGTAAGCCGTTTTTTGAGATCTTTGGCTTTACCCACATAAATGACGTCATTCTTGACGTCATACATGCGATAAACCCCAGCGGAAGATGAAACCGTACGTAAAAAACTTTGGGCGTTAAATTCATTCGACATCATTTACACCCACAGTTTTGCAGACTTAACACAGACAACATGGCAACATTTAACCCACGAACTCACTCGACTCAAGCCATCGACCAACGAAATTCACTTACTATTAAAAATGGCCAGCATCCAACATTTTATAGCGAATAGCTAACCGCGTTAGCTCTACATCACCACTGATCCCCAGTTTGGCAAATAGGCGGTAACGGTAGCTGTTAACGGTTTTAGGGCTTAAGTTCAGCTGCTCAGAAATATCGTTCACCTTCTCGCCGTTGGTGATCATCAACATGATCTGTAACTCACGTTCAGACAAAGACTTAAACGGGTTTTCATCGGCGGGATTAAACTGACTCAGCGCCATCTGTTGGGCAATTTCAGGGGATAAATAACGCTGGCCGCGAGAAACCTGACGTATCGCCTGCAATACTTCCGGCGGCGTCGCCCCTTTCGTCAAATAACCCGAAGCGCCAGCCTGCATGACCTTGCTCGGGAATGGATCTTCCGTGTGCACAGTCAACACAATTATTTTAGCATGGGGTTGATAACGCAGAATTTTTCGAGTGGCCTCCAGTCCGCCCATCCCAGGCATATTCATGTCCATTAAGATCACATCGGCTTCGTTCTGGCGAGCCCACTGCACCGCAGTCTCACCATCAGGGGCTTCGCCCACCACTTTGATCCCACGTTCATCTTCCAAGATGCGGCGGATCCCAGTTCTCACAAGCTCATGATCGTCAACCAAATATATCGAAATCAACTTAACCCACCTTTTACAATTTACAGCTCGATCCGCGCGTTAAACAAAGCAACACAGCAGACGGATAACGAGTTCATAAGGCTAATTTAGCCCAACAACCCCATTTCGCAAAGCATAAATTCAACATTGTTAACTAGATGATATTTAAAGGAAGGATTCCAGAATAGCATACTCATAAAAAGCGTTTAAAAACGAAGCAATAACCCAAGCATTATCAGCCTAAAACCCTTATTGAATGGATAGTAAAGTATTTAGCAAATAAACTGTCATTTCTTGAAAATAAGCAAAAAAGCCATCGATGCATATGGCTTTTCCGTGAAATATGGCGGAGGAGTTGTGCCTCGAATCAGGAACCTAGGGTTCAAACTGCACAAATGCAAAAACGCCGCTAATAAATTAGCGGCGTTTTTGACTAAATATGGCGGAGGAGTAGGGATTTGAACCCTAGGTGGGCTATAAACCCACGCCGGTTTTCAAGACCGGTGCATTAAACCACTCTGCCACCCCTCCGAACGAGCGAGATAATAGCGATCTCTACTGCCACTGTAAACTTAAATTTATGCTTAATCGTGTTAATTGACTATTTCATATTCACTTAGGTCAAAAGCAGTTAAACAGTAAAGGGCTTAATCAACTTGCCAACTGACTCGAATGGATAAACGACGACTCACATCAAGCTTTATATTTTGCTCAATCACACTGCCTTATAAGTAAAGCAGCAGATTGAAGTCAATCAACAACAAAGCACTCTCAGGAAGGATATACCCGCGATAAGTAAAATCCAGTCAGCACACGTCAAAAAGACATACTGATGAGTTCTGGATCAACTAACTTAAATGCATAGGTAAATAGGTAAATAATTTATGAGTCGCTGAATAGCGTTAAAAATGAAGTGTTGGGACGAGAAGCCCAAGGTGACAACTGCATAAACGGAAAAGGCCATCATTGCAGATGGCTTTTCCGTGAAATATGGCAGAGGAGTTGTGCCTCGAATAAGGAGCCAAGGGTTCAAAATGCAAAATGCAAAATGCAAAAAAGCAGCTAACAAATTAGCGGCTTTTTTGACTAAATATGGCGGAGGAGTAGGGATTTGAACCCTAGGTGGGCTATAAACCCACGCCGGTTTTCAAGACCGGTGCATTAAACCACTCTGCCACCCCTCCGAACGAGCGAGATAATAGCTATCTCCTACTCCGCTGTAAACCCTTAATTTAAAAAAGCAATCTACATGGTCAATCTACATTCAATCCGCTTAAAAATATCGCGAAATTCAACCTATCTTGGAATCCCTTGTCGGTTGAAGCGCCACTTCATGGTGACCCACAACCCACTATTAATAAGCATATTAGGATTAAGCTCGATTGATGTTGATTAAACGGTCGGATAATTTTTGCATCTCAAGGCTTAACGCATCGAGCGCGGTCGCATCGAGAGAGTTATCTTCGCTGATACTATTAATCCGCACCGCCAACTCATTGATCTCCTGAGTCACTTGGCTTTGTTGCTGAGCGGCTAAAGCAATTTGCTGAGCTCGCTGCGAAATATCATCGAAACTTTGTACAGTACTCGATAAAGAACTGGCCGCTCCCTCAGCCTCAGCAACTGCGTGGACAGTGCGGGACTCACCTGTTTGCATCGCTTGTACCGCCAGCCGCGAAGCCGATTGCAAAGCGTTAATCATGGTACTGATTTCATTGGCGGAATCTTGAGTTCGCCCTGCAAGAGTTCGTACTTCATCGGCAACAACCGCAAAACCACGACCCTGATCCCCCGCCCTTGCTGCTTCTATAGCCGCATTTAACGCTAATAGATTAGTTTGCTCAGAAATCGCCTTGATCACATCCAATACGGCGCCCACTTTCTGGCTATCTTGAGCCAACTGGGATATCACCTTGGTTGCATTGGCGATTTCCCCCGCTAATGCCTCAATGGAAGCATTGCTGGATGCCACTCGGGTTTGCCCTTCTCGCACCACAATTAAAGAAGATTGCGCTGTTGAAGCACAATCATTAGTGTTATTTGCCACTTCCATCGCGCTTGAAGACATTTGTGTTATCGCCGCGGCGAGTTGCGCACTCTCGAGCCGCTGTTGTTCAGCACGTTGGGCTAACCTATGGCTAAGACCACTTAATTGCGTTGCCTCAAACTGAACTTTCTTCGCCTCTTGGGTGATCAAATCGAGCATTGCCCTCAGTGTACCCGCATAGGTATTTACAGCTCGACGCAAAGCGCCAATTTCATCATCCCGCTGAATTTGCAGCTCGACATTGGCGCCCAAATTACCGCTCCCAAGGGAAGCAATTTGATCTGTGGTTTCCTCAAGTTGCGCCAACAGTTTTTTACCCGACAACCAAGCCAAATAAAGTAAAATGGCGAGCAAGGGCAATAAAAACAACAAAATATCAAAGGTCAGCTCACGGGCAAGCCCTGTGACTCGGGTCTTTGGCGTCACAAGACCAATCACCCATCCGGTATCAGGCATCACAAAAAGGCTTACTTCGCTCGCCTGATTGAGTCTTCCATCCTTATCTAAACTCACTGAAATAACGTTATTAATTGAGGTTTGTTTAAGCGCAGCTTCAACGGGGGCAAGCCAAGGTAACTGCCCGACGAGATCCGTGAAGCGCAGCATAGTGTCGGACTTATTCGCTTCAGGAAAATGTAAGATATTACCCACTTGATCTAAAGCGAAAGCATAGCCGTCAGTTACATTGCCATGTTCTGTTAGAAATTTTGCTAAATCATCAAGTTTCAAATCTATTGTTGCGACCCCGGCAAATGTCCCCGTCAGACGATATGGCACACTGCATGTCACCATCGCCACTTTTGTAACGGTATCCTGATAGGCTTCAGACCATAAACATTGGGATACAGAACTGGTGCGTGCCCCTGTATACCAAGGATCATTGTGATAGCCAGGGCCAGATTGCGCATTATAGTCATCTGAATAAGCCAGCAAATTATCGCTACCACGGGCCCAGAAAAAACTATGGCGGGTGCTTCCAGCGACAAATTTATCCGGCTCAGGCCAGATCCCGCCGCCAGCGATAGTGAGATCGCCATTATTATCAATTAGATTGGGTAAGGAATTAAGGTAAAGAGCTTGCTCGTGGGGTAACACTTCTGCGAGGTGTGCAAGGCTTAAGGTAATGCCCTCAATGCTTGCAAGCTTGAGCGCGAGTTGCCTCACGATACTGCTACCGGTTTGCTCGATTAACTCTTGACTCGCCGCCACTACTCGAGGTTGCCCCCTAAGTGACATCACACCAAAAACGGCAAGTCCGGTCAGTAAAAGCAGCACTATGCTGCCCATAGTGAGCCGCTGCGAAATACGTGTTGGTAACAACATAGCTTTCTCTACTTAAAATAAGTCACCCAGATGGGAGAATTGCTCGGCCGTATGATCCAAGACAATCGAAAATCATACGTCGCACCATCCTAGTGCAAATTTTAAAGACCATAAAAACCATAAACTTGGCCACAGAGATGAGTGTAGACCATAAACAAGAAGAGCGGACATAAAAGACCATCTCTGCTTCACAGAAGTAGAACTTAGAATGAGGAACCTTGGTTCAAATTATATAAACAAAAAAGGCCATCATTGCTGATGGCCTTTCTCGTGAAAATCGCGGATGAGCCGTGCCTCGAATCAGAAACCCAAGGGTTCAAACTCTATAAATACAAAAGGCCGCTAATTGCTTAGCGGCTTTTTGACTAAATATGACGGAGGAGCTGAGCTTAGAATGAGGAACCTTGGTTCAAATTATACAAACAAAAAAGCCATCATTGCTGATGGCCTTTCTCGTAAAATATGGCGCAGGAGCTGCGCTTCAAATTAGGAACCCAAGGGTTCAAACTGTATAAATGCAAAATGCCGCTAATTGCTTAGCGGCATTTTGACTAAATATGAGGGAGGAGCTGAGCTTAGAATGAGGAACCTTGGTTCAAATCATACAAACAAAAAAGGCCATCATTGCTGATGGCCTTTCTCGTAAAATATGGCGCAGGAGCTGCGCCTAAAATTAGGAACCCAAGGGTTCAAACTGTATAAATGCAAAATACCACTAATTGCTTAGCTGCCTTTTGACTAAATATGGCGGAGGAGCTGAGCTTAGAATGAGGAACCTTGGTTTAAATTATACAAACAAAAAAGGCCATCATTGCTGATGGCCTTTCTCGTGAATATCGCGCAGGAGCTGCGCTTAAAATCAGGAACCCAAGGGGTCAAACTGTATAAATGCAAAACGCTGCTAATTGCTTAGCGGCATTTTGACTAAGTATGGCGGAGGAGCAGGGATTTGAACCCTGGGTGGGCTATAAACCCACGCCGGTTTTCAAGACCGGTGCATTAAACCACTCTGCCACCCCTCCGAACGCCGAAAATAATATAAGCATACCGCTAGCTTGTAAACCTCAATTTTTAATTATTGAGCCAAATGCTCAACTTATGTTCACCACAATGTTTTTTACGGCAAATACATCGCTAGTTTCAATGAATAATCGGGCAAACAGACGTAAAAACACCTATACAGTGAGAGACTTGTCGTCTTGGTATGGTAAAATCACTGTAACTTTTCACGGTAAATGCTTATATGAATTCACTCTTGATACCCACGTCTTCACTCGCACCTGAATTTAGCCTGCCAACCCTTTCCGAAACGGCTGCCAATCTAAGCGCATTGCTCTTAGGGCAAGAGCGCACTGTGGACGCGTTTAAACTCCACCAAGCTATTGTCGATCAACACTTGTATCTGGCCGATTTCCCGAGCATTGACCGCCAGTTAATGATCCAAGCCTGTATCGATAGCCTTGCACCTTTGTCCCCTGCGTATTTAGTGGCGACACGTCCGATTGATAAGGTGGTAACATTTCAGTGGCAGTCCGATAAGCCGCAGGAAAATCAAGGAAGTATTGCCGAAAAAACAACTCACTATCGCTACCTCAGTGGCAATATTCGCCGCGCAGATTTAATTGGCCGTATGGCGCAAACAGGGACAACGAGTCAGTATCAAGCTGGTGCCCTAGCCCAATGCCATTATGTGTTTATTTGCGCCGAGTCGCTGTGGAAACGTGAAGGTTTATGGGATTTAGTGATGCAAATCCTCACCCATAAAGAGTATCAAATTAGCAATAACTTAAGTCCTATTCCATTGAACTGTAAGATAGTACTGGTTGGTGCTGGGATGATTTATAGCCAAGTCAGAACTGAAGATTGGCAATTTCAACGTCACTTTACCCTATTAGCGGAACTTGCCAGTGAAATCGACTTGGTCCGTTATAAAGAGTCACAATACGTCGCATGGCTGCAAGCAGTTGCCCAAAGTGTGGATGTCACCCTTGAACAATCCAGTTTAGCGCCACTCTTTCGCTATAGTGCACGGTTAACCGAACATCAGCGTCGCCTCAGTTTATCTATGCTCGAGTTCGCCCAACTCATGATGCAAGCTAAAGCCTATCGTGGTAAACCGAGCATCAATGCAAGCAGTATTGAGCACGCGTTAACCCAAGCCAACTATCGTCATAACAGTTCGGAAGAATATTCGGGCCAGAGCTTCGATGACAATTTCATAAATCTGCCAACTTCGGGTGCTATGGTTGGCCAGATCAATGGCTTAACTGTGATTGATGCTATCGATTATAGCTATGGTGAACCAGCGCGTATCACGGCATCAGTTCACTACGGTGATGGTGAAGTAGCCGATATTGAAAGAAAATCTGAACTTGGCGGGAATATACATGCCAAAGGCATGATGATCCTTTCTGCCTGTTTGTACCGTATCTTTGGACGAGATGCGCCATTACACCTGAATGCCAATATCGTTTTCGAACAGTCCTATCAAGAAATTGATGGCGATAGTGCATCACTCGCAGAGTACTGCTGTTTGATGTCAGCGATTGCCGAACAACCCATTATTCAATCACTGGCGATTACCGGCGCATTGGATCAATTTGGTAATGTGCAAGCGATTGGCGGCATCAACGAGAAGATTGAAGGCTTTTTTAATCTGTGTGAACGTCGCGGACTTACGGGAGAACAAGGCGTTATTATGCCGAAGTCGAACGTATTACAGCTTAATCTCAATTCCAAAGTGATTACAGCTGTAGGCAAAGGTCTGTTTCACATCTATGCCATTGAGCATATGGACCAAGCGGTTGAGCTATTAATGCAAATGCCAGCGGGTGTTGCCGATGAAGATAATGATTTCCCACATGATTCGCTATATGGTCTCGTACAGGAACGATTAGACAAGCTCGCGGGAAATGGGGAGGAGGAAATCGGCCTAATCACGAGATTACTCGCAAAATTGGGATTTTTTCGCCGCTAATTAGCTGATCGGAGTTGTTTAGCTTACACGTGTTCGCTAACCTTGGCGGCTCTTATTGCTGGAGTAGTAAAACAATGAATAAAGCAAACAGTTTCAATAAAGAAGAACTCATCGCCTGTGGCCATGGGAAATTATTTGGTCCAAACTCACCTCGTCTGCCTGTCGATAACATGCTGATGATGGATAGAATCGTCACTATCAATGATAATGGCGGCGAGTTTGGCAAAGGTGAAATTGTCGCTGAACTCGATATTAATCCAGACTTATGGTTTTTTGACTGCCACTTCATTACCGATCCCGTAATGCCAGGCTGTTTAGGCCTAGATGCCATGTGGCAACTCGTGGGCTTCTATTTAGGCTGGGAAGGCGCTGAAGGTAAAGGACGTGCACTGGGTGTAGGTGAAGTGAAGTTTACCGGCCAAGTATTACCAGGCGCGAAGAAAGTCACTTACAAGCTCAATATCAAGCGTACCATTCACCGTAAACTGGTGATGGGTATTGCCGATGCAATCCTAGAAGTGGATGGCCGTCAAATCTACAGTGCAACCGATCTAAAAGTCGGTGTCTTTAGCGATACCTCTACATTCTAATCCGTCTGATGCCAAGACACTGAAGCTATAAGTACTGCAGATATAAAAATGCCCTCATCTGAGGGCAATATGCTGCATTACTTTGCTTGTTCTGGGCTATTTAATTAATGAGTTAAAACTCAATTATTTATTAAATAGCCCATTAACTCGGCCATCCACACCTTCACGCCAACCGCCTAACCACTGCGATCGCGAATCAAGATTTGCATAAGGACAGAGCTCCTTAGAGCGCCCACCCACACCAGCTTGGAATCCTTTTGAAAAAGCTCTGTCTAAACGATCTCGTTTTTGTCTTTTCATGCAAGCGTCCTCTGTTCTACATAAAATAGAAGCAAAAGCTTCACCCATAGAAATAGTGCTTTTTGACACCAAGATCAATCAAAAAATCGGCTATTATACTGACTATTTATTAAACTATTGAGATCCTAGCGAAAAAAAATCGAGGCATTTAGCCTCGATTTTTTTAGTCTGAATTCAAGCTTAAAACTTAGCGAATTCGACGACGGAACCACACTAATGGTAAAGCAAATAACCAAGCTAAGGTTGCAGCACCTTGACGCTCATAATTACCCGTATCAGTATTGTCCTCAACGGTGCAAGCCTCTCCACTGCTAGCAGGCTTTAGAACGACCATACGCGGGACAAAAGCTGTCACTGGATCACCATTACCATTAAGCTCAAATAACGCTTCACCATTTTCGCCAACAATAATATTACCAGCACTATCAAGTTGTAAGGAAGGCTTACGAATGTATGCTGTCCCTACAATAGTGCCCTCTTCATTAATACTCGTCCCTTCGACCACGATAATATCGGCATTATACGTGAAGGTTTTACCCGAACCGTCACGCACTTCGACTTGATGACGTGCCCAGCTACCATCGCTAGCTTTTCCATATCCCTTAGACTCACAGGTCAGCAACTTATTAAGATTGTTAAACTCACCGGTTGATTTCTCATACAGGAAACCCGCTTTAGGACGTGGTTTTTCTTTGTCATAAGTAGTTTCAATATAACCAACAACTTGGCCTTTATTATTGATACTCTTAGGTTTACTGGAAAGATCCGTTGTAGAAGCAGCAAAATCATTCGGGGTCACTACTGTTGCATCAGCTTGATTCGTATCGAAATAAAAGAACTTATCGCGTAAATAGCCTTGGATATAGCTGCGATAACTACCAACAACTATACCACTGGCATTGATGTCATAGGCGATAGAGCTTGAAACCGAATCTCCCATAGGGATCCAGTGGTATTGGTATTTACCTTCATTATCTTTAGCCCAATAAGCTGCATCTTGGGCTAAAGCTTTGCTATTGCCACCACGATAAACATGTGAACGACCCACAACGACGCCATTATCATTCAAACCCAGTGCTTGAGCGGTAAAAGTCAAGGTATTGTCAGTCGCAGGCGTTAGCCCCAGAGGTAGCTCAGTGCCTGTAGCAACATCGTTGTCGATTTGCCATGCATAGGCACGAGTCTGATACTGAATATTACGTGTACCAGTACTATTGGGGTATTGCTCACGTTGTACGCAAACATCTAACGGCAAAGTATTATCCGTACCTAAACAATAATTAACTCTATCACTACCATATTTACTGATATCAGTACTGGCATAACCCGCTACTAAATTATTGTTATTAATGGCTGTTGCTGCGGACCATCCACCTAACTTAACCTCTTTTATGACGTTAGTGGTATCAGGATTGACAAATGTATGATATGGCGGTGGTAAATCAATTTGAGTGTCGCCATTTTTTACCACACCGCGGAACTCATAGTCGCGGTAATACCAATAATTATCGGCTACATTAGCAGTAGATTTATTCTCTGTTTTCTTTTCAGGTGCTGTCATGCTGCCCACTTTAATACCGGCATCGTTAATACCGTAATAAAAGGTATCAACTGAATTAATCACCTCGGTATTGCTTGGATCTGTCGTGCCATTAATGCTGTCAAAAGTGGGGAGCCAAGGCTTAGATGCATCGTTGTGCTTAGCAACAAAAGCAAAGTTATTGGCAATGATGGGTTTATCTATCGAATACGTAATGGTTTCTTCTGGCGCGATACCATCAGCAACATCAATCACGCCGCCTTCAACATCTGAGCTGCTGAGTTTTTTCTTACCTTTTGAAATACCGACTAATTCATCATTGGCATTCACACCTAAGGCATAGCCGCTACGAGTGCCATCAAGCTTCCCCTTAAGGTCAAACTTTGTAACCTTAATCTGACCGTCGGCATCAACTTCAACAACCTTATCGATATTATCAATTTCATAGACAGGTGCAGCATGGGCACTGTTTAATACACCAAGGACACCTAAGGCAACCAAGGAAAGGGCTTTATCCAACTGTAACTTCATTAATTCTATTCCCATTTTTATTATTGGTTTACTTCAGTGACTCAAGCTCTTCCCATCGCTCGAAGCAAACTTCCAATTGCTTTTCTTTGTCCGCCAACTGGCTCAATACCTGATTGACTTTATCCTGCGCCTGACTATAAAAGTCTGAATGCCCAATGGTGGTCTGCAATGCAAGAATATCGGCCTCTAATTGCTCCATCACAGTGGGTAACGACTCTAACTCACGCTGTAACTTATAAGACAGCTTTTTTACCGCTTTCGCAGGTTCTGCAGCCTTAACTTCAACGGCTTTCGTTTCAACCGCTGGAGCTTCGACCGCCTTTTGCGAACTAGGTTCCTCAGAATAAAACTTTGCCCCCTGATTCACTGCGTCTTGATAACCACCAACATATTCGCTCCAATGGCCATTACCCGCATACCACCAACTACTGGTGACGGTATTATCGATAAATGCCCTATCATGGCTCACCAACAAAAGCGTGCCTTGATATTCAGTTAGCAGCGACTCTAACAATTCTAGGGTCTCAATATCAAGATCGTTGGTCGGTTCGTCGAGTATGATTAAGTTTGCAGGGCGAATTAAGAGCTTAGCCAGTAACAGACGGTTTTTTTCACCACCCGACAGCGCTTTCACTGGTGTTCTGGCGCGCATAGGCGAGAACAAAAAGTCTTGCAAATAACTTAATATGTGGCGGTCTTGGCCATTAATCGTGATGGTCTTTTTACCTTCGCCGACGTTATCTTCAACCGTTTGCTCAGGATCTAAGGCTTCACGATATTGGTCGAAATAAGCAATTTCGAGCTTAGTGCCGACTTTAATTTCGCCCGATTGCGGTTGTAGCTTTTCGATTAATAGTTTGATCAAGGTCGATTTACCACAGCCGTTCGGGCCAATCAGCGCAATGCGGTCACCGCGGATCACTGTGGTATTAAAGTTCTTAACCAGATTTTTATCGGGCAGATTGAAGTTAAGATCTTGAACATCAAATACTAACTTACCAGAACGTTCGGTATCCGATACCGCCATCTTAGCGTTGCCTTGACGATTCAAACGTTCACTGCGCTCATCACGAAGCGCTTTAAGTGCGCGCACTCTGCCTTCATTACGGGTACGTCTGGCTTTAACGCCTTGACGGATCCACACTTCTTCATCGGCGAGACGCTTGTCAAACAAGGCATTTTTCTCAGCTTCAACGCGCAGCCATTCTTGCTTACCATCAAGATACATTTGATAGTTGCCCGGCCATGAGGTCACAACACCACGGTCTAAATCGACAATCCGCGTCGCCATACGGGCAATAAAGCCCCTATCGTGACTGATAAAGACGATAGCACCTTGATAATCGAGTAAAAACTTTTCAAGCCATTCAATCGTGTCTATGTCTAAATGGTTGGTAGGCTCATCAAGTAACAACAGATCTGGCTCGCTGACCAGTGCTCTGGCTAACGCCACTTTACGCTGCCAACCACCGGATAACTCGCTCAACGATTTGTCAGGGTCGAGGCCTAACAACTCGCAGTTTTGTTGAATGCGAGAATCGAGTTGCCAACCATTATAGTGATCTAAGGTTTCTTGCAGACCTTGCATCTCATTTAACATACGATCCATTTGTTCTGGATCGGCATGGGCGACATCGTGGGACAGTTGATGATAACGCTCAAGCGCCTCACCCACTTCCTTCAATCCTGCCGCGATATACGCGTATACCGTGCCTTGCTCAGCTTTTGGCGGATCTTGCTGTAAACGACTAACACTCACATTACCGGCAATGTTGAACTCGCCTTCATCCAGCAGCACATCGCCGGATAACACTTTTAATAAACTCGACTTGCCGGCACCGTTACGGCCAACAATACACACGCGCTCGCCGCGTTGAATAGTAAAATCCGCTTTTTGTAACAACGGAGTGTAACCATAGGCTAAAGAGCCACTATTGATACGAACCAGACTCAAACTAAGCTCCTGTAAACTCTTGTAATTGCGTTGCGTTAAATGGCCAATGTAATTCTCTATCATCCCAGGCTTTAAGCACAGGGATCGATACGCCATAACGCTGCGCGAGGTATTCATCGTCACATATATCTATGGCCCGATAGCCAATATCGGCCGCGGCCAGTAACGCCGCGGCCAGTTCACACAGATGGCAGCCCTCGGTGTGATATAGCAGATAAGTCCTGTTATCCCGCTCTGCTTGAGTCAACTCAGGCATGGGTGATAAGCCAAGTATTATGGATATGTGGATTACGTTTGTAGTCCATAGGCAAAGTCACGTCATCAATGTTTGTCACATTAATGTTCATCTTTGTCAGCGTCTCTATGTCCATCTTAAACTTACGTTTATTGTTAGAGAACACTAGCTCGCCCGTTGGGCTGAGCAGTTTCACTAAGGATGACAGTAAATTCACATGATCCCGTTGCACATCAAACGAATCTTCCATGCGCTTAGAGTTTGAGAAGGTCGGCGGATCGATAAAGATCAGATCGTACTGTTCGTTACAATCTCTAATCCACTGCATGCAGTCAGATTGAACAAACTCATACTGCTTACCTTGCAAGCCATTGAGCGCAAAGTTGTCTTTCGCCCAAGCGATATAGGTATTGGACATATCTACCGTCGTCACCGACTTAGCACCACCAAGCGCTGCATGCACAGAAGCAGAACCTGTGTAAGAGAACAAGTTCAGTACCCGGCGACCTTTAGATTTTTGACCGACTAAACGACGTGTCAATCTGTGATCGAGGAACAAACCTGTATCCAAATAACCGGTTAAGTTCAACTTGAACTTAGCGCCATATTCGGTAGTGATAAGCTCTAACTTGCGCTCATCCAGTTTTTGATATTGACTCGTGCCCTTTTGACGCTCACGGGTCTTCATGATCATCTTGTTAGGATTGATGCCAATGGCCGATGGCAGTGCTAATAACACATCGCTTAAACGGCGCTTAGTCACGGCTTCAGGTATGGTCGCTGGCGCCATATACTCTTGAATAATCACGTAATCTAAATACTTATCTACTGCGACGTTATATTCAGGAATGTCGGCATCGTAAATACGATAGCTGTCGATGCCTTCTTTCTTCGCCCATTTCTCTAATAACTTGGCATTCTTCTTAATGCGGTTAGCAAAAGCTGGGGCAATATCGGCAATGTCGACGCCATCTGGTAGCACTGGCGTATCACGGCGAGTACTGTTGGCATGTAAAGTATAGATGTTAAAAGCACATTCAAGCGCGCCGTTAAACATCTTCATTTGTTTATCGGCTTTAAGCTTTAGCGATGACACCAGTTCGATATCACTACACAGCATGGCCACTTTCCAGCCGCCAAACTCTTTCTTAAACTTGTCGCCCAGCTGATAGTAAAGCTGCAATAACTCAGACACATTGCCTAAACGCTCACCATAAGGTGGGTTAGTGATCAAATAGCCACTTTCCGCAGGCGGCGCTATCGTTAAAGCATCTGCAACTTGAAACTCGATTAACTCAAGTACACCGGCATTTTCGGCATTACGTTTCGCCAACGCGACTAAGCGCGAATCGATATCAGAACCGTAGAATTTAATCTCGCAACGTTTCACGCCTAATGAAGCACGCGCTTTCGCTTCTTCAACGATTTCTTGCCACACGGCTTTATCATGGCGACGCCAATGTTCAAAACCAAAACGGCTACGTTGCAGACCAGGGGCAATATCGGCTGCCATTAACGCCGCTTCAATCAGCACTGTACCACTACCACAGAAAGGATCGAGCAAGGTCGAAGGCGCCGCTTGCCAGCCACTGCGTACGAGCATGTTGGCGGCTAAGTTTTCCTTCAATGGCGCTTCACCTGTGGTCGAACGATAGCCACGTTGATGAAGCGATGGACCCGAGAAGTTCATCGCAATCGTGATCACGCCATTACGGAAATGCGCATCGACTTTAAACTCAGCATCAACGCGAGACACATTCGGACGCTCAATATCATCGTCGCGGAAACGATCGACAATCGCATCCTTAATCTTCAAGGCGCCAAACTGGGTATTATTAAGAAAACCACCCGTACCATGAAAATCGATACTAAAAGTGCTTTTATTGGAAAAGTGTGCCGGCCAATCAACACAATAAGCTGCATTATAGAGTTGTTCTGCCGACTCGCAGCTTCCTTTATAGATAACCAACACAATGCGGCTGGCTAAGCGTGTCCATAAAGTAATGCGATACGCTAAAGCTAAGGAAGCCGTGAAATACACACCAGCAACACTCTCTTTTACTTCAGTCGCACCAAATTCTGTCAGCTCTTGGGCTAAGCTATATTCAAAGCCCTTAGGGGCGGCGGCAAAAAAATTAAGCATGGGATAATCAGTACGCAGTCAAAATCAAAGCGACATTATACCTGCTCGGATACATAAAAGATAAACAGTTATTAGCCAAAGCCCCATTTAGTCGCTGTCTTGGCCTAAGATAATCGACGAAAAAACCCCAACTTATGTGTAAATCGTATGAATGCCGCTCATCCCGCTTTATATTTAAGCGTTCACCACCTTTTTCAATCTTCGTCCTTGCATTGCAAGGGCACTGCCGTTATAGTCTGCCCCGCTTTGAAGACGGACGCGGGATGGAGCAGCATGGTAGCTCGTCGGGCTCATAACCCGAAGGTCGTAGGTTCAAATCCTGCTCCCGCAACCA
>NZ_VXCT01000033.1:0-58849 GCF_052850535.1 Shewanella sp. 1180_01
GTCATTTCATCATCGCATGATTAAATAGTCAGTAAAAAGCGGTACCGATTTTCCCTGCAAGGAAATCGCCAAAGGAGTCTCATCAACACGGGACTCCTTTTTATTTAGATACAGCCCCATAACAAGCCATTTTCAGTCACATTTAAGTTACTAACGTTACAGTCCTAAAAAAACAACAATTCAAAGGAAGTCACTCAATTATGCGTAAACGTTTTATTGCCATCGCCATCGGCGCCACGCTCACCGCCGGATTTATGGCAGGTTGTAGCAACACAGAAAGCAAAGCCCCTAACGCCATGTCGGTACAAGTCCAAAACCCCTTGTTTCAAGTCAGTAGCCTGCAATATCAAGCGCCCGACTTTAGTATCATCAAGAATGAGCACTTTACACCTGCACTAGAGCAAGGCATGGCCGAGCACTATCAAGAAATCCTCGCGATTGCGAATAATCCCGCCGCGGCCAGTTTCGATAATACTATTGTCGCGATGGAAAAAAGTGGCGCCCTGCTCAGCCGCGCATCGAGTGTGTTTTATAATTTAGCGGGTTCTAACAGCAATCCAGAACTGCGTAAAATCCAAGGTGAAATGGCGCCCAAAATGGCGGCCCACTCGGACAATATCAACTTAAACCCAGCGCTATTTGCCCGCATCGAAGCCATTTATAACGATCGCACCAACCTAGGTTTAACCCCAGAAGCCGTGCGTTTGGTTGAGGTCTATCATCAACGCTTTATCATGGCGGGCGCTAAGCTGACTGATGAGCAGAAAGTGAAGATCCGCGCATTAAATGAAGAACAATCGACACTGACCAATGAGTTTTCCCAGCGTTTACTGCGCTTAACTAAAGAAATCGCCGTGGTCGTGGAGTCAAAGAATGAACTTGCAGGATTAACTGACAGCGACATCACTTCAGCCGCAAACGATGCTAAAGCGGCGGGTCACGATGGCAAGTATCTGATCAACATCACCAACACCACTCGTCAGCCCGTATTGGCGTCACTGGAAAACCGTGAACTGCGCCAACGTATTTGGGAAGCCTCTGCTAACCGTGGCTTAACGGGTGAAAACGAAACCGCATCTTTAGTGTCTCGTTTAGCGCAATTACGTGCCGAGCGTGCCGCGCTATTAGGTTATGAAAACTGGGCCAGTTATCGCCTAGCGCCGCAAATGGCCAAAACACCAGAAGCGGTTTACAGCATGTTTGGCTCTATGGTGCCAGCCGTAGTCGCAAATACAGAGAAAGAAGCGGCCGATATTCAAGCCATGATCGACAAGACTGGCGGCAAATTTGAACTGGCGCCATGGGACTGGGAATTCTACGCCGAGAAAGTCCGCCAAGAAAAATATGCCCTTGATGGTAATAGCATTCGCCCATACTTTGAGTTTAACCGCGTCCTCGAAGATGGCGTGTTCTACACCCTCAAAGAACTCTATGGCGTCACCCTAAAACCTCGCCCAGATTTACCGGTTTACCATCCCGATGTGAAAGCCTACGAAATGTTTGATGCCGATGGCTCAAGCATGGCCATTTTCTACGCCGACTATTTTGCCCGTGAAGGCAAACGCGGCGGCGCTTGGATGAGTTCGTTCGTCGGTCAATCCTTCCTCGAAGGGACTAAACCTGTGGTCGTCAACGTGATGAACATCAAGAAAGCGCCAGAGGGTGAACCCACATTCGTCAGCTATAACGAAGTCACTACTATGTTCCATGAAATGGGCCACGGCACCCACGGCATGTTCTCCAAAGTGACATATCCAAGTCTGGCGGGCACTTCGGTTTCACGGGACTTTGTCGAGTTCCCATCAACCTTCGAAGAGGATTGGGCGGCCCATCCCAAAGTGCTAGCCAACTACGCGAAACACTATGAAACTGGTAAACCCATTCCCGACGAATTGCTGCAAAAACTGCTGAAATCTGGCAGCTTTAACCAAGGATTTGACACACTGGAATACATGGCCGCCGCATTAGTGGATATGGAGTGGCATTCATTAAGCCCAGATGCACCACTGCAAGATGTGGCCACCTTTGAAGCCAATGCCCTGAGAAAGCACGGCTTAAATATCAGCGCCGTACCGCCGCGTTATAAGTCGACCTATTTTGCCCATGCCTTCCCCGGCGGTTACTCGGCAAGTTATTACGCGTATATGTGGAGTGAGATTTTAGCGGCGGATGCCTTTGCCTATGTTCAAACCCAAGGCGGGCTCAATCGTGAAATCGGCATGAAGTACCGCAAAACCATTCGTGAAGTGGGCAATAGCATAGCGCCAATGGAAGCCTACAAAAACTTCCGCGGACAAGAGCCAACCACACAAGGATTACTTAAACGCCGCGGGCTAGACCAAACACTTTAAGCTACAAAAAAACTAAGCAACAGGCACTTTAAATTCAGTGTTGATAGCCTTAATGCGATTAGGTTAAAGATAGAGATAGAGATAGAGATAGAACATTAACCAAATAAATCAGCCAGCATAATGCTGGCTGATTTATTTTGACTTATTCGTAGTGAATCTTTGCCGTGCAAGGTTTCAATTAACGTTTAGCTAATTGCGCCTTTAGATTTGATTTTAAGCACTATGATACTAACCACAAACACCACACTACAGGCCACTAAACCTGCGACAACTGACTCAGTAAATCCAAGTACGACATAACCCGTTAAGCTAATAAACGCCGCAATCAATGCATACGGTAGCTGAGTGACCACATGGTCGATATGGTGACAACTCGCGCCCGTAGACGACAAAATCGTGGTATCGGAAATCGGTGAACAGTGATCGCCAAATACCGCGCCCGCCAGCACAGAAGCAAGCATAGGTAGCATCATACCAGTGTGACTTCCCATCGCCATATCCGCAGCAATCGGCAACATGATACCGAACGTGCCCCAGCTAGTACCGGTTGAGAACGCAGTAATACCCGCTAACACAAACATTAGGGCTGGCAAAAAGGCGAACGGAATATTGCCCGTCGCGAGACTCGCCATAAACTTGCCGGTTTCGAGCTGGCCAATCACGCCTGCGATAGTCCAAGCAAATAACAGGATATAAATCGCTGGCAGCATAGAGCGAGCGCCCTGCACTATGCCTTTGACTATCATTGATTTCTCAACGCCTTGGACTAAATTCAATATCAACGAAATCGCTAAACCGATTAATGCACCAAAGAAAAGGGATGAACTGACATCGGTTTTCTCAAACGCTGAAATAATATTAAATTCAATCCCTTCAGTGGCAAGTACTTGAGCGCCACTGTTGATCATAAAATACAGGGTCGCAAATACCAATACTGTAATCGGCAGGAATAAACCTAAGATCTTACCGGTTTCGGCCTCAGGTAAATCCGCATTGGCTCCAGGCGGTAATCCCTTTGACTCATCGTATAAATTACCACGTTGGGCATTGAGTTCATGCTCGCGCATTGGCCCAACATCTAATCCCATAAAGACAACGAAAAGTAATAATAACAAAGAGAAGATTGCGTAGAAGTTCATTGGGATCATTTGAATAAAAATACTCAAATGGCCCGTATCAGCAAAACCATGGGCCGTTAATATTCCACCAATAAGTGCAATAATATACGCGCCCCAACTTGATACTGGTGAAATAACGCACACAGGTGCCGCAGTCGAATCTAATAAATAAGCTAACTTAGCACGGGAAATATAATAACGATCGGTAACAGGCCTAGCGACCGAACCTACGACTAAGCTATTGAAATAGTCGTCAATAAAAACCACACACCCTAAAAACATGGTTAATAATTTAGCGTCACGTTTATTACGTATATGTAAACGAGCCCAATCGGCAAAAGCCCGCGCACTGCCACTGACAGTAATTAACGCTGTGATCATTCCCAGTACAATTAAGAAACCGAGAATATATAAGTTCCACGAATTAAGGCCTTCGCCCGTCCAAAAAAGTCCTTTAACGCCATTAAATACAAATTCACCCGTCGCTACAGGTGAAAATTGATTGAGCAATAAAGCACCAATTAAAATACCTAACCCCAAAGAAAGCAGTACACGGCGAGTTAAAATCGCCAACACAATAGCCACCGCAGGCGGCAGCAAGGAAAGTGCCGAATCGGCATAATTCATAACAGTCATTGATTATTATCTTCGTTAAATACGAATGGAGGGCGACTGAACTGGTGGGGAAAGGCAATAGATACCCAAGGTCACCTGTCCTATCAGTAGCGCTCCATAGTAACTATTTCCAATATCCGTATCGGAAAATACTATGGCAGTGTTGCACCTATTAGGTACAACCCCAGCAGTTGATCGTGATAAATCGAACCACTTCGGCACCAAATCCTTTCGCAATCGATCAACGGAATCACCCTACTGATCACTACTAATATTTGGCGCGCCTCTACTTCTAAGAACGCCCGTACGCGGGCGTGAGGCACATAAAAACATAAGCGGCTTAGCAGATGCTAGCGCAAAGCCACTTAATGTGACCTGGATCACAGTTTAAATCAACCGAGACTTGTGATCAGCTCAGGAACCGCCTCAAATAAATCGGCAACTAAGCCATAATCGGCAACTTGGAAAATAGGCGCTTCCGCGTCTTTGTTGATAGCAACGATGACTTTCGCGTCTTTCATGCCCGCTAAATGTTGAATCGCGCCAGAAATCCCTACGGCAATATACAAGTTAGGCGCAACGATTTTACCGGTTTGACCGACTTGTAAATCGTTAGGCACAAAGCCTGCATCAACTGCCGCGCGTGATGCGCCAACCGCAGCACCGAGCTTGTCCGCAAGTTGCTCTAACATGCCGAAGTTTTCACCACTGCCCATACCACGGCCGCCAGAAACGATAATGCCAGCATTACCTAATTCTGGACGGGCTGATACCGTCAAGGATTGAGAAACAAACTGAGTTCTCGCTTCAAACACTTTATCGAGTGTCGTCACAGCCGCGCAGTTACCTTCTGGCGCAGCATCAAAAGCACTGGCGCGTACTGTCATCACTTTGATGGCATCATGGCTTTGCACTGTCGCTAAGGCGTTACCCGCATACACAGGGCGCACAAAAGTGTCCGCACTGACGACGGTAATGACTTCAGAGATTTGCGCAACATCTAATAATGCTGCCACACGCGGAAGCGTGTCCTTACCTAAGCTCGAAGCAGAAGCCAGAATGTGGCCATAGTTTGGCGCTAAGTCCACCAGCAATTTGGCAAAATTTTCCGCTAAATGCGCTTCATACACGCTGGCATCGGCAACAAGCACTTGGCTAACGCCTTGTAGCGCTTGTGCAGCTTGGACAACCGCGCCACATTGGTGACCCGCAACCAATACGTGCACTTCATCGCCAATGGCGCGGGCGGCAGTGACGATTTTTGCCGTATCGAGTTTCAGTGCGGCATTATCATGTTCAGCTAATACTAAAATGGCCATTTAGATCACCTTCGCTTCATTTTTTAACTTTTCAACTAGCTCAGCTACCGACGCTACCATGATGCCTGCTTTACGTTCTGCTGGCGGAGTGACCTTCACAACCGTTTGGTGACTTTTTAACGTCACGCCTAAGTCGGCCACGGTAAAAACTTCTAATGGCTTACGCTTAGCTTTCATAATGTTAGGCAGTGAAGCATAACGAGGTTCGTTCAAACGTAGATCGGCAGTCACGACTGCAGGTAGCGGCATAAGTAAGGTTTGCATACCACCGTCAACTTCGCGAGCGACTTGCACAGATTGACCTTCCAATTTGATTTCAGAAGCAAAGGTCGCCTGTGGCATATCCATCAGCGCTGCGAACATTTGGCCGGTTTGATTGTTATCGCCATCGATAGATTGCTTACCAAAAATCACCAGTTCAGCTTGTTCTTTGTCTTGTACCGCTTTGAGCAATTTGGCGATAGATACTGGCACGAGTTCTTCTTCAGTATCGATATGAATCGCACGGTCTGCGCCTAATGCTAGCGCGGTACGTAATTGTTCTTGCACGGCTTTGTTACCAATACTGACAACAACCACTTCAGTAGCGCTACCCGCTTCTTTTAAACGAACCGCTTCTTCTACTGCGATTTCACAAAAAGGGTTCAACGCCATTTTTAGGTTTGCAGTGTCAACACTTGTATTGTCAGCTTTGACCCTGACCTTCACATTGGCATCAACAACGCGCTTAACGGGCACCAATACTTTCATAGGGTTTCCTTCCTACACTTTCATGTACATGGACAAAACATTGGTTAATACCAATGCAGGATAGAGCAACTTTACGTCCTGTTAACGTTAACGTCAACCAAAGTCAAACGCCTGTTTGCATTTTTTAATCCGCGCAACGGCTACTTTTTTGGACACTTATTTGAGTAAATAAGAAAAGTTCAAAATATAAATAATATTTAATTTACTTAAAACGCATAATTTTATTTGATTCGAGCTATATTAGTTTCTATCATTTAGGTGTTGTTCACCATTATCCTGTATTAAAAATTAGAGTGGGACGAAAATAGATATGAGCGAATTTTTAGAGATATTAACTCACGGCCGTCGTTTTAAAGCAGCAGTTAAAGAACTTAGCGTTGAAGAGTTACGTGATTTAGCCGACAAATTAGATAAAATTTTAGTAGAACGCGAGTCTATGGCTGAGGAAGAAGAACAAGCCATGGCAGCTCGTAATGCTAAGATTGAAGAAATCCGTCAACAAATGGAAGCCGTTGGTTTATCAATTGATGACTTAGGTGGCGTAGCTGTTAAAGCAACCGCGAAGAAACGCGCTCCTCGTCCAGCTAAATACCAAATCGAAGTTGACGGTGAAATGGTTCAGTGGACTGGCCAAGGCCGTATGCCAACCGTATTTAAGAACGAGATCAACAAAGGTCGTTCTATGGAAGATTTCTTAATCTAATCCAATTCGGTGTGGCGGCTCGAGTAACCAACACCCATTTGCATAAAAGCTCGCATTCATTGCGGGCTTTTTTATATCCATTATTGGCTGCAATCTAAAACGACAAGCGTAAATCTCACGCCTCATTCCCACTCAAATTGCGTTACAATTCAACCTTAGTATTTACATCTGCTTTCAGTTACTCTTTATTCACCCTCACTCGATTGAATAAAATAATGCAGATAAACAATAAGATAATTATAAGCTGCAGCATGATCGCTAGCTTAGTCTCACAGACCACATATGCCCAAATCAATACAGGGACAACCTCAAATAAACTCACGGCTTTTACCCATGCTGAATTAATGATTGCGCCGGGTAAGCGTTTAAGCGATGCCACTTTATTGGTTGAAAATAATCGAATTAAAGCCATTATTGAGCACGGTGACATTCCAGCTGGCGCATTTAAAATCGATTTGAGTGGTTATACTATTTACCCTGGATTTATCGATCCTTTCACCGATTATGGGATTGAGTTCGAATATCCAAAACTTGGGCTCACTCGTCCTGTCTACGATATTAAACGTATCGGCGGCAATGCAGACAATGGCGCAATTCATTCTGAAAAAGAATGGTTTAATTACGTTTATCCCAATAAAGAACGCGCGAAAGAGTGGATCAATAATGGCTTTACGAGTGTGCAAAGTAGCAAACTCGACGGAATCTTCCGAGGGACGGCTGTCAGTCTGTCATTAGCAGACAAAACCGCCAACGAAGTGATTTATCGCGCCCGTAGTCAACCTTTTATGGCATTTGATAAAGGCTCATCTGAACAAGATTATCCGTCATCATTAATGGGCAGTATTGCGCTTATTAGACAAACCTTTGCCGACGCCAATTGGTATAACCAAAATAAAAACAAATCGGCCAATGGCGCAATAAACAATCAAGTCGAATTTAATATCGCCTTTGAGCGCTTAGATAATTTAACCGATAAGCAAATTATCTTTGAAACCAAAAATCTCAACGATCAATTGCGCGCCGCCCATTTACTCAAAGAACATAAACTGCCAGCCAACCTGCTCGGTAATGGTCAAGAATACTCGCGCATCAATGAGTTAAAGGCGCTGAACTACCCGTTAATCTTGCCTTTAAACTATCCGCAAGCGCCTGATGTTGGAACAGATGATGCCGATCGCGAAGTGTCACTGGCGGATTTAAGACAGTGGGAACGTGCGCCAACCAATCCAGCAGAAGTTGCCAAAGCAGGTATTCCTTTCGCGCTAACACAGTTTGGTATTAAGACCGATGCTTTTTGGCCGCGCCTGCGCCAAGCCATTACTCAAGGTTTGAGTGAAGAGCAAGCCTTAGCTGCACTGACCACCCAAGCCGCCGAGATGACAGGCACCGCCGATTTTACCGGCAAACTCGCACCCGGTTACATGGCAGACTTTGTAGTTACTAAGGGCAATATTTTTAAAGAAGGTCAGATCTACAGTGTTTGGTTGCAAGGTCAGGAGCAAAGTCTTCGCTCACTGCCCCAAGCAAGATTACTGGGGGATTACCAATTAAGCCTCAATAATCTCACGCTGGATTTATCGCTGCAAGATGCGAGCAAAGGTGATAAACCCAAAATCCAAGGCAGCTTAAGCAGTGGCGAGCAAAGTATCGCGCTCACCCAACTTAAATTAGATGACGACGGTCGATTAAGCTTTACTGCCGATTTGAGCGCCGCAGGCATCAATGGTCTTAGCCGCTTTACGCTGTGGATGGCCGATGACGGTATTCAAGGCCGTATGGTCGATGCTAAGAGTCGCACCACAAATGTTGCCGGTATTGCGATAGCGCAAACTGCAGCGGTTGATAATGCCACTCAAGAAGACAATCAAACGCCCAAGGATAAAGCCAACACGAGTCTAGTGAGTCACCTCACCTACCCTAACGTCGCTTACGGACTGAGCGAAGCGCCTAAGGTTGAGAAGCTGCACATAAAAAATGCCACCCTGTGGACCTCGGATAAGCAAGGCATTCTCGAACATGCAGATCTCTTGATGGCCAATGGCCGCATCGAAAAAATTGGCCAGCAACTCAGTACGCCTTCTGGTTATCAAGTCCTAGATGCAACGGGTAAGCATCTTACTGCGGGCATTATTGATGAACACTCGCATATCGCCATTAATGGTGGCACCAACGAAGGCACGGATGCCGTAACCTCTGAGGTACGGATTGGTGATGTGATTAATCCCGACGATATTTCACTCTATCGCGCCTTAGCGGGCGGCGTCACCAGCGCACAAATTCTGCACGGCAGCGCCAATCCTATTGGCGGCCAATCGCAACTGATCAAAATGAAATGGGGCGAAACGGCCGAGCAACTTAAATTTGCTAACGCGCCCGCCAGTATCAAGTTCGCGCTTGGTGAAAACGTTAAGCAGAGCAACTGGGGAGAGAAATTTGTACAACGCTTCCCGCAAACGCGTATGGGAGTCAAAGCGTTATTTGAAGAGACCTTCGATGCCGCCATCGCCTATGAAAATGCGTTAAAAGCCTATGATGACCTGCGCTCCAGCGATAAGAAAAAAACCGTTGCACCGCGCCCAAGTTACCGTCTGCAAGCAGTGGCCGAAGTATTAAATCAGCAGCGTGATGTGCACATTCATTCCTATGTGCAGTCAGAAATCCTGATGTTTATCCGCTTAGCCGAGGCTTATCACTTTAAAGTGCAAACCTTTACCCATGTGCTCGAAGGTTACAAAGTGGCGAGTGAACTGGCCGCCCATGGCGCTGGCGCTTCGACCTTTGCCGATTGGTGGGCCTATAAGTTTGAGGTGTACGACGCAATTCCACAAAATGCGTGTTTGATGCAAAACAAAGGCGTGACCACCAGCATAAACTCAGACGACTATGAAATGCAGCGCAGACTCAACCAAGAAGCGGCTAAGTCTATGATGTATTGCAATATGTCGAAGGAAGATGCTTGGAACATGGTCACTATTAATCCGGCCAAGCAATTAAGAGTCGATGAATTTGTGGGTTCACTCACCCCTGGGGAAATGGCCGATATCGTGCTGTGGAACGCAGAGCCTCTGTCGATTTACGCCAAAGTGACACAGGCATGGGTTGAAGGAAAACGCTACTTTGACCGCGACCAAGACCAAGCCGCCCAGCTCGCCGTAGTCAACGAGCGCGCCGCACTGATCCAAAAAATTCTCAGCAGTGATGATCAAGCCAAAGCGGGTGAAAAAGTCACGCCACTAAACGAGCCACAGTGGCACTGCGACACCCACTATCAAGCATGGGGCCACACTCATGAGGGAGCTAAATAATGCAACATTTATCTAAACCCGTTTTGTTTGCGGCGCTACTGGGCGTGATTTGCACCACGCTGGCCCCAGTTATGGCCAACGATATCGTGCCGACTCCTAAACAAAGCCGCAGCGTACTGATAAAAAACGCCACTGTGCACACAGTCAGTCAAGGCGTGCTCAGCAACACTGATGTCTTGATTGAAAATGGCAAGATCACGGCCGTTGGGCCTCAACTCACCAACCAAATCAACAGTGCAACCGCAGAAACCAATGACACTCAAGTCGTCGATGCCAGCGGTAAACACTTGTATCCGGGCTTAATCGCCCTAGACACCAGCTTAGGTTTGGTCGAAATTGAAATGAGCCGCCCCACGGTTGATAACGCCGAGGTGGGTTATATCAATCCGCAGATCAGCACAGCCACGGCTTACAATCCAGATTCTGAGCTCATCCCGACCATACGTTTCAACGGCATTACCCACGCACAAATCGTCCCGAGCGGCGATGGTATTGCTGGGCAATCGGTACTGGTGAATCTTGATGCGTGGACGATTGAGGATGCGCTGACCCCCAGTGCTGGGCAGTTCCATGTCTACTGGCCGCAAATCAAACGCATGCCTGAAGATGAAAAAGAGAAAGCCAAGGCCATCGAGAAAAATCAGCTGGCGATCGACAAGCTCAATATCGCCTTTGAGGATGGCTATCGCTATTTCTTAAGTGATAAAGCCAAGGGCAAAGATAAAACCAAGGATGAAGATCCACAGTCCGCGACCAACAACCTTCGCTGGCAGGCCATGTTGCCGCTATACCAAGGTAAAGCGACACTGTTTGCCCATGCCGACAGTGTTGGCCAAATTGAGCAAGTGATTGCCTTGACGAAAAAATACCAATTCAAATTGGTGATTGTCGGCGGATACGATGCATGGCGTTTGGCCTCAAGCCTGAGGGAAGTTAAGGCGGGGGTCATTTATCCTCATACCTTGAGTCTGCCTAAGCGTAAAGATGAGCCAGTGGATTTACCCTTTAAAATCCCCTCCTTGCTCGCTAATGCAGGAATTCCCTTCGCCCTTGGGTTCTCATCGGACTGGAATAGCCGTAACTTACCCTATGCGGCAGGTTATAGCGCCGCCTATGGTTTAACGCCTGAGCAAGCGCTTAAGTCCATCACCTTAGATGCAACAAAACTGTTAGGTGTCGAGGAGTTAGGGGCGATTGCCGTGGGATACCAAGGCAGTGTTGTACTGTCCGAGGGGGACATTCTCGACCCTATGACCAATAAGATAGAGGCTATCTGGATTGAAGGACGGCAGATAGATCTGAATAATCGCCATCAGCAGCTTTATCAAAAGTACCTTAAGCGGTAGAATTTACTCAGATAATAATATCGCATCGGCGCAGCCTACCAAGGCTGCGCAGTTTTCCCCTCAATCTCAGGTCAAACCATGAAAATTATCCTCTCAAGTGCATTAGTGCTCCTACTCAGTGCCTGTGCAAGCGACTACAGTTTTAACAGTAATTTGGACGGTGAGGCGATCAATGACTATTTCAAGGCATCCGATGTCACCCTTTATGAAGGCGATACCTTGCCAAAAGGTCATTACGAATTAAAAGGTTTGGTCCAAGGGGAATCCTGTCAGGCCGATGTCAACAGCGTACCTGCGTCATTAGCCGATGCCAGAACCGAAGCCCGCCGTAACGCCGCAGATAAAGGCGCTAACGGCATTATCATCAAACAATGTGTGATGTTAGATGAAGCCGCCCCAGGTTGTATCAGCCGCGCCCTGTGCGTCGGCCAAGCAGTTAAAACGGCTACCGCAGAGTAAGTCCCACGCTGAGCAAACAAACTGCTCGCTATTCGATGATCTGAGATTGCCCGTATCAACCGCTTAATGGCTAATGTTTCATGACCAACGCTTCATGGCTAACGCTACATAATTAGCGCTCAAAGATGGGCCTTAATGATGAGTTTAGAATGATGAACTTAGGCGGTTGTTATATTTATCTTTTTAGGTAGTTTTTTGCATGACATTTACCAACCAAATTATCGCAGTAGCGACATGCCGCACGCCCTATAAACAAAAGTTTGGCATTCCAAGACAACCCGGACTCGTTGAGGCCCGCGGCTATGTCGAACTTGAACCCCATGTAAATCATATCGATGCGGTGCGTGGCATAGAGCAATATTCCCATCTCTGGTTGCTATTTTGCTTCCATGAGAATCTTGCCCAAGGTTGGAAAACCACAGTGCGGCCGCCGCGATTAGGCGGCAATGAAAAACTCGGCGTATTCGCCACTCGCTCCACTTTTCGCCCTAATGGTATAGGCCAGTCAGTAGTAAAACTGCACGGCGTAGTACAACGCAAGGGCAAAGTGTGCCTCGAAATTTCCGGTATGGATCTGGTCGATGGCACGCCGATTATCGATATTAAGCCTTACATTCCTTTCTCTGATTCGATTACCGATGCTGTCGGCGGCATTGCTCAAGACGCCCCTAAACTGATTTCAGTGGTGTATTCCGACAATGCCAAGGCACAGATTGAACGTTACGCCCAGCAGGAAACCTACACAGATTTAGCCGTGCTTATCCGCGGAGTCTTGGGGCAAGATCCGCGCCCCGCCTATAAAAAAGCCAAAGACGATCCTAAGTTATATCAAGTCGCCCTCTATGATTTAGATGTGTTCTGGCAAATGGCGGTCGATGATAATGACCAAGAATACATCTTAGTATTAGAACTCAAACCGGGGAAATGTGGCTAAATGTCTACGCCAACGCCTAGATCAGAGTCGGCATCTTTGCCTGATTATCAAAGCCAGCATAAAAAGCGTCTCTCTTGGATGCCGTGGCTGTATTTTTCTTTAAAAGAGAAACATTTAGTCTGGGCAAAACCTTGGCAGGATGAGATCCAAGCAAAGCTCTGTGCCCTCGAAACGGTCAACATCGGCGAGCACTGTTTTATTGCACCCGAAGCGCAGTTATTCGCCGAACCCAATCGTGATATCCGCATGGGTAATCGCTGCATGATCGCCGCCGACTGTTTTTTACACGGCCCAATCACGCTAGGGGACGAAGTGGCAATTAATCATGGTTGCTCCTTCGATGGCGGCAGAGTCGGTATTCAGATTGGCAGCCAGACTCGCATCGCTAATAATGTCACTATTTATGCCTTCAACCATGGCATGGCGCCAGATACGCCCATTTATCAACAAGCTGCCAACTCCAAAGGCATTGTTATTGGTAAAGATGTGTGGATTGGCGCTCAAGCAGGCATAGTCGATGGTGTGACCATTGGCGATCACGCTGTGGTGGGTATGGGCAGTATAGTGACGAAAGATGTGCCCGACTGGGCGATAGTGGCAGGCAACCCCGCCAAAGTGATTGGCGATAGGCGGGATAAGTAAGCAGTAAGGATAATCTTGATACTAGCATCTAACAGCATAGCGCTCTTCCTTGCGTTATCCGTTATCCGTTATCCGTTATCCAACATCAAAAAATGCTATTAATCTCCCAGCTAGTTGAATTTAACCTAAATACGTAGGTGACATCATCAAAGCAGGTGATAAAATGGCGACCATTCAACTCAAATTTGGACATCGGTAATGCGCGTCAGCAAGTACCTGCTATCAACACAGAAAGAAACTCCTGCCAACGCAGAAGTCATTAGCCATCAATTAATGTTACGTGCGGGTATGATCCGTCGTAATGCGTCGGGCCTTTATAGCTATCTCCCCACGGGCTTACGTGTACTGCGTAAAGTCGAAGCAATTGTTCGTGAAGAAATGAACAAAGCCGGTGCAATTGAAATTCTAATGCCTATGGTGCAACCGGCAGACTTGTGGGTAGAAACAGGTCGTTGGGAAAAGTTTGGTCCCGAGCTGCTGCGCTTTAAAGATCGCCACAATCGCGACTTCGTACTGGGCCCAACCCACGAAGAAGTGATCACAGACCTGATCCGTAAAGAAGTCAGCTCATACAAGCAGTTACCGTTGAACCTTTACCAAATCCAAACCAAATTCCGTGACGAAGTTCGTCCACGTTTTGGCATGATGCGCTCACGCGAATTCTTGATGAAAGACGCCTACTCTTTCCACCTTGACGTCGATACCATGAATGAAACCTATGAGGCCATGTACAACGCCTATAGTAACATTCTAACCCGCATGGGCTTAGCCTTCCGTCCAGTATTAGCTGACACAGGTTCTATCGGTGGCAGCATGTCACACGAGTTCCACGTGCTAGCGCAAAGCGGTGAAGATTTAATTGCTTACTCAACGGGCAGCGATTACGCGGCTAACATTGAGAAAGCTGAATCACCAGTGCCCACTGAGCCTCGCGGCGCAGCCACTGAAGAATTGCGTTTAGTCGATACCCCAAATGCAAAGACCATTGCTGAATTGGTTGAGCAGTTTGATCTGGATATCACTAAAACTGTCAAAACCTTGATCGTCGTGGGCGCATCAGAAGCGACGCCGTTAGTGGCACTGATTGTTCGCGGTGACCATGAACTCAACGAAGTCAAAGCCGACAAGTTAGACTTAGTGGCATCACCAGTAGAAATGGCATCAGAAGCGCTGATCCGTGACGCCATTGGCGCAGGTCCTGGTTCACTTGGCCCTATCGGTCTTAACATCCCTATCGTTATCGATCACAGCGTTAGCGTGATGAGCGATTTTGCTGCTGGTGCGAATGTGGATGACAAACATTATTTTGGTATCAACTGGGAACGCGATCTGCCGACAGCACAAGTTGCCGACATCCGTAACGTAGTCGAAGGCGAGCCAACACCAGATGGTTCAGGTACTTATGCTATGGCACGCGGTATCGAAGTGGGTCATATTTTCCAACTGGGTACTAACTACTCTAAATCGATGAACGCGACTGTACTTGACGAAAACGGCAAGTCACAGGTGCTATTGATGGGTTGTTACGGCGTCGGCGTAAGCCGTATCGTGGCCGCAGCCATCGAGCAAAACTTCGATGACCGTGGCATCATTTGGCCAGAAGCGATTGCACCATTTAGCGTGGGCATTCTGCCAATGAACATGCACAAGTCGCACCGCGTAACCGATATCGCCGAGCAGTTATACAAAGACTTAAACGAAGCGGGTATCGACGTGTTACTGGACGATCGTAAAGAGCGCCCAGGCGTGATGTTTGCCGATATGGAACTGATTGGTATCCCACACACTGTGGTGATTGGTGATCGCAATATCGATGCTGGCGTATTTGAATACAAAAACCGCCGTACCGGTGAAAAGCAAGATATTCCATTTGATCAACTGCTCGATTTCCTGAAAAACGCAGTGAAAGGCTAAGCCTCAACGCGAAATCTAGAAAAGTTTAACGATCAAAACGAAACGCACTTAAGCCCAGCTTAAGTGCGTTTTTTATTGGACTTTTATTGACCTTCGTCGATCACTCACGACATTGCTTTTTTATCTGTGGCTGTTTATCTTCTTATTTTTGGCGCTGTACTTTTGGCAAGGTACTTTGCGCTAACAGGTACTGACTCGGAGCGACGCCCATCAACTGTCTGAACATATAACCAAAGGCTGAACCCGAGGCATAACCTAAAGATAACGCTGTAGTGAGCACAGATTCACCTCGACTGAGCATTTGAATCGCCACCTGCAATCTAAGCCTTTGCAACCATTGACTATAACTCAGCCCTGTTTGCTGTTTAAATAATCTCGCTAACGTGCGGGCCGAGGCGCCGACCTCCCGCTGCCAATCCACCAAAGTACGTTGCTCGCTCGGATCCGTAAGCAAAGCTTCTGTAATGCGCAGTAATTTTTTATCCTTAGGATAAGGTAAATCCAAGGCTACCTTAGGTGCGAGCACCATAAAGTCACGGATCACCATCAAGAGTCGCATGACGCTATCCTTAAAATCGGGATCAATCAGCCCAGCCTCACTCTTCATCAAGGCATTAGCCTCTTGCAGTAACAACTGCAAAACAGGCTTCACACTCAAACAAGTACAGTCGGGTGGAAAACCGCCGATCTGGGTTTCATCCAAATACAGACTGCTCAATTGCACCTGACCTAGCGCGATAACCTCATGATCGACAAAGGGAGGCACCCACACCGCTTGTTCAGGCGGCACTATGTAACGCCCCGCTGGCGTAATCACACTCAACACACCTTGGCTGGCATAAATGACCTGTCCCCAAGAATGACGATGGCGCTGCACATGTTCAAACGGCTTGAGCGTTCGTTTAAGTAACATGATGGACGCGCTTAGCCCTGCGGCGGCTAAACGTGAAGGTGCGACCTGAGTGTACTGAGTGATGTGCTGCTGAGATAAAGGAGTGTCAGTTACTTGATTCAAGGTGTTATCGCCCAAGGTGATTTTTATATCGAAGCTTCTTTTCGTATTATCGAGCCTCTTCCGTATATAAAGCGCCTCTTCGTATAAAAGCACTTTTCTGTGTAGAAGTGTCTTTTTATCTAGATATTAAGTCAATCTATCGAGCTAACGCTAAAGCAGCAAGCACTAACATGCCCTCTCAGATTTAACGAATTGGAGATGACATGAGCATCCACATGAATAAAAACCGGGTTACGCCCGTTACCTTACAGAAAATGAAAGGTAAAACGCCAATAGTCGCCCTCACCGCCTATGAAAAACCGATGGCGGAACTTATCGATCCCCATGTTGATATGATTATCGTCGGCGACTCCGTCGGCATGGTGGTTTATGGGCAAGACGCTACACTAGGGGTTACCTTAGAAATGATGATTAACCATGGTCTTGCTGTCACTCGCGGCGCAGCACATGCCTGCGTGATTATCGATATGCCCTTTGGGAGTTATCAAGAATCGCCTCAGCAAGCCTTTAGACATGCCAGTCAAGTATTGATACGTACTGGCGCGCAGGCGGTAAAACTCGAGGGTGGTGCAGAGATGCTCGACACCACTCGCTTTTTAACCCAGCGAGGGATCCCTGTGATGCCACACATAGGATTAATGCCGCAACACGTCAATCAATTGGGTGGATTTAAAACCCAAGCAAGGGATGCCGCCGCCATCGAAGCCCTCGTTCGTTTAGCAAAAAACTTTGAGCAAGCAGGCGCTTTTAGCATACTAATTGAAGGTACATCCGAGCTCGCGGCGCGCACAGTAACGGCAGAAGTCTCAATCCCCGTAATCGGCATTGGCGCCTCACCCGCCTGCGATGGTCAAGTGCTCGTAACTGAGGACATTTTAGGCTTATTTTCTGACTACACGCCTAAATTTGCCAAACGCTATATCGACCTAAGCTCCTTAATCACTCACGCCTGCGCCGAATACGCCAGAGAAGTAAGAACCGCTAAGTTTCCAACAGCAGAGCATTGTTTTGGCCTCAGCCAAACAATCAAGATTACAGCGGATTAATTGTCTAAAGCGAAATATTGCAGCAATCGAATAAACTATAAATCGAAATTTGCAACTAATTGAGTCTACCGACTTGCTTTTTATAGGGGGGCGTTGCTTTAATAAAACTATTAAAACAATAAATTGAGTCTGAAGATTGCCTACATCAACTGCATTAGTCTTAGGTGGCGGCGGCGCAAGAGCCGCCTATCAAGTCGGCGTGCTAAAAGCACTGGTTCAGCTTTATCCGCGTAATCATGGCATTCCCTTTAAAATCATTTGTGGCACCTCGGCAGGTGCCATTAATGGCACTTCCATTGCCACCCATGCTTCCTGTTTTCATCTTGGCGTCAAAAAGCTCGAATGGGTATGGCGCCATTTTGAAACTCGCAAAGTGTATCGCGCATCCATCACTGGCGTGCTTGGTCACCTTGGTAAAATGGCACTCAAAGGCATGCAGGATGATAAGGTTAATACCGACGCTGGCAGTCTGCTCGATAACGATCCTCTTCGAAAACTGCTCAATGAATTAATCGATTTTAAACGCATCGATCGTAATATTCGCAGCGGCGCCCTCACCGCCCTCAGCGTCGATGCCTCTTGCTACAACAACTCACGCTCGGTGAGTTTTTTCCAAGCTTCACGGGATATCGAAAACTGGACCCGCGCTAGACGCAGCGGCGAACGTATGATGCTCAACACTGAACACCTACTCGCCAGTTCGGCCATCCCTATGGTGTTCCCCTCCATCAAACTCAATCAAGCCTATTATGGCGATGGCTCGGTCCACCAGCTGGCACCGCTCTCAAGTCCTATCCATTTAGGCGCTGAAAAACTCTTAGTCATTAACTTAGAGAGTCCACACAAACACTTCCCAATGGAACTGGAGTATCACCCTAAAACCGCATCCATAGCGGGCCATCTGCTCGATACTATCTTCTCAGATACCTTAAACAGTGACCTTGAGCGGCTCGAAAGGATCAATAACACCTTAAGCCTGATCCCCGAGTCAAGCCGTAACAAGCTCGCCTTACATCCGATTAAAACCTTAGTCATCAAGCCCAGCGAAGACCTCAGTAAAATTGCCGCCCGCTTCTACGATGACATGCCATGGGCAGTAAAAACCTTACTCGGTTTTATTGGTATTGATAGACAATCCGACTCGAGTATCGTGTCTTACCTACTATTCGAAAAAACCTACACCAGCGCGTTGATCGACCTAGGCTACAAAGATGCCATGGAGCAAATCGACGAACTTAAAGCCTTTTTTGGTTTAAAATCAGAAAATAGCGCAGAACCTCATCGCTAACAGCTATAATGCAGCACTCATTGACTAAAGCAGATTTATAAAGGTGAGTTTGTTTAGCTGTTCAAGTCTAAGATGAATGATACAACTCATTAAAATAAAGGGGCTTAGTTTATAGCTAAGCAAAATTTCAATCGAAAGCCTGAATCCTCTCTAGGATTTAAGATTGATCATTTAGCTAGTATCCCCTATCATGTTTTACTAGATTAGCTAAAATCACTTAATTAAATTTTTTCTAAAAGGGAATCACGATGAAAAAAACTTCACTAGCACTTATCGTTGCAATAACAGCATTAAGCTCTATGGCTGCAAATGCAGCAGACGGCGAAGCTGCCGGTACAGGTACTGCTGCAAGCACTAGCACTGGTGTTATTGTTGCTGGTAGTGTAGCTGCTGCAGCTGCAATTGCTGGCGCAGTTGTAATATCTAACAGCTCTGATGGCAACCCAGTTACAACTTCTAATAGCAACACTACTGGTACCAACTAATCCGTTTGGTGCAGCTATAAAACAACCGCCTATTGGCGGTTGTTTTTTTTGCTCGTTTAGAGAAAGTGAGAATCACTTCATTTATTGAAATAAGTCTCAGATATCTCTACATTAGATATTTATTACTATTGAGAATAAGCAACTCGGATGCGTATAAATAAAAAATTACTCTTACTCACAGCCTCAATTGCATTAATGGGTATTGCCGGCTGTAGTCAACGAATTAGCGCCCTAAACGATACGATTAAATTAGCTTTAATTGGAGAGAGCGATATTAAGCTCACTACCGAGCAAATAGAAGCCAATCCCTACGCCAGCATCTATGTCAAGATAGAAGATATACCTCAAGCATTTGTTGTTTTAGCCTTAGCAGAACCAAAACACACCCTCACCATTGTCAGACCAGCGCCAGAAGCAATGGAACTAAAATGGCTCTCTGCAGATAAAGCAATGTTAGTGACAGTGAACGGGCGTTTGGTGAGAACTCATAGTCTGCTCACAGGCAATTTAGCCGCGATTGAAAGTTCAGAACCCGATCCTATTCTCCTAGGTCTGCATCTAAATAGCACACCTAAAACTTGGACTCGCACGCTTGATTGGCAGCCCGGCTACCATTATGGGTATAAACTTAATTCACAGTTTGATTTTATCGCTGAGGAAAAGATACTCATAAATGATACTCCCACTCAAGCATTGCATTACAGCGAGTTAGTATCTGTTGAAGGTCTTAATATTCAATATTTAAATGAGTTTTGGTTAAAACCGGATAATGGGCACGTCATTAAAAGCCGCCAGAAGATAGCACCCAATCTGCCTTTTATCGATATAACTTTACTTAAGCCATTTGCATCTTAGTGGAACCATTATGAGATATTACATCGCGCCATTGGCACTTGTACTTAGTTCAGCACTAACAGCAACCGTTCATGCTGAAACCCAGTTATTCATCAGTACATCTACGAATCAGGATGCTCAGGTTCAACTAAACTATCCGACAGCAGTGCGTATAGAACAAATAGTACAAGACGGATTACAGCAACTCCCAGCATATAATAAAACCACGAATAAAGAGGTTGTTCCTATTTATTGGTTAGGTGCGGCATTACTCGATATTCAAAATACCGCCGCTTTAGAAACGAAACGTCAGCAAGTCTTGAGCCAGTTAGCTAAAATGGGCCAAGTAAAAGACGACAGTGCTTACATCGCAAAACTGGCTAAGCTCGCACAACTTATTCGCAGTCTACAACTTGGGCAGCGCGTAATGCAGCCTCTGGATATTGACCTTATTCGTATCAATGATTCATACAATTCGCTAATTGATGGTCGTTTCCTATTAGTCTTACCGCCTCGTCCAAGCACTGTCACAGTGCTTGGTGCTGTAGCACAGTCAGGGGATTTGGCATGGCAAGGCCAAAAGACTAGCAAAGATTACCTCAAACAAGCAGGGTTACTCGATAATGCAGAAACAAGCACAGTGTGGATTATTCAACCAGATGGCAAAGCGATAAAACAACCCATCGCTTATTGGAATCATCAAGAGCAAGATATTGCTCCTGGAGCAAGTATCTACGTTGAGTTTTCAAGTCTATTTTATGACTACACTCAACTGAATGAAAACATTGTTGAATTACTCAGGAATCGGGCTCTGTAATGAAAAAGTCTAGCCACACAATCCATACCTTAGGCCGATTATCTGCACTGTCTTTGGCATTATTACCATTACTCCAGGTAACTGCAGATGAATTTTCCTATCCAACACTGTTAGCCTCACAATCGGATTTTGGTGGTGTTGGTTTAATGCAAATGCCCACAGGCCGTATGGCGCCTGAAGGCGAGTTTAATTTTGCGACTAGCTATAACGACGACTACCAGCACTTCACAGCCTCAGTACAACTGTTTCCTTGGTTTGAGACCACTGTTCGTTATACGCAGGTACAGGATTTACTCTATAGCAGCGATCCCAGTTTCAGTGGTAACACTAAATACACAGATAAAGGTATTGACTTTAAAGTTCGGTTGCTTGAAGAAACAAACTGGCTTCCAGAAACATCTTTCGGTGTGCGCGACTTTGGCGGAACAGGCTTGTTCGATGGCGAGTTTATTGCAGCGACTAAACGGGTTGGCCCACTAGACTTCACTCTGGGCATAGGTTGGGGCTATATCGGCAATAGCGGTAACCTAACTTCAGATAAAAAAGATCTTAACTATAACTGCGATCGTGACACTTCCTATGGCGGTAAAGGGGGAACGGTTGATTATCAGCGTTGGTTTAAGGGCTGTGCTGCACTATTCGGTGGCGTTGAGTATCAAACTCCATGGGAACCGTTGCGTCTAAAGCTTGAATATGACGGCAACGATTATCAATCCGACTTCCCTGTTGTTCGAGGTGGTATTGCTATGCCACAGGACAGCAAATTCAACTATGGTTTACTGTATCGATTTGGTGACTGGGGCGATCTGCATTTAAGTTATGAACGTGGTAACACTTGGACGCTCGGTTTTAGTTTGCAAACGAATTTCAATACCTTAACTCAGATAAAGCGCGATCCTGCTGCAGCTAAATATAAGCCAATACAAGCGGCACCATTAACGCATGTGCAAACAGCCAATATTCCATTAGATAGTGTTAGCCCTTCAGAAAATATCATTGTGACGGCTGACACCACTCTACACATCAAAGCAGAAATAGCTGACACTCATTTAATCGTTCAGCCTAAAGAAGCAATGTTAAAAACAACAATTGACTGGAATAAGGTTGCGCAGGATCTGCAAACAATTTCAGGCTATAGCAACGCTAAAATTTACCTCGACTCTGACAGTATTACCGTGGTTGGAGAGCAAACTAAATATCGTGATAGAAATGAAGCACACCAAAGGGCAGCCACTATACTTGCCAATAATAGCGATCTGACTCAAATCAAAGAGTATCGCTTAATTGAGACCCATTATAGCCAGCCGATTACAGAAACGCGTATTGATGCAGAAAAATTTGCCCAAGTAGCCAGCTTTGGTTACCTCAATGCTAAGGTTACTGATGCGAGTCAAGTTGTTGTCCCACGCTTACCCCAAGGTGAGTTAGTAACGCGTACTGATGAAGATTGGCTGGATAAACTAGGCTTCGATGTTGCTCCTACTATGGTGCAATCCTTCGGAGGCTCAGAAGGCTTCTACATGTTTAATATCGGTGTTACTGGGAGTGCAAACTATAAGTTTACCGATAATTTCGAGTTTGGCGGTTCTCTTTATCTCAACTTATACGATAACTTCGATAAGTTTTTATATGACGTACCACCAGACGGTACCGACTTGAAACGAGTAAGAACGTTAATACGCCAATACGTTCATGATAACCCGGTGCGGGTTAATAACCTCCAATTGACATGGATGGATAATCTTAGTGATAACATTTCCTACCAAGCCTATGGCGGTTATTTAGAGATGATGTATGGCGGTGTGGGGACAGAATTTCTCTATCGTCCACTCAATAGCCAATGGGCATTTGGTTTTGATATTAACTATGCAAAACAGCGAGATCCCGACAGTATGTTCGGTTTCTTTAGTGACGAAAACCAAGTTGATCCTCTAACCAATCGGGCTTATCGAGTGCAAACCGGTGTTGTGACTGGGCATGCAACGGCTTATTACCAGCCGGAGTGGTTCCCCAATACTTTACTTAGAGTGAGCGCAGGGCAGTATCTTACCGAAGATAAAGGCGTGACGGTTGACTTCTCTAAACAGTTTGATAGCGGTGTTATTGTCGGTGCCTTTGCGACTAAAACCAATTTATCAGCAGAAGAATACGGCGAAGGCAGCTTTACCAAGGGCTTCTATATTTCCATCCCATTCGATCTTATGACCATAAAATCGACTCAAAGTCGTGCTTTCTTGTCTTGGATGCCACTGACCCGTGACGGTGGTCAAATGCTTGGACGTAAGTACAACTTGTTTGATGTCACAGATGCGCGAGCACCTTGGTATACCAGACCGAGTGTTGAACCTGCGAAATAGTGAGTGCGTAGTTAAAACTAAAAACGGTTTAAAAAATCGAGGACTTAATGCCACTGATAAATAGCAAGTTACGCACTCTACTCTATCGGTGACTTGATCCCATGGGGCGATGAACGTAAATACTGTGGCGGCGCTTTAACAGTTGCACCTAATGTTGCAGCGGCATGCCAAGGCCAATGTGGGTCATAGAGCATAGTGCGAGCAAGCGCAATAGCATCGGCCTGCCCTTGAGCCAAAATCGTTTCCGCTTTATTAGCATCTGTGATTAAGCCCACGGCAATCACAGGTATGTTTACCTCAGCTTTAATGGCTTCGGCAAAAGGCACTTGAAAGTGTTCAGCGACTGGAATTTGTTGCAGCGGACTTAACCCACCAGTACTGACATGGATAAAATCACAGCCTCTGCTCTCTAATGCTTTTGCCAATACTAGGCTTTGGGTTAAATCCCAACCGTTCTCGACCCAATCGGTTGCCGAAATCCGCACACCGAGTGCCATTTTAGGCGCTATCACAGCCTTTATGGCGTCAAACACGGCCAACAACAAGCTCAGTCGATTCTCTAAACTGCCACCATATTTATCGGTACGTTGATTCGATAGCGGGGATAAAAATTGGTGTAGCAAATAACCGTGGGCAGCATGAATTTCAATCGCATCAAGCCCTAATCGTTCGGCTCTTTGCGCCGAACTAACAAATGCCAAGATAAGCTCATCAATTTCATCAAAGGTCATCGCACTCGGTAATGTAGTGCCTTCATTAAAGGCCTGCGCGGAAGGCGCTATCGTCTGCCAACCGTTATGTTCGTCGGGTGCAATAGCGCCGCCACCTTCCCAAGGTTTTCGAGTTGATGCTTTACGCCCCGCATGGGCAAGCTGTATCGCCATCGGCATATTTGAGTATTTACGGATAGACTTGAGAGTTTTATCTAAGGCAGCTTCCGTTTTGTCATCCCATAGACCTAAATCTGCATAGGAAATTCGGCCATTGGGCAGAACGGCGGTAGCCTCAAGAATGAGCATTCCCGCGCCCGATAACGCCATGCTCCCTAAATGAATCGTATGCCAATCAGTTGCTTGGCCGTTTTCTGCTGAGTACTGACACATTGGCGCGATAATAATGCGGTTCGCTAACTCAAGTTGACCTAAGGTTAAAGGCGAAAATAATAAACTCATTGTCATTCCATTTAATACAAACCGTGATTGGCTTTATGATGGAGTACTGGCGAGGCTATCTCGCGTTGATAAAATCGGTGCGGTAATTAATGGCCAATCAATGGCAAACTCTGCACTGTTCCAAGCGACAACGCTTTCATCTTCAGGATCATAATATTGGGTACATTGATAAATAACCTCAGCATAATCACTGAGAACATAAAAACCGTGAGCAAAGCCTGGTGGGATCCACATTTGCAGATGATTCTCTGCAGATAGCACTCGCCCAACCCATTTCCCATAGGTGGCCGAGTCGGGCCTTATATCGACGGCCACATCAAAAATGCTCCCTGCACAGACCCGCACTAACTTACCCTGCGGTTTACGCCGTTGAAAATGCAAGCCTCGCAGGACATTACGTTGCGAGCGACTGTGATTCTCCTGCACGAACACAAATGACTCGGATCCCCGCAGTGCAAAGCAGGCATCAAAATAGGATTGCCTAAACGTCTCCATAAAGAAACCGCGTTCATCCCCAAAGACTTGTGGTTCAAACACCAACACTTCGGCTAACTCAGTTGCGCTACATTTCATCAAATACCTGCTTATCGAGTAATGCATGGAATAGCGGCAAATCGTGGGGAGTACAAATGATCAAGATGTCTCGAATACCAGACTGCATCAGGGTGACAAGTGGATAATAAATCATAGGTTTATCGTAAATGGGCAGTAATTGCTTACAGACAACCTGCGTCATAGGATAAAGACGCGAGCCCGTACCGCCCGCCAGTAAAATGCCTTTTCTCATTGAAATATTTAAGATTGATAAGCTAGGTGAAGTGTCCAGATTGTAGCATATAAAAGACGACGAGCCGGAAGAACGGATGACAGCAGATGAGTCAGTCGATTAACGAAAATAATGGCGCAATAGCCGTTTGTATTCCAAGCACTAAAAGCCATTTAGCTTCTATAAGATGAATGAATCCTCTGTTCCATAAAGATAAGCGCATTTGCTGAACCTAGTGCTCACCAACCTACACCCTTGCTACTGCTCGGGGATAAATATCTCAATACGTAACCCCTGATTCGGCGCTGAGAAGAGAGAAACATTACCATTGAGCTTTTGAGTGACCAGATTATAAATAATCGACATCCCTAAACCTGTGCCACCACTTTGGCGCGCAGTGGTGAAAAATGGCTCGAATGCTTTGGCTTTCACCTCATCGGACATGCCGATGCCATTGTCTTGATAAGTCATCTTGATCTGTGCTCCCTCCTTTTCAACCACAATGACAATCTGTTTATCTCCGACAAAATCATCAGGGAAAGCGTGGCGAAAACTGTTAGCAACTAAGTTGGTAAAAATCTGAGCGATGGCGCCGGGGTAAGAATCAATAAAAACATTGTCATCGAGTTCGACTTTTAAGGTGATGTTTTTCTTACGCATTAAGGGCTTTAACGAACTAAATATTTGGAAAATATAATTCTTTAAATTAAAGCGCTCACGTTCCAATATCGATTGATCTGCGGCAGTGCGTTTAAAGTTATGAACAAGTTCTGCGGCGCGGGAAAGATTACGCTCAATTAAACATAAACCGTCCTGCATTGTATTGATAAAACTGACAAACTTATCTTCATCGAGGTCGTTTTTCTCGAATGACCCTTTAAGTAGCGATAACTCATCCAAACAATGGGTCACGGATGTTACCGCGATACCCAGTGGCGTATTAACCTCGTGAGCAACACCGGCGACTAAGCTACCTAAGGCGGCCATTTTTTCATTTTCAATTAAGTGCTTTTGGGTCGATTTTAAGGTCGATAGGGCCGTCTCGAGTTCGGTTGTTCGTAGTTCAACTTGATGCTCCAAATCGGTATTAATGAGTTTGAGCTGTTGTTGGTATTCGAGGATCTCTTTAGCACTCATGGCTCGGCCAAAGAGATCGGCCAGTGCCGAAGCAAACGCCTTTTCATCCCGCGTCCATTCCCTCGCCTCACCTTGATGCTCAGAACAAATAATCCCCACCATTTTGCCGTGGTGACGAATGGGACTATCCAGCATAGAGGTGATCTGATTCGGTTTCAGGTAAGTGTCGACAAACTCTTTGGTGGCAGGATCCGTTTGCGCCTTATTAGCGACAATGGTGCGCTCATTGTCGAGTAAGCTGAAGTAATGGGGAAACTGCGCGCGAGTGAGCACTAACGCTTCTTGCGGCTGTTGGTGGTCGAGTAAATAATAACAAGCGATAGTCTGATTACCTTGACCAAACAACCAAATGCCCGCCCGCGTGATCTGTAATCCCTTACAGATTGAACTCACTATAAGTTGCGAGGCTTGAATGAGATCGCCCTCATCAATAACCTGAGACTTACTGACATCAAATAGGATTCGATCAAGCATTCGGGTCATAGCGGTTCGTCCGGAATGTGGATATGTAGGGAGGCAAACGCATCTAACAGTTTTAAACTCGCTTCACACAATACGGGGTCAAACTGCTTACCCGATTGCACCAAAATATACTCTCGTACCGCATCGACTGACCACGCCTCTTTATAACTGCGCTTGGAAAGCAAGGCATCAATTACATCGACAATCGCCATGAGTCGGCCTTCAATGGGAATATCTTCCTTAGCAATTCCACGGGGATACCCTTGCCCATCCCAACGCTCATGGTGGGTATAAGCGATTCGAGCACCCATTTTTGCAATGATACGATTTGAGCCTGCGAGCAAGTTATAGCCTTTCTCAGCATGGGTTTGCATGATCGCCCATTCCTCGGCATCAAGCTTGCCTGGCTTATGTAAGATACTCTCAGGGATACCTATTTTACCTACATCGTGCAAAGGCGCGGCGTAACGAATCGTTTCGATAAAGTCCGCGTGCATGCCGATGGCAATCGCGAGCATTTCAGTCATGCGTGCAACCCGACGTACATGGGCCCCGGTCTCTTTACTGCGCTGTTCAATGGCATCGCCTATGATTAAAATCAGCTCCCTTTGAGTTTGCTGTACATTTTCACGGCCCGACAAATTCTCGAAGGTTAAGCTCACATTGGCCGCAAATAGCTCAAGAATACTGACTTGAAAATCCGTTAGCTTAGTGTCGTGTTGCAAATATAAAATACTGGTGACATGGCCACTTAGCTCATAAAATCCAACGTAAATATTGTCACGCACGAGCGAAGTTCTTAGCGCAATAGCCTCAATAATATACTCACGTACATCCCCTGGTAGCGTCTCAACGCTGCCACCTTCACAGTAACTGACCATATCGCCCGTGGCGGCCAGTAGGTTCATTTGGGTATCGAGGTAAAGGTCTTGATGGTAACTCGTGAGATACAGGGCTGAGCTTTCAAGATTGAGTAACTGCAGGGTCTGTTCGAGTACAGCACTGCCAAAATTATGCAATGTATGGCTTTTAAGCACAGAGGTTGAGGCGGCAATGACTTTCTCCATCCCCTTTTGGCTTTGCTCGATAATTTTAATATCGCGATACGAACGCAGCGAAGTGTAGACACAAGACTTAAGCCGAGCTGCGGTAAGTTCTGTTTTGGCTTTGTAATCATTGATATCAAAATCCCGAATCACTTGATCTTCAGGCGCCTGTCCCGGCTGGCCCGTACGTAAAATGATGCGGGTGCTGTGATTATTTAATTCAGTACGGATTTTTTGAACTAGCTCTAACCCAGCATGGTCGGTTTCCATGACCACATCAATAAAAGCCAATGCGATATCCGTTTCGGTTTGAAGTAACGCTAAGCCTTCAGCGGCGCTGTAACAGGAATAGAACTGTAATACCCGATTATCTAAGGTCAGATTTTTCAGGGCAAATCGAGTCACCTCATGGATCCCAGGCTCATCATCAATAATGGCAACTTTCCAAATGCCTTGTTTAGGCTTATGGGATGTATCCTCGATAACATCAGCACTTTTCTTAAATAACGCCACAGAACCACCGTCTACGATGAATAGTTAAGCTTTAGTATAGATTCAATCTCGAAAGTGACTAGTTTCAAAGGATAAATTATCATCTTATTAGTTACAGACTTTAAGCTAATCACTAACACTCTCGCCACGTGGAATACAAATACACAAAACTTAACCTATTGTTATAAATTAGGAATAGTCAAAGTTAGGCTCTGCCAACCTTGACGGGTATGATGAATACACTTAATCCATAACACCCTGAAATGCTATTGGAGCCACTATGAACAAATCACTATGTTACATCGCACTGCTGGCCTTATTTACCACGGCTTGCTCAGAAGCCTCAAAAGAAAACGCTGCGGTTAATACAGCCCAAGTTCAAACAGAAGCCGCTACAACCGTCCCTGTCGGCGATACCAGTCAAAATTCGCTCGATTGGGCAGGCAGCTATGAAGGTGTGTTACCTTGCGCCAGCTGTGAAGGCATTCAAACCCTGATCACATTACAAGCTGATAATCGCTTTGTTCAAGAAACAGTTTATTTGGGTAAAGATGAGAAGATTTTTAAATTGATAGGCAAAGCGGTGTGGGATGAGAAAGGCCAAAAAATCACCTTGGATGATGGCACACAATATCTGGTCGGCGAGAATCACCTGATCATGTTAGATACTGAAGGCCAAAGAATTACTGGCGATCTGGCCGCTAATTATGTATTGAAAAAGAAACAGTAACAGAGTTTTTGTTTGAAGAGAGGAACATAGCTATTCGATTGTAAAATCGTGCAGTACCCCTCTAAACATCAAATGTACTCAGCTCAATCACGGAACTAATAGAAGGCTCAAGGATGAGCGAACGACATTGTTATTAAGCCACAGGTTAAAATACAGAGAAAAAGGAATGACTTTAAATAAACAAGCGCAATTGATCCGCTATCAAGATTGCCCATCAACGCCATGGAAAAATGGCGGTGGGAGCACAAAACAGCTACTTATTTCCCCCATCAATGCAGAACTTACTGAATTCGATTATCGGATCAGCATAGCAAGCATTAGCAGCAACGGACCCTTTTCCTCATTTATTGGCATAGACAGACAACTGGTTATCCTAGAAGGTGACGGTGTTCAACTCAGCATCGATAACCATGAAGGGGAAAAACAGATAAATGACCTTGGGGGAGAAGAAAGAATACTGGGAGACACAGATACAACTGAATATAAACGACTCACGCCTATAGACAGTGCCTTCTGCTTTGCAGGCGAAACCTCAATAACAAGTCAACTATTAGGCAATAATGTTATTGATTTCAATGTGATGACCAAACGCGGTGTATTTAAAGCGCATACTCAAAGGCTTAACTTTGATGGCATATTTATAGAAGAACATGCTGCAACCACAAACAACAATAAAAGTGAGCACCATAAGACTGAAGCTGACACAACTATCATCCAACTACTCTGCTGCTTAGATACAATGACATGGGAGCACAATGGCAAGTTCATCAAGATCATGCCATACGACATGCTTATTATTAGACCAGGCGAAGATATAAAGTTAACAACGACAACGCCAAGTCGATTACTTAGCGTCACCATTACGGCCTGCAAATCATAAAGCAAATAAGTGGGCACTAACTTCCTCTAGCAAAGCACAAGGTCAGTGTTCGACCTCAAGATTACTCTGCTCAGTAGTGTCTCCACTATTATTAATCCCGCCAACAAAGCCTTTAATTAAAAAGTAAAACAGACATAATCAGAATTACATCAGTGCACTGGCTAATCATTGCTATCCAGAGGTAAGTACTTCCCAGAAAATGCGTTAAGCACCATTAACAGGATCAGTTTTTTATAGTTATAAATAGCTTGGCAAGTTAGTCATCACTATCAGCAAGATTACTGTAAAAAACTAAATAAATTTATCCGTATATTAAAGTACATGTAGCCCAAAGCTAAACCGATGAACCAGCGTCACATGTAATGAGTGTTCGGCTAATCTGCAAGCAAAGAGCAGAAAACAAAAAGCCAGAAAGTATACAACTTTCTGGCTTAAAAATTCAGCATATAAATACCTGAATGAACACGTATAACCGTTAGCTTTAATAGCCCTAAGGTTTAAGCTGCTCGAACCGCATCCGCGATATATTCAGCTTGAGTCTGCGTCATAAGATTATTGGTAGATTCGACCATTACGCGAATAAGTGGCTCTGTTCCCGATTTACGCAATAACACTCGCCCTTGGTCACCTAAAATCTCTTCTGCTTTAATCACGGCTTGCTGAACACTAGACGTCGCTAAAATGCTATCGGCATTAGCCGTAGCTAAACGTACATTAATTAACACTTGGGGAAGTTTAGTCATGCCAGCTTTAATCTCAGATAAACTCTTCTGGGACTCTAATACAGCTTTAAGTACCTGTAAGGATGCAACTATGCCATCACCCGTTGAAGCATGCTGCAAGCTCAAAATATGTCCTGACCCCTCACCGCCTAGTTGCCAACCTGTGCGCTTAAGTTGTTCAACGACATAGCGGTCGCCCACTTTAGCGCGAACAAAAGGGATATCCATCTGCTTAAGCGCCAGCTCTAAGCCAAGATTTGACATCAAGGTACCAACCACGCCACCCGTCATTTCACCTTTGCTGTGGGCAGCATGAGCAAGGATGAATAAAATCTCATCACCATCAACTACATGGCCATTGTGATCGACAAACATGACACGGTCGGCATCACCATCAAGCGCAATACCTAAATCAGCTTCATGTACCATAACCGCAGTTTGCAAACTGTCTAAATGCGTCGCCCCACAGTGATCATTAATATTCACGCCGTTAGGTTTATCATTGATGCTAATCACTTCAGCACCGAGTTCACGGTAAACATTGGGGGCGATGTGATATGCGGCGCCATGGGCGCTATCAACCACGATCTTCAATCCCGCTAAAGACAAATGATTTGGGAATGTGCCTTTACAGAACTCAATATAACGACCAGCAGCATCATCGATACGGCGCACTTTACCGAGTTTTTCTGAGGCAACACACTGCATCGCATTCTGGTTCAGCGCCTTTTCTAACAAGGCTTCGATTTCCAGTTCCTGCGCATCATTTAACTTAGTACCGGAATTAGAAAAGAACTTAATGCCATTATCATAAAATGGATTGTGTGATGCGCTGATCACCACCCCTGCGTCAGCACGGAATGTGGAAGCCAAATACGCAACCGCGGGTGTCGGCATAGGGCCAATCAAAGCCACATTTACCCCTGCTGCTGAAAATCCCGCCTCCATTGCCGACTCAAGCATATAGCCACTACTACGAGTATCTTTACCAATCAGCACTTCTTTAGTGCCAGTGGACGCAAGCACAGTGCCAGCAGCCCAACCTAACTTCATCGCAAAATCAGGCGTAATTGGAAACTCACCGACCTTGCCACGCACACCGTCAGTACCAAAATACTTCCTAGACATAAAAATCCTTTAACAAATTATAAAAAGCAAAATGCCAATTCAACTGAATTGGCATTTTGAAACAAACTCTTTATAGGAGCTATTATTTACGAATCCAAATCAATAGTTGCCATACATTAGATAGAGCCCAATTGTACGCTGCAAAAATAGCTAAAAAAGTAACAAACATAATCGATTCAGGAACATGAAAAATCTCAGCTGCTACACCGATAACAGCAAGCAATAAAGACGCTAATGAAATACGGATCAATGTCTGCTTACGATTGTAGCCAGCACGCTCGAATATATGGTGCAAGTGATCACGATCGGGCCTGAATGGCGACATGCCTTTTTTTACGCGTCGATACATAATTGCGGTCATATCCATGAGCGGAATAGCAATTAAATATAACGCGGTAACAGGGTTAAACACACTGGTATCAGGTTGAGTACCAATTACAAGCATCCAAACGACTGTCAAACCGATTAGCATACTCCCCGCATCACCCATGAAGATTTTTTCGAAAGAAGGAAACGGCCATTTCAAATTGAACAGCAAATACCCAACAATCGCGCCAATAAACAACAGAGGTAACATAAACCAGCTGTTATCAGCCCAATAAAACAAAAAAGCTAAAGATGAAAAGGTAACTAAACTCAGCATGCCTGCTAAACCATCGATACCATCAACCATGTTAAAAGCATTGATTGCACCAATTACGGCTAAAACTGTAACAACAATGCCTACATAGCCTAATCTAAATTCAAAAAAATGAAGGATATGACCAAATGATGTTAAATACAGTCCTGCACCAAAAATCAATATGGATGCAGTAATCACCTGAGCAGCCATTCTCACCCGTACAGAAAGATCATATTTGTCGTCAAGGACACCTAGAAAAAGGATTAACGCCGCTGAAATCAGGTATAGGTTAAAAACTTGACTCTGCTCGATGACGATACTAGAAACAAGTAGCACACTAAAATAAATAGAAATGCCGCCAATCAAAGGGATAGCACCGACATGTAACTTACGTTCATTTGGTAAATCAACTAAACCAACCCGTTGAGCAATGGGGTTAAACACTTTAATCGCAACACAGGTTAAGCAAAACACAGTAACAAGTGGTATGAGGTATTCCATAATCTCTTCCTTAAGCCAAATACATCATCATAAAAATGACTTTAATAACATTTTATTTCAAAAAAATGACACAGAATTATAGCAGTAACAGCTGAAACAGATAAGCCATGAAGCAACAGAAAATGTACTGCTCGATTTAAGCTATTAAATAGACTTAGTAAATTTAAAATCTCTACGCAAAAATGCAGTAATCCGCCATATATTATTCATAACGATAAAATACAAAGTAAAAGTGGCCAAAAATCCAAAAAACATAATAGTTTCATTCACTTTAGCAAGCTCAGACCAAATTCCTATTGCAGCCATCATACTTGCAGCAGCACAAATAACTAATAATGACATATGGGATGATAACCCCAAGCGTTGACAAATATGATGCAAATGCTCTCGATCTGGCTTAAACGGCGATTGGCCTTTACGAATGCGACGGATCATGATGCACACCATATCCATCAGCGGCAGTGCAATTAACCATAACGCAGTCACTGGGCGGATAGCCGTTGCTCGCTCACCTTGGCTTGCAACAATCAGTAACCAAATCACAGTAAAGCCGATAAAAATACTGCCAGCATCCCCCATAAACACCTTAAAACGCCGCCCAAACGGAAAGCCTAAATTGAGCATGATGTAAGGCAGCATAGCAGTCACAAGCAGTACACAAAAAGTGGCAAAACTATGCATGCCATGTAGATAAAACAAGATCCCCAAGCCACCGAAGGTGACTGATGCTAACCCCCCCAATAAACCATCTATACCATCTACCATATTAAAGGCATTGATTGCACCGATAACGGCAAAAACCGTTAACAATATGCTGACGGATTCTGGTAAATGTAAGGCATCACTGCCCATCAAATAGCCCAAATTATGTAAACTACGTTCACCAAGTACAATCATTGTCAACGAAATGGCTGCCTGAATTGCAAGACGAAACTTAAAACTAATGTCATAGCGGTCATCAATCACACCGATGACGACAAGAATAAAGGCACACCCAACAAACAATCTAGGTGCCAACAATAATTCAGGCACTAAGAGCAATGTAAGCATAATGGTAAAAAAAACCGAGATCCCGCCTACTAACGGGATCTGACCCGTATGATACTTACGCTCATTAGGTTTATCAACTAACCCTATTTTTTTAGCGATCTTGCGAAACACAAACAAACTGATAAAAGAGATAATAAAAACAAATAAGACGGCGATATCTGCTGACATAAAACTACTCAATAATTATGTAGTATAAAAAGGCTGAAATATAATGTGGTCCATCAATAAAGCTATACAGCCCCATCAAGAAACGAGATATACCCCACTAACACTATCGCCTGCTAAAATCGCTAACGTTAATTTCAGCAAGCAATGTTGGGTAAACTTAATAAGACTAAATATAACAAATAAAGGGTTAGCAATCTAACACAGCAAGCAAAAGATTACTTATTTTAAAAGTAAGACTGTCGCAAAAACTAATAACCATAATATAATCAAATGGGAAGAGAGCACTGAGTGACAAAGTGAATACAAACAAACTCCAACAGACTTGATTATTAATAACTTAAGGATGCTAATTGCAATGCTATTGTAAGAAAAAATTAACATTAATTATAGAGTCAGATTTTAAAAATAAAAAAACAACTTACATGGATATTGCATTATAATTTAATATCTTAAAATTAAAGGTATGTCTCTTCGTACATCTTATTAATAACTCTCCATGTATAACGTTTCTCAGCAATGTCCTTCATGTCAGTAGAAATAATAGCTAATTCATCTGTAGTGGCAAATGATATTTTATCATTAAGTTCTTGAGAAGAAGAAAAATATAATGCTTTATTTTCTGTGCTGTATTGATTGAAATTACAATTAAAGGCAAAAATTGGCTTTTCAAAGTGCATAGCCTCAACTAAAGATGGATTCGTACCTCCTGCAGAATGCCCATGAATATAACCCTTACACTGACTCCTTAACTTATACAGCAGATTTATATCATATATAGGATCAAGTATTTGAATATTATGGTAAACTGAAAACTTCTTTTTAAGTTCTCGACCAAACTCACTAGCATCCCAATTACCAACAAACTTTAATTTCTGTTGACAATTTGAAAATGCTTCTAAGATCATCTGAATATTATTTTCAGGTTCGATTCGGCATAAAGATAAAAAATAATCCTCAACTGGCCCAATATCAACATCATTAATAATCGCATGATCACCACCATAAGCAATAACTACATTGCTTTTGGAATATTCAGCATCAACATAATCACCGATAGCTTTATTATCAGTTATAATCACATCAGAAAATTTTACCGCAATCATTTCAGATAGTTTCAAAAACCTTTTAGCTAGACTGCCCCATTTTTCACGTTTCCATTCTAAACCATCGATATTAGTAACGATTTTAGAGTTTGAAAATAACCGATATATTGGGAGAAACAAACAACCTGAAACACCTAAAATCAGCGTAACATCAGGCCTCTTGAAAAGACAATAAATTAGCGAACAGATATCATATGGAATACTTTGAATACCATTTGCACTTAACGGGATATAACTTAAGCTTGCCCCATTATATTCTGTTAACTTCTCAGCATATGATTTACTTGAACAAAAAACATGATATTTTACATTGTAGCTTGAATAACTAGTTAAATTCTCAACTAATGACTCGAAACCACCATAACACGCTGGTATACCAACAGTACCAATAACTGCAATTTTCTTCATTAAAGCAAATCCTGTTCATACATGTTCAGCGCAGCAATATCTTTAGCTGATAACAATGGCTGACTAGCAACTAATGGCCAATGAATTCCAATATCTTTATCACACCAAAGAATTGATTGCTCAGCAGATGGATTATAGTAGTTGGTACACTTATAAACAAATTCTGCTTCCTCACTGGTTACATAAAAACCATGTGCAAAACCTTCTGGTATCCATAACTGGCGTTTATTCTCAGCAGATAAATACTCGCCAACCCATTGACCAAATGTGGGTGAGTTTCTTCTAATATCTACAGCAACATCAAATACCTCACCACTAACAACTCTAACTAATTTACCTTGAGTATTTTTAGTTTGATAATGTAGACCGCGCAAAATACCTTTTTTCGACTTTGAATGATTATCTTGTACAAAATTAGTCGGCCTACCTGCTACTAGCTCTTCAAATTGTTTCTGGTTCCAGGTTTCCATAAAAAAACCGCGTTCATCACCAAACAACGTTGGCTCGATGATTTTTACATCAGGAATATTAGTATCAATTATCTTCATATGAGTAGTGTATAATTTTTCTTTAATTGTGAATGCAAAGGGTACGTTCCAAGTGAAATAAGCAACTACTATGATTTAAACATAGCCCTTTAAGTTATTTAAAGCCACTTGCCAATTGCTGGGCTTGATACCAAATGACAGCTCAATTTTCTGGCAATTCAATTTAGAGTTAGCAGGACGTTTAGCTAGGGTTGGATATTGGACAGTTGCTATGGCGTTAACTCGTATCCGTTTAGAATTATCATTACTGAAAACGTTTTGCTCATTTGCTTTATTAAATATTTCACAGGCGAATTGATGCCAACTGACATGAGGGAACCCCGCAAAATGATAAACTCCGTAATTGTTATTTCCTTTATGCACAGTTTTTGTTATTAAGATAAGCGCATTGGCAATATCACCGGCATAAGTTGGGCCACCAAATTGATCTGCTACTACACTGAGTTCATCTCGGGTTTGCGCTAAACGAAGCATAGTTTTGACAAAGTTATTACCTGTTTCGCAAAACACCCAAGCAGTTCGTATAATAATATGGCGTGGGCAAGCCGCAGCAACAGCTAGTTCGCCAGCAAGTTTGCTTTCACCATATATTCCTTGCGGTGCAACATCATCAATTTCAATATACTCACCAACTTTATCGCCTGCAAATACATAGTCGGTTGAGATATGTAGTATGGTTGCACCAACACTGTTAGCAGCTTGGGCTAAAAATTGTGCACCATCACGGTTAATAGCATATGAAAGTTCGACTTCTTGCTCTGCTTTATCAACAGCCGTGTGCGCCGCTGCATTAATAATGGCATCAGGTTTGAATTGATTAACCAGTTTGTTTACTGCTTCACAGTCAGTAATATCAAGCTGCTCACGATCTACGGCCAAAGATTTAATCTCTGGCATCTGGTTTAAGAGTTTTACTAGGCTGCTACCTACTTGGCCATTACTTCCGGTGACTAATATTTTCATAGTGTTAAATTGCTAATTATGAGCTCTGAGTGAATGCTGAATGCTGAATGCTGAATGCTGAATGCTGAATGCTGAATGCTGAATGCTGAGACAGAAAACTCAACATTCAACACAAAGCACTCAACACTATTTTAACTGTGCTAAATACTGCCCATAGTCATTTTTAAGCATGGGTTTCGCGAGTTCTTTAAGTTGTTCTGCAGTTAACCAGCCATTGCGATAGGCTATTTCTTCTAAACACGCCACTTTTAAGCCCTGAACGTGCTCAATGGTTTGCACAAAGGAGGATGCTTCATGCAGGCTCTCGTGTGTTCCAGTGTCTAGCCAAGCAAAACCACGACCAAGAAGCTCGACATTTAACTCACCTGCTTTGAGATACATCTCATTAAGTGTAGTGATCTCAAGCTCACCACGATGTGAAGGCTTAACCTGCTTCGCTAATTCCACCACTTTATTATCGTAAAAATAGAGTCCAGTCACAGCATAAGATGACTTAGGTTGCGTTGGTTTTTCCTCAATAGAAATCGCCTTCATATCAGCATCAAATTCAACTACGCCAAAACGTTCGGGGTCTTTGACTTGATAGCCGAAAACAGTTGCTCCCGTTCGGCGACTCGCAGCATTTTTAAGTGTCTTTGAAAAAGATTGACCATAAAAAATATTATCACCAAGCACTAAGCAAACATTCGAGTCACCGATAAATTCTTCACCGATGATAAAAGCTTGAGCTAAACCATCGGGAGATGGTTGAACAGCATAACTTAACTTGATGCCAAAATCTGACCCAGCACCTAATAATCGTTTGAAGCTATCGTTATCTTCTGGAGTAGTAATCACCAATATGTCTCTTATCCCTGCGAGCATTAAAGTGCTAAGCGGATAATAAATCATTGGTTTATCGTAAATCGGTAATAATTGCTTTGAAACGCCACGAGTTAATGGATATAAACGCGTACCAGAACCACCAGCTAAAATAATTCCTTTCATTAAAAATAAGCTCCTAGATAAATAAGCCCTAGGTTTAAAGAAAAATAAGGGCATAAAAAAAGTGGTGAAAAGGATTAAATGCCTAAACGCTCACGTTGATAACTACCGTCTTGAACATGCTGGCACCATTCTTGGTTAGCTAAATACCATTCAACTGTTTTACGTAAACCTGTTTCAAAAGTTTCTTGTGGTTGCCAATTTAGCTCATAGCTCATTTTAGAAGCATCAATGGCATAACGGCGATCGTGACCAGGTCTATCAGTTACATAGGTGATTTGCTCGGCATAAGACGTAGCTTTGGGCACTAATGAATCTAAGATGCTGCAAATGGTCTGGACCACTTCTAAGTTTTGTTTTTCGTTGTGACCACCAATATTGTAGGTTTCACCGACTTTGCCCTCAGTAACTACTTTGTAAAGTGCGCGGGCATGGTCTTCAACATACAGCCAATCGCGGATCTGATCGCCTTTACCGTAAATAGGCAATGGCTTGCCTTCAAGCGCATTGAGGATGACTAACGGGATCAATTTCTCAGGAAAGTGATAAGGCCCATAGTTGTTAGAGCAGTTGGTCACTATGGTCGGTAAACCATAGGTGCGAAGCCAAGCACGCACTAAATGATCGCTTGAGGCTTTGGATGCAGAATATGGGCTGCTAGGAGCATAGGGGGTCGTTTCAGTGAATAGTGGTAATTCTTGATCTACAGCTTTGCCTTCTTGCTCATCCGGGTGTGGCAAATCACCATAGACTTCATCGGTTGAAATATGATGGAAACGAAATGCTGCTTTACGCTCAGCATCAAGTTGCTGCCAATAATTGCGCGAGGCTTCAAGTAGGGTATAAGTACCCACAATATTGGTCTGGATAAAATCGCTAGGTCCAGTGATTGAACGATCAACATGCGACTCTGCAGCTAAATGCATAACTACATCAGGTTGGTGTTGTGAAAAGACTCTATCGAGTTCAGCACGGTCACAAATATCAACTTGTTCGAAGGTGTAACGATCACTTACAGCCACGTTTGCAAGTGATTCTAAATTCCCTGCATAAGTTAATTTATCAATATTAACTACAGCATCGGTAGTATTATTAATTATTTGTCGAACAACTGCAGAACCAATAAATCCTGCACCACCTGTTACTAAAATCTTCATATTAACCTTTGTTATTTAACCGTAAAGCTAGTTGGTATGCTTCGAAAGTTTGTTGAGCAGTATGCTGCCAAGTAAAATTTGAAATAATCATGCTTTTAAAATCAGGATTAAATTCTTTGTTCATGACAGAAATAATACCATGTCTTATTGACTCTACATCACCAGGCTCACAATACTCTGCAAAATCTTCAAAATAAAATTTTGTATCGCCTCGGTCAGTAACAAGTACATTGCAATTCATCATTGCAGCCTCAAGGGATGATAAACCTGGTGTCTCCATCCATGAAATTAACGCATGAGCCTTAGCAACATGGTATAATTCAGCAAGTTCATCTTGATCGACATGATTAATGAACACCACATTAGGGCCCGCTTCACGAACACATTCATCATAATATGCTCTACTATTGGGACTTGGCTTACCTACGATAACTAATTTATAGGGTAAATCTTTTACAGCCTTGATAATATCTAATTGACACTTTCGTATTTCAACACGTGCAGCACTAAGCAAACAGCCCTCAAATTCTTTATATTTACCAGAGAACTTTTTTGAAGAGTCGAAAACAGAGGTATCAACAGCGTTAGCCACCCATAATCCATTAAAAGAATCTAGTTTCATATCAGAAACAACACGCTCAAGTTCTGTCGGACTATTTGGCAAAAGCACGTCTATATTTCGGGCAATAAATTGTTGTGAACGATAATGGCCTTTAAATAGATAGCGCAACATACCAGAATGAAAATTTCTATTTAAAATAATTCTGGCAGTAGTTTTTAGATACTCAAGGGTGTATTCAGAAACATTATTAGCAATCCACTTCTGAAAACCTGTTCGCGTTTTCCGATCACATTCATTATAACTACCCCAAATGGTAGAGAGTACTGTTGGGATAGAAAGTTGTTTTACTTTAAATACATACTGCAGGATATCTTGCGGATTTCTAAGATTAAAAAAATGAATTAGATCATACCCCATAAAATCAGGTTCTTTATCATCTGCAATATCTACTGTAACACCGAGCAACTCTAAATGCTCTTTGGTCTTCAATAACTGTATTGTATCCCCACCTGGCCCTGAAAAAACTGTAGGCCTTGTAATAAAAAGTACTTTCATCGCACTACCTTTGATCATATTTTGCATAGAAAACTTGATTAACAACAAATATTAACGATATGTAAAATGAAATATAAAGATATTCATGAGTAAGCATTGGAACTATAGTTGCCACTAAAATGAAATAAATTAAAATTTTTGTCTTAGATTCAAATCGATGTTTGGTTATTATATAAGCAAATAAACAGGTTGAAATCGAATAGATAAAGAATCCAACCAAACCGAAGTAATAGAGAATAAACATAACACCATTCTCAATATATTTTGTACCAGTACTATGCACTTCAAAATTGGGCGAGTTAAAAGTACCAAAAATTACATTAAAAATATCCATCGAGAAAAAGCTTGAACTAACATTAATCAACATATCAATACGACTTAGTAAAGTTTGTAACGTAAATAATTTAGCATCAAATGAGAACATCCCAAGAAAAATAAAAATCAAAAAAAACACAGGGAGCAAATAAAATAAAGATCTATAAAAAAAAACTAAAATACTCCCAAAGAAGAGTGTTCTATTTATAGAAAATAGCAAACCTAAAAAAGGAAATAATTTCCTGACCTGACTCCTTATATTATAATTTAAAATTAACATTAAAACTGCAAGAGATGCAAATGCCTGTGGAGTGGTAGTAAAGCCCTCAAAGGCATAAACATTTGGCAGCCCCTTGTTAGCTAAGGAAAATAAAAAAAATTGTTCACCTATAATAAGAGATATTAAAGAAGCTATAAATCCTAAATAAAAACACAACCCAATACCAACCTTTACAGAGTTAAAGTACACCCTATTACCAAAAGGATAAGAAACCATAAAATAAAAATGCAAAGATACAACCAAAGGGTATAAATCAACCTTATCACTATCACTTATAATTGCTAAAAAGTATTTCGCTAAAAAAAGTGAAGCAATAAAAAACATAATAAAAAAAATACGTCTATTAACTTTAAAAAAAAATAAATTAATTAATACTAAATTTATGATAGCAAATTTACTTAAAAATCCACCTACTAGTGATGGTGATGCGCTGATAAAAATCAACAGTACAATTACGTAATTTAGTAGCTTATGATGCCCTAACGCCACTTTTTCCATGTATACCGTCCAGAAGACCTTTTGTTGAACTTTTAATAAATCTAAAGTCCCTTTTTTTAAAACCATTAATTAACGAAGATAATATTGCTATTACTATAAATGAGAAGTGTGACAAACTATTACATTCAACAGGCCATTTCCTCTTTAAAATAAAGCTATTCCTAATATAGTAATAATAAGCATTTACGCCTCTATCTAAAGAATTTGATTTTCGAGTGATACTTGATTTAGTTGTACATAATAATTTATAACCAGATTCACGAATCCTTAAAGATAGATCTACTTCTTCCCAATATAAAAAAAAGTCTTCATCAAATAAACCAATTTTTCGAATAAGGTTACGGTCTAATAAAAAACAAGAACCGGCACAATAATCAGTTTCATCTGTACCTTTAAAATTGATTGGCAATACAGTATAAGACTGCTTAAAACCAGTAAGCTTAATTTTGTCGTAAATTAAAACACCCGATTCATCAAAAGTTCTTATCATTACCGCACCAATGTTATTATATTGGTTCTTAGCAAAAACCAACTCTTGCAAAGTATTAACACTAATTTTCACATCAGGATTTACAATTAAAACATCACCGTCTAATTCGTTAGCTTCGAGATAACTGAACCCTAAATTATTTCCCTTAGCATATCCGAAGTTTGATTCATTAAAAATCAGGTGGACTTCTATTTCTGGAAAAGTTTTTTTTACTGAATTTAAGGCATTAGAGTCATCACTAAAATTATCAATAATAATAACCCTAAATTCTTTATAATTTGATTTTTGTATAGAGGATAAAAGAGTTAATACATCCGCAGAACTATTCCAATTTAAAATCATTATATTAATCACATTCGCCCCTTTATTACACGAAGGAATGAACCAACAAAAACTCGTAAGTGTTTATATAGTTTTGCATATTTTGCAGCTTTTAATGCTCTTTGATTTGGCATATTAATAAAAGTTAGGCTACCTAGCTGCTTAGCCAAATAACGCACTAAAATTGTTGATTTTCTCTCAAATTGTGTCACTTGAACTTTAGATAATTGTTCAATATTATAGTCATCAACAGTTATTATATTTTCACTTATCATTTTAGTTACGATAGATTTACCGACCTCACTTCTTGCTAGTACAAGTCCCTGTCCATCTGATTCGGTAAACAAAGGATAACCCCTGTCGTCAGAATGCCATACATCAGCACTTACAATATCGGCAACCTCTCCGGTACCATCTGCACAAAGTTTACATCTGCTTTGGATTGTTGGGCCAAGAATTTCTCCCCAAGAGCGAGAATACTCCATTGTTGTAGCGATACTATTTTGTACTAAAGTTGTTTTTCCCGGCCAGCCTTTACCTCTAAAAAAGAAATTTTCAACGGGCCTATCAATATTATAATTTAAAGCATCAGCGACCTTTCTAACTCCAAAACGGCTAGGTGTTCCTGCACAAAAGAAACTGACAACTAATTTAACAGCATTTTTTACGTTATTGTCTATTGACATTAAATTACGTAGAGCTACGCAATCACACGGCTTACCAACAAATGCAATCCTTTTGTTAGGATTATCGCTTAAAGTCTGCAAAAAATGCTCCAATGGTGATGCAGGACTATAACGTGATCCTGTAGCCTCAAGTAAATCATCTCTAGACCTGCTGACTTTAGATATATTCTCTAGCGGATTATGCTTATCGACGCCTATCTGAATAACAATATCGACTATATTATTATCCAGCGCATAAAGTAGCGTTTGAGTAACAATACCACCAGATGAACCTAAATAGCGGATCTCTTTATCATTTGAATGGCCAATATAACATTGCTCAATTGGACCCCAGATTGGGTGGCTAAAATTAGTTTTTATACTTGCCTGATTTATGCCTGGGCAAACCATTTTGAAAATAGCCTGCTCATGTCTGTTCAACTTGCTGCTACATACAGGACGATTATATTCTAATTTATTAATAATAATTTTATCAGGAAACATTGATGAACACAGACCACAGCCTGTGCATAAATCTTTCTTTAAAACCTTCTGAATCACATCCATATTAATATTTTAACATCCCTTCCAAAGCATCTGTATATTTTCCAGTCAACTGATTCTTTTTATCTGTTGAACCTTGAAGCTCTAACTTTATTTTTTTGCGATTAATGAAATGGTCAATATTCATTTTTATTGCATCTTGCAATGATAATTCTTTAGCTTCTAAAACCTTACTATAACCCAAAGTCGTATATAAGCCCTTAAATTTACGACTGTAAGCATAAGGAGTAACAGGTACACCACTTGAAAAAGCTGCAATCGTAGCGTGCATTCTTGCACCAGTAAAATACTCAAAGTTACTTATATAATTTTTCACCTCAATAGGATTAGTAAATCTTGGAGCTACAATACAGCTTGGAAATAATTCAGCAACTTCGTTACAGGCAGTATAATCATCTTCAATTTGCTGAACTGGTGAAGTAGCGATTACATGAGAAACCAAATGAATTTCAACGCCTTCAATTGATAAGAAATTCTCTATTAGCCCCTTAATATAATCTTTATAATTATGAGCCAATCCAAACTGATTATCTCTTGTATATCCGCCATTCCAAAGTAATCCAGAAACATTAATCCCAACTTTAATCTTATCTGTAATTTCATGAACAGTAGAATAAGGCATAGATAATGCTACATCAGTGCCTAAATGACAAACACCAAACGCTTTACCTACCTGAAAGCTGATATCATCCCTTGCAAATACTAAATTTGTATTTCTGACAATAAATCTAGATATCATTCCAGCAAATTTAGATTTAAATGGACCAATTGTTTGAGGTGACAAAACGGATTTACGAGCAAATACTGCATTAACGATTTTAGTGAATACTTGAATAAAAAATCGGCGATTACCATATATATCAGAAAAACTATCACCAGCCCCTATATCTAAAACCAGATCAAAATCTTTTATCATTTTAATATACGATTTTAACTTTATAGGGTTAGTAATCAACTCTTTAACGCTTATTGTTATATGCTCAAATTTTCTACCTATTTGAAGCTCTACTAACTCTTTATTCGTCTCACAAGTGACTTCATTATCACCAATAGTAAAGAACTCGGCATCAATTCCTAAATTTCGGCAAACCTGATTAACTAAAATCATATTACCTATAGAAAGAGCACCAACACCTAAATTACCTGAAGATACATTATGCCACAAAAAACCTATTTTTACTTTCATTTAATGATTCTCAAAAACAAAAACAAATAACCCAATAGAACTATTGAATAATATAATATTATGCCATACACAATTATGGAAATGTCTAAACCGTAAAATAGACCAAAAATAGTCAATGCAAAAAAGGCTGTCAAACCTAGCAATTGAACTACGACTCTTTTTTTAATCCTTCCTGTTACAACCATGTAAATTCCCAGACAACTAGATATCCATTTCAAGGAAATGGGAACAAACATCAGCGGTAACAAATATGAATACGCGACATATTCCTCACCTAAAACAGCTAAGATCAAATACTTATCAAATACACTTAATAGCCAAAACAATAAAAAACTAATAACTATAAAAAACGCGGTTCCAATAAGTAAAGATTTATGCTTACCTACTTTTGCTTCATTAGCTATTTCTCTAAATATAACATTAACCACAACAGCAGATAAAGTACTCAATCCATTAGTAATTCGTGTGTATGAGCTATATATACCGAATATTGAATTATAATACAAACTAACTAAATATCCATCCAATACCTGCCAGACATTAGTCAATAAGAAATCTACAGTATAGCTAAATTGCTTCGAAAGTATTGCAAAACTCCAACAATAACTCAAAGAGAAATAACTAGACAACCTAAGCTTATATATTATAAAAGTAAAACTTAATACTCTTGATATAAAAATACAAAATGCAAAAACCGTTAAACTACTTTTACTCAAAACAGCAAAAAGACATAATGAAGTAAAAATCATATTATTTAATAATGAAAACTTTAGCTCATCTGCAAACTTACCTTTAGCCCGCATATCCGTTAATATGAAATCATAATATGCATTTATTATAAATGACATACCGACTAGCAACACCACATAGTTAATAGAAAAGATAAAGGATATAATCAAGCAGACAATACAAAAAATCGTAAATAAAAACTTTAAATTAATATTTTCTTTAGTTTCAACATCGTCTGTTATTGCAACACTTTTAAAAAAACGCTGATGGACGCCCAAATCAGAAACAAGAGTGAGAATACTACCTGCTAATAAAGCAATACTTAACTCACCAAATAAAACGGGACCATATATTCTTGCGGCTATTAAATAAACAACTGTATTAGCAACTAATCGAAACGAAAATGAAAATCCCGAGTATGCATAATTTCTTATCATACCAATAATTCGAGTATTCTTTTTGACGCCATCCCATCACCATAAGGATTATGTGCAAAACTCATTATTTCATATTCACCACTATTTGTAAGCAATATGTTTAATTCCTCTACAATTTTGGAGACTTCTGTTCCAACTAACTTAACGGTACCCGCTTCTACTGCTTCAGGCCTTTCTGTGGTATCACGCATGACTAATACAGGTTTACCCAGTGAAGGGGCCTCTTCTTGAATGCCCCCCGAATCTGTCAAGATAATATGGCTGCGCATCATCAGATAAATAAATGGTAGGTACTCTTGCGGCTCAATTAAAATAATATTATCGAAATCAGCTAAAATGCGGTTCACAGGCTCGCGAACATTGGGATTTAAATGCATCGGATAAAGAATCTGCACATCAGGATTGGCTTTAGCGGTGATAGCTAAAGCTTCACAAATTCGTTCAAAACCACCGCCAAAACTCTCACGCCGATGGCCAGTGACTAATATTAACTTCTTTTCTTTATCTAAGAATGGAAACTGTAACGCAAGCGTTCGCTTAAGATCTTCATCCTTTTCAATTTTATTTTTCACCATCAATAACGCGTCAATAACAGTATTACCCGTTACGATGATATCCTCAGTTCCAAAATTCTCTTTGATTAGGTTTTGTTTGGATGTTTCAGTAGGTGCGAAGTGATATTTTGTTAACACTCCCGTTAAACGTCGATTAGCTTCTTCAGGCCAAGGCGAATAGATGTTACCAGTTCTTAATCCAGCCTCTACATGACCGACTTCAATTTGTTCATAGTATGCTGCCAAACTAGCCGCAAAAGTCGTTGCGGTATCACCATGAACAAGCACAACATCAGGTTTAAATTCTTGCAGAACTGGTTTTAACTCAAGCAAAATACGGGCGGTAATATCGTTTAACGTCTGCCCAGCCTTCATCAGATTTAAATCATAATCTGGGGTGATATCAAATAATGACAAAACTTGATCTAACATCTCCCTATGCTGAGCCGTAACGCATACCTTCGCTTCAAAACGATGATCTAAGGCTAATGCATGTACCAATGGCGCCATTTTTATTGCTTCTGGCCTAGTACCAAAAACCGTAAGAACTTTCTTTTTTATCATTACTTCACACCTAATTTAAAATAATTTCTAAAAAGAAATTGAAATACTACACTTTTATATCTTAACCTTTTAAAGCTGGCTGAGACACTTTTTATCCATTTTGAGACAAGCAATCTTGTTTCTAAGTAAGCGTTATCACTTGTAAAACTAAGGTTTTACCTTTTTTGGCACTTTTCTAAAAAAACTCGCAATAGGCAGACAAAAGAAAACACTAGGCTATATTATTTTCTAATAAAATGCCTGACCAATACCAACATCACACCTAAGATACCGCCGAGCATAGTGCCTAATACGCAAATTAATGCACGTTTAGGTTTAGCCTTTTCTTCTGGTGCAAACGCAGGGTCTATGGTTTTAAACACATATTCATCGCGTACTTCGGCAAACATTATGGTTTTAGCTTGTTCTTCTACTAGCTTATACAGAATGGTTCTAATATCAGCGACATTAGTTAAGGCGATTTGCTTATTTAAAAATTCACTGCTGCGATTGGCTTCTGCTACGTCGCGCTCTTTCATCACTTTATTAATATCTTCAATTAACCAAGTGACCCATTGCTCTGCAACCGTTGGGGATAAATGTTCTACGGATAGCGTCACCATTCCCGTTTCTTTATCACTATTTGCAGAAAAGATTTTACTAAATTCTTTATAAGCTTCCTGCATTGAGGGTTCAGGTTTAAAAGGTGGCTCAACTTCACGCACCCAAGCATTGCTGGCTTCACTATAGGCATCTTCATCATAGATAACTTTATCTTGATCTCTATCCCACTTTTCAGCCGCCATTAAATCAGCAAGGATATTGTGTTTTTGGATAAAATCGCTGGTAAATTGACGGGATTTTAATACTTCAATAGCAAGCTGGGTTTTATCGGTACCGCCCTTAGCCCCTAAATTTACCCCAGCGAGGCTGGCTAAGCCCCCAAATTGCGAGGCCAATGCACTTAAGCCCCCACCTTGTTCTTCACCCGCTGGGGCTAATAAGGCTTCGGACTTATAGATATTGGGTTGCATTATTGCAAATACCACAGAAGCAATAGCAAATAGTACTGTAATAGCAATAATTAACCACTTGCCTTGCCAGATAACCGAAAAAAGCTCGCGGAGATCTATTTCGTTTTCCTGCACTTGAGGAAATCTAGCGTCGGATTGGTATGTATTTGGATTTTGAGTAATTTGTGTGTTCATTGGTTCTTCAGGTTCTAGGCCCTAGGTGCTAGGCCCTAGGAAAGCTTAAAGATATTTAAAGAAGGTGTTAGGAAAAGCAGAGCGCTGCGCTTCTAGGGGCTAGCACCGAGAGCGAAGCGTCCTAAGTGCTAGTTGCTAGGGCCTAGAGCGAGCTTGCGAGCGTTCTAGCAGCAGCGCTTTTTGCTGCGTCCTAGAGGCCGAAGGCCGTCCTAGTTTTTAAGTACTTTTATAATCTGCGGACTCTTCTCGGACACTGCCTTTTCGTATTTTTATCAAAGAAGCAATCATTGCTGAAATTTCTTTAGCCTCTTTGATAAGAGTCATTCCGTTTTGCTTGTCTATCACGCCAATTTCTATCGCAATATATATCTGAGTAATCAGTTCCCCAGATGAGCCTTTTGCAAAATAAAGAAATCTTGCGGACTCTGCATTCGACTCACGTTCCTCCCCCTCAGCAATGTTTGAGGGAATAGAAACTGCCGCTCTGGTCATCTGATCTCTGAGCCCATAATCTCGGCAATTTTTAAGTTCCTTATATACATCACATGAAAGGCGACAAGCGCGTTTCCAAACATCCAGTTGTTCGAATCGCATTGGGGCTCCTTAAAAGCAGAAACTAGGACGCTGCGCTTCTAGGGCCTAGGGCCTACATGCAGTGGCGTACTAGCAGGCCGAAGGCCGTTCTAGCGCCGCTAATCCTTGATAGCAAAAATCAAAAATTACCGCGTATAACTGCTGGCGGATGACAACTTCTAGCAATGGTTCGTCCAGATTCAAATAATCATGCACCAACACATTACGCATGCCGATTATCTGACGCCAAGGCGCATTGCCTTTAAGTAAGCCTGCGTTATTTAAAATATCAAAGGCTTGATAGGCCTCCAATATTGGACGTTGATTTACTTGTTGCGCCCAATGTTTGGCAATACCAATTGCTGACTCAATGCTTATTTGCATTAAACGTTGTAAAGCTAAACGCTGATATTTATCAAGTGGTGCCTGCAAAAAGTGGTTACGCAATTCTTCTAAATCACTTTGGCACTGCTGCACATGGACACGCATTGCCGCTAAATACCCGTCATGTTTTATGTTATCGCTCATGTATCACCCACTGCTGTAGTTTTTACCTGCTGTAGATAGTCGGTTTCATATCGCGACATGATTTTCCCCACACCTTGCAGCATTAAACCTCGCTCACGGCAATACCAAAGGGTATTGGCTTGTAGAACTTCGATACCAAGCAGAATGGGTGCTTGCATAAGGTCAATCACCGACAATTGGCCATCACGTAGCTGTAAACTTTGCTGCCAATCCAGTAGAAGCATCTCGGGACGCATACGCCGAGCAAAAATATCTGGCTCAAAGGAGGTAAACTGCACAGCTAAATCTAAATCACTGTGCTCATGAGCCAATCCCTTAGCGTGCGAACCGTATAGCCAAAGCGCGTTTATTTGCTTATCTGCATCAGCCAATTTCAACAACTGCATCTTGCAACGGTTAAATTCTTGCTCAGTCATGGTACCTCCGTGGAAAAGCAGAGCGATTGCTAGAAGCAAGGGCGCTTCGCTGCTAGCAGCAGCGTTTTGTACTGCGCCCTAGAAGTTGCGGAGCAACGCCCTCAAACTTTGCTACAGCCCTGAGATTACAGACACTGCGACAGCTGTGTTGTAGATAATCCCAGTGACTTGGCTCCAAAGTGTTAGGTTATCTTTATATTCAGTATCTAATGGTACAACTATGGTATCGCCTGGTTCCATGGCACTTCCGCCATTAAACCAAAAAGATGATTCAGGCATTTGGACTGAGCCATCAGCTTTCAGTACATAAGAGCGTGATTCATCGGCACGTTTACGTGCTCCGCCGGATAAAGCGAGATACTGGTCGAAAGTTAAGCCTTGCTTATATCTGTGCGTACTAGGGTGTTGAACTTGACCCATAACTGAAATCGTTTGATTGGTCGGTGGAATGTACAAAGCATCGGCATCCTCAAGCATAAGGTTTGCGCTATCAATCCCTAATTCTATGGCATTAATATCAACAACTAATCGACCTACCGTTTTGACATTCTCGAGCTCATTGAGCATCTGCTGTGAATCGTTATAGCCAATAGTTGGCGTATCTTTGGTCAACGCTTTCGCAGCTATCTCTCGGCGCAATTCATCTGCGAGTTTTGATAACTCAAGCTGCTCTTTATCCTTTACCGATTTACGTAAAAATACCGCACTGCGAGGAGCCGCATCGCTCGTTAAGCCGCCAGCACGAGCAAGAACATCCTTTAAGCTTTCACCGCGTTGAATGCTGTAGGTACCGGGGAACTTGACTTCCCCTTTAATGGTTACCCAACGAGTATCTTGCCAATCTGGAAGGGTGCGAACAGTTAGAATGTCGCGGCTTTGTAGCTTAATATTTGCAGATGGATCATTTTGCATTACGCGGTCTAAGCTCAGCTGCACATGCTCAACTGACACCCCATTTTGCTCTGATACTTGTTGGCGAGTTAATTCCGCTGCAAGTGTATAAGCGCCTTCCTCTAAACCACCGGCAGCGATAAGTAGCTCTTTAACATCAGCATTAATCGTGATGGGATATTGGCCAGGAAAACGTACATTTCCATTAATACTGACCAACTTAGCAGCATCGCCAAAACGGCTTTGTTCTCTAAGTTTTTGAATTATTGGCTTTAGTAACGCTTCGCGGTCTGCATAATCAAACACTATGATTGAATCACGCGGATTCAATTGAGGATTGTAATGTGATTTAGGCTCACCTATTGCTCGTCCGAGGGCAATCCGCTCAACTTGAATATCGCCGCGCTGATTTATTTCACGTACTAGTAAGGCATAATCTAAATCAGCAGAAATGGTGAGATCCCCCCAAATTGAAGGAAGTAAATCCGCAACTGTCAGACCTTTCGTCCATTGATACTTACCAGGTCGAACGACAGCACCAGCGACAGTAATCGCATTATCGATACGGCTTGAGGCCGATCTTACATTTAAAAGATCACCATTTTTAACTAAGGTGTTTAAACCCGCATTTTCGGTTAAATCAACACTGATTACGGTTTTAACTGATTCGTTACTGAAACGTTCAACCGTACTTGCTTTAGGATAAGCGCCTGGGTTTAGACCACTCGCCATGCGAATAACATCGGCCATTGTTTCATTATTTTTGAGTTCATAAATAGCGGGACGACGAACCTCCCCCATCACACTTACTGAACCACCTGAAGAGGGAATGAACACGACATCACCAGATTGTAAACGAATATCCCCAGAGGCATCCCCGCGAAGCAGAAGATCATATAAGTCTAAGTGGCCTACCGTTTTGCCAGCACGCTTAATTTGAATGTTGCGTAAACTACCAATTTGGTTCACGCCACCAGAGATAAATAGGGCTTGAGTAATTGTCGATAAACTTGAAACTGTGTAAGAGCCTGGTTGGAAAGCATCACCAGCAACGAAAATACGGATTGAGCGTAATTCGCCCATAGTGATATTTGATTCAATGCCGATCATGCTTTGGCTAATCTTTTGCTGTAATAATTCGCGCACCTCAGCAAAACTCAAACCAACTAGCGATATAGGCCCTAAATTAGGAAACTGAATGGCACCATCACGGCCCACTGTTAATGTGTATTGGTTATTTTCTTTACCGAACAACTGAACATTCAGACTATCACCAGGACCAATCATATACTCAGCGGGCACAGGCACATCGCTAACTGGCGCAAATGTACTTGGTGAACCCGCAAAGAGGTCGTAGCCAAAACGTTTGAGTTGATTTTCTTTCTTGTCTTCGATTGCCTCAACCGTAGATTCTGACTTAGTCGCTTGATTTAGCTGGTCGCTTTCCGATTGGTCAACCACGTTATTTTTCGCCGCGCGCGGAGTCACTACTGTAGGATTTTCAACAACTGTCGCTGTAGCAGCGGCCCCAGTTATCATTGAAGGGTCAACACCATATTGGCGTGCTAATCTTTCTTGTTCAGACTTAGGTAATGCTTTGAACTGCTCGATCATCTGCGGAGATGGCGTAATGGCATTAGCCTGCGCGCCCATCAAAATCGCGGCACTTATGCCTAGTATGATGAATTTTTTGACTTGTCGTAGCACCAGATATCTCCGTTTATAAAAATGGGGGCAAAACTTATTTTTTAGAATTTAGATGTAGCACAATTCGTTCTACATTTGAGCAGTAAACAGCTTGAAGTCTTTACATAAACTGAAATACATAATGCCTTTCAGGCACGCTACCGCCCATAGATTGCGGCTTCTATATTGCCCTTCGCGATGCGAAAATTCATATTTTTCAAGCAATAAAGCTATAGCATTCTTTACTGTAAAGAATGGTAAGGCTCTAATCCTTTAGTATTCCTAGCGAGTAACATCATCAAACTTTTGAGAAAACACGCCGAGCAATTTCTACTTTGGGTAAGCAAAAACAAAATAGCTTAACTAGACTAATTATCGTATTCGCCTCAATACCCACTTTAAACACTAAGCTAGCCTCCACTGTGGGCTAGCCAGATAATTAAAACATTATCACAACATTGAGTTTTACAAGTTTACTGTAAACTTTCAGTTTTAGCTGGTTAATTAACAAACAAAAACAAGCTGCTTGTTCAAATTTCAAACATCAGTTTGCAACCAAACAAGACAACAACTTCAAAATAAACCATTGATTTATAATGTCTTAAATGACCTACATAAATTGCAGGCAAAAAACATGAACCGCAAAAATAGCTAATATCCTACAAACACATCATCGTAATTCTTACAATGTCGCTTGCATCACTTACTTAACCGCAAACTCTTTCAACGCTTTGCTCTGGCACTGTAACTGTCTTTATTTGTCCCATAATGTTGAATAGAACATGACAACGCTTATTGGGGCATTTTTCTTGAAAAATACCTTCTAGATCAACAAATGGCCCATCTGTAAAACGAATTTTTTCCCCAGTTTTTAGCTCTAATGCTTCGGCTAATACCGTTTGGGAAGGCGTTAATTCTTTCATGCGAATGGCATGGATAATTCTGTCGTCAATGGGCGTCATTTTTTCTTGACAATTAACGATTCGATTCACACCACGAGTAGAGTGGACCTGCCTAACGCTTGTTTGGCTTGGGTCGAAATTGATGAATAAATAATTAGGGAATAGTGGTACACGACAGACCTGTTTCCGCCCGCGTTGAGATTTCTCTTCAGAGACCATAGGTAAATACGTCTCTAAATTTTGAAGTGCTAAGTTTTGTTGCGCTCTCGCTTCACTACGAGGCTTACAATACAAAAGGTACCATGCCTTCATACGCTAATCTCACTACCCTATTTTAAGTGACGTCCATTCACGGGTCGCAATCATAGCAAAGATGCTTAAGTCGATGGAAGTAGTTTTTCGCCTATTCCAGCCTCTCGCTCGGTATGCATACAACGCCTACTTACATTAGCGAGTTCACATCTAAAATCACAGCAACACTATATTGCTGATAATGTCACCACTTAGCTTACCAAAATTGACTTTGGTTGCTTTTAAGGGGTATATAAGGTGGGATTTTAGCGAAAATACTCATTTTACAGCTAAATACATTACTTTTATTATAAGAACGTAACAATAACCCATACGTAACTAGCGGTTATTCAACAATTAATGAATGCATTTGTGTTAATTGATTGCTGATTAAACCAGCAGGCGATATTGGGACGAGCAACAACCATTTTTCTGTGGTGACATCATCCTGTTTCAGGGGCCCACAGGCAATCACGAGCTTAAGGTGGAAGACTTCATGAGCGTAGCAAAACCACAAGGAACGATGCTTGGGCATCCTAAGGGATTGTTCCTGCTGTTTACAACAGAACTTTGGGAACGTTTTAGTTATTATGCAATGCGCGCCATTTTGGTGCTGTATTTAGTTGATAAAGTACAGAGTGACGGCGGGCATGGTCTAGGTTGGACTCAAGCTGAAGCATTATCACTTTATGGTACCTTCACAGGTTTAGTTTACTTAACGCCACTTATCGGCGGCTGGTTAGCCGATAACATTTTGGGCCAACGTAAAGCCATTTATTTGGGTGGTGCTTTAATGGCTGCCGGCCAATTCTTACTTGCCGCGCCGCATAGCTGGATCCCAGGTTTAGAAACAACGGTGTTCTATATCGGCCTAGGCACTCTTATCTTAGGTAACGGTTTATTTAAGCCAAACATCTCCACTATGGTGGGGGATCTATACGAAGAAGGCGACCACCGTCGTGATGGCGCATTTACAATTTTCTACATGGGTATCAACTTAGGTGCTGCACTTTCAGGCTTTATTGTGGCTTGGGCTTACACTAGCTTCGGACACGCGGCTATCGTAGACGGACAAGAAGTATTTGTTAACAACTGGCAAGCAGGTTTCTTCTGTGCTGGTGTAGGTATGATCTTCTCTCTAATTATCCAATTCTTGTTTGCACAGAAGTATTTAGGCGATATAGGCAGAGTGCCAGCCGCTAAGCTTGAAAAACAAAAAGCGGAAGAAAAAGGCGAAATACGTAAAGAACCACTCACAAAAGTCGAGCGTGACCGTATTAAGGTCATCATGGTAATGGGTTTATTTACTATTATCTTCTGGGCTGGTTTTGAACAAGCGGGCGGTTTAATGAACTTGTTCACTAACGAGTTCACCGATCGTATGGTCGGTACCTTTGAAGTTCCGACAACTTGGTTCCAATCATTAAACGCTATCTTTATCGTATTATTTGCCCCTGTGATTGCTTCTATCTGGATCCGCTTAGGTAAGAATGAGCCTAACTCGCCAGTGAAATTTGCACTTGGTCTGTTTCTACTCGCGATCGGTTTCCTATTTATGATAGGCGCTGTAATGCAGATGGGCGGTGATGCATCAGTCAAATCGAGCATGTGGTGGTTAGTGGGCGCTTATTTCTTCCACACTATGGGTGAACTTTGTTTATCACCTATCGGTCTGTCTATGGTGACTAAACTGGCTCCACTGCGTATCGCATCTTTGATGATGGGCGCTTGGTTCCTATTCGTTGCTGCTGCCAACAAGATTGGCGGTGTGGTTGGCTCATTCATCGGCCATGGCGGTGCAAAAGAAGAACAACTGGCGAATGCAATGGCGATCTTCTCTGGCATTGCCATTACAGCGGCACTTTCAGGCATTATTCTGTATTTTATGGCTGATAAATTAGTGGACTGGATGCATGGCGCTGAAAGCAAGCATCAGACTGAAGCTGAAATATTAGAAAGTGAAATTGCTATAACTGCTGAGCATGAAGCAATAAAACGCTAATTAGCTATTCGACCGTAAAAACAAAAACGCCTTACTACCAATAGTAAGGCGTTTTTCGTTGTGTCTTGTTTGAACTGAATACTAACTTCATAATTACGTAAGCGACGAGCTAAAGACTCAACTGGAGGAAACCACCTTCGGGCATTGCGGCATCGTAAACCAATCCCTTAAATTTATTATCAAGCAAAGCCTGTTTATGTTCAGGCTCACTGGTCGCAATACACAACTGCTCTTGCGGTAAAATACTGCGGAACTGAATGCTCGGCTTACCCCAATCTAATACGCCCAGCTGTAGGCTCTCTGAAAGCGCTAGCGGGCTTAATCCCTCGTCATTACGCAGATAACAACGCAGTCCCTTCCCAGCCTGTGCGATAGCAGCACGGTACTTAGTTAGCTCAATAGAGACATAAATCATATCCGCTTTGATATCGAGCCCCGATTTAACTAGACGTTCGTTCAAATAGCTCATCATATTGAATGGTTCAATAATGCTTTGGCTTTGGCCATTTCGAAAATCTTTAAGCTTCTGATTAACAAAACTTCTCAGCAGAACACAGGCAAAAGCGGCTCGATTATCTTCGGGATATAAATGCGCCATATACATGATCAAGTGATCAGTGCCGACCATTGTTGAATCAATAAAGTAACTGCTAATGTCACTATTTTTATACAAACTGTAGTCAACTTTGGCGGCAGGGTAACTGATGTTTGAAGCGGGGAATAATTGTTGCTGCACTTGCTTGGCCGCGGCAACACTTTGCTCAAGTAAAGCGAGGTTATCACTTAACTCTTGATGGGATAGGGCTTCAAAATCCGCGGCTTGGGTATCATCAATGTAGGAATTATGCAGGCTTTGCTTAATGGCTTGTTCGATGATGAATAAATCGGATACTGGCTTAACGAGATAATCACTGGCGCCAATCCTTAGGGCTTCAACAACGTCAGCCATGACATTATTACCTGAGATCACAACTGAAGGAACCAGTGGCGCTAACCTTGTCATTTCCTTAAGCATATCGAGCCCACCAAGCTTAGGCATGCTTAAGTCTGCAAGAACAACATCAAAGTGCTGCGATTTGAAAAATGATAATCCTTCTTCACCGTCACAGGCTTGTGTAACTTGCGCGCCTCTACTATCAAGAAAGCTTGCAACAATCTGTCTAAACACAGGATCATCTTCAACTAAAAGAACCGCGACACCATTTAACGCCATAAAAGTTCCTGAATAGAATTCATCGCATTGCCATTACTCAAGTGAACATACCGATAACGTTATTCGATAAGGCGAACACTTGCATACTAAAGACAAATGCTGTCAAGTACGGCCTATTGGTTACTCTAGCTCCTGCATATACTGTTCGAGTAACTCATCATCATCTTGTTTTTGAGGAACATTACCATCATAGACTTTATAATCCATGTGTTGTAAATACGCATCTTTGACAAAGGCATAGGGATCGAGTGCATTATCAACGAGTCGCTCTTGATCGATCGCAGATGCTCTGGAGTGAAGATTTTTAAGTCCCCATTTAACAATGGTTTGCCACATTGTTAGCTCAGACAAGGGAAAGTATAGACCATCAACCCAATCAGACGCGAGTTCTCGCACGACATAAGGACCCGCAAACGGTGCCATGAAATAAGGTCCATTGGGTACGCCATAATAACCAAGCACTTCGTTAAACTCATCTTGCTTACGGCTCATGCCCATCATATCTGCGACGTCAATGACACCTAATAGACCAACAGTTGTGTTAATCGTAAAGCGTCCACCCGCATTCGCCGCCCAGCCCCACTTTCCCTGCAGCACGTTGTTTACTAAGCTGCTCGGTTCTTCTAAATTCTGTACAAAATTATTGATGCCCGTTTTAGCAGGCATAGGAACGTAATCGTTGTAACCATGGGCAACAGGACGATATAAATATCTATCTAAATAGAGATAGTTAAAATCCCACATCGCACGGTTAAAGCCTTCGAACGGGTCGCGGGGATCATCATAGGTGATTTGTACCTTAGCAGGGGTTTCCTGCGGAATGGTATCTGATACGGGTACTTCAGCCGCTTGCACTTTAGGCAACAGCAATAACCCCAAAGATAATCCCATCCATTTTAACTTCATATCGCTCTCTTAATATAAATTTACAGCTTAGGCAGCAAGTTTTCGCTAAAGTGACAATACAAAAATGACGATATAAAGATAATTCGTCTTAGTGGCATACTATCCAGTATGACAGTTCCGTTGTCACAAGGCGCATAAGCATACTTGGCAAAAAAAATTGGTCAATTGTTAATTTTACAAAACGAATGTATCGCCGAATAAACTACATAAGGTCTATAAATGGAGTCGATTCCACTTGTTAGCAGTCAAAACCCGCAGTTACATACTGCGACGACCCAAGCTGATGCTCTCAATGCTTCTCCGCGCCCTATTCCAGCTCAGGTGCAAACCTCGCCTGGAGGAGATAGTATTATTCTAAACGGTACAGAATATAATTTAAAGCTTGTTAACGCTCAGCAGCGGCAAATATTATTGACAGCGAATACTTTTCTCGTCACGCCCAATACGCAATACACTCCTCCGACAGCTGCAGCGACACAAGATACCATCAGCCAACTGCTTGCCTTAGCCACGCCTATTACGCTGAAAGTCCCTGAGGCTGTTATTAATTTGGCGCAACAAAATGGCATATCTCAGGCGCAGCTTTCGGCTCTTGCGGCTCGAACTCAAGGCTACCCATTACCGAACGTCACAATTATTAACAAAGAGTTTCAATTTGCTAATGGCACTGTTGTAGCACAAGATTCTGGACCTCAGCTGAATCAAGGAGAATTCTTAGCAAAAATAACCTTTCAGCAAGGGCGACCTATTTTATTACTCACCCCAATCCAGAGCAAACTCGAAATCGTTATTGGGGCGCCAGTAAATGAAACTCAGGTTCCCACAAATAAATTATCTTCTGACATGGTGATCGCCAAAGTTGAACCGGTTCAGATCATCGCTTCCTTTTTAAAAAAACTTGAAGCTATCGTTTCTTTACCTGAGCCGAAAAAACAAACTGCTGCGACAAAGGTAGATACGCCGGCAACTATGCTAAGCGGTAGCACAGCTCAACTAGAGAAGTTAGATACGAGTACAGAAGGCGTCAAAAACAAAACAACAAACGATGCTGGCATACCGCTTTCGAATACCAATAAAGGGCCTGTCACGAACCTTAACAGCTCATTAGGCTCTTCAAGTTCACTCAATTCACAAACGCAGGCAACGCAGGCAACGCAGGCAACGCAGGCAACGCAGGCAACGCAGGCAACGCAGGCA
>NZ_VXCT01000034.1:0-56254 GCF_052850535.1 Shewanella sp. 1180_01
GCCTGACCCGTCCTAAATAGCGGTAACGTCGACGAGTTCAAGCAGATGATCGGCATAGACCTTCACATCTGCCCAGTCGGTGTAGTCGATAACCGACTTAGGATCGGTTGGGCCTTTGGTCATCTTCATAATCAACTGGATCATCCACCTGTCGTACCAAGGCCATGAAGGATAATCCACTTTCCCCGCAATAATTTTAAGATCGGCTGGCGTCCACGGCGATAAGGCGATGAACTTTTGCAGATATTTATTATTCTCAGGAATACGTTTTTCTGGATTTCTCGCTACCACGTTGACGCAGAAGAAACTGTTTGGCAATGCACCCAAAGCCTCTGCATGCTGCTCGATAAACTTGAATACACTCTTATCATAGGTGCCATAGAGTACGCAGGCACCTAAGGCGACGACCTCGTAATCGGGCCAATTGATACAAGTTGCGGCAGCACTATTGATATCAACGAGATCAACCTTAGCGCCACGAAAGGTTAATTGGTCGGCAATTGCATTGGCAATCTTGGCTGTGTGGCCACCACGGGTAAAATAAAGTACGAGAACGCGTGTCATAGGGAATTACCGATCCACTGAGTTAATGTCACCATTGTGGCAAGATTACGTTAAATAAACCTCTGATAGGATCACAAATCAGCCGTATCTCATATTCTGAGATGCAAAAATTGAGATCTGCATGGCTGAGCAGTATGATTGCGTAAACACAGGTGTTCAATTAGAATTATCTAATCAAAAGCGATGAAGTGAGTGACCTTATGCAAAATGACATAGATGTAGCTGCAATGGTAACTAATGCGGAAAGTGCGGCTAAATGGCTTAAGGCCATAGCGAACCCTTATCGCCTAATGATTTTATGCCTATTACTAGACAAAGAGTTGAGCGTAACTGAACTCAATGCCACTGTGCCATTAAGCCAGTCGGCACTATCCCAGCATTTAGCCGTATTACGCGCTGAAGATCTGGTGGATACCCGTAAGAGCTCGCAAATTGTTTACTACAAGCTCAAGAACGAACAAGTCACCCAAGTGATTTCGATTCTGCATAGCCGCTACTGCGCAGTGTAACACGGTAAAGCTAGCTTAAATTTAAGCCCTAATCGCTTGCAAGTGATTAGGGCTTAATGATTTTTAGTGTTGGCTAAAGCGGTTACCGAAGGCGTCGACTTTTTCCCAATCGGTAAACTCAAAGGTGCCTGTGATATCGGTTGGCCCTTTAGTCATCCACATGATGAAACGTATCATAGTACGATCGAAGAAACCGTATTTAGGATAATCAATCTTGCCCGCAAACACTTCAAGCAACTGTGGCTGCCATAGTGATAATTGCAGGAATTTTTGCATATAAGGATTGGTTTCAGGCGTATTCTTTAAGGGTTTGCGCGCCACGACATTAACGGTAAAAAAGCCATTAATCTTAGTATCGAGCACCGCATGGTGGCGGTTCACAAACTGGTAAAGTTCAGGTCTATGCTTACCATAACGAATACTGGCGCCGATCAGTACTTTATCAAAATCAGCTAAGCTCAACGCATCAGCCTGCGCTAATGTGACCAGCGAAACCTGTTCTCCCGCCTGCTCAGCAATCGTCTTCATTTTTTGGCAAATTGCCAATGTTTGGCCATCAATCGTCGAATAGATTATTAACGTCTGCATGATTAATTCTTCCAAAAAGTTGGCGTAAACAAAATCAGTAAGGTAAATACTTCGAGGCGACCAAACAGCATAGCCGCGACCAATACCCATTTGGCGCCATCGCCAATACTGGCGTAGTTACTGGCTACCGCGCCTAAGCCTGGGCCTAGGTTGTTTAAGCAAGCTGCGGTGGCACTAAAGGCAGTAATATCATCTAATCCCATCGCCATGAGTGCAAGCATACAGATCACAAACACCAGCGCATAGGCAGAGAAGAATCCCCACACGGCATCGACAACGCGATCAGGCAAGGCTTTAGAACCGATACGGATAGAGAACATCGCCTTAGGATGAACCAGTCGCTTTAATTCGCGCGAGCCCTGTAACAGCAGCAAAATGACCCGAATCACCTTAATCCCACCCGCAGTTGAGCCACCACAGCCACCGATAAAGCTCGAAAATATCAATAGAATAGGTAAAAACAGCGGCCACATGTGGAAGCTTTCAGTACCAAACCCTGCGGTAGTGGCCACGGAAACAGCCTGAAATAAGGCATGATCTAAGGTTTCTTCCGGCGAATCATAAATGCCCGAATGATAAAGCGTGAGGAAACAAATCGCGGTAAGAATGAGTTGAATCGCCACCAGCATCTTAAATTCGGCATCTTTAAAATACACTCTAACGTTAATTCCTCGCCGCGAAAATGCCGCAAAATGCACGCTAAAGTTAACCGCAGAAACGATTAAAAAGAATACACAAATAAGGTTAATCACTGAACTATCGAAATACCCCATGCTAGCATCGTGGGTCGAAAAACCACCAATAGCGATAGTTGAAAATGAATGGCAAACCGCATCGAACACACTCATGCCCGCCAGCCAATAGGCGGTCGCACAGGAAATAGTTAACAATAAATAGATATACCACAGTGCCTTAGCGGTTTCGGCGATCCGCGGTGTCATCTTACTGTCTTTCACTGGGCCCGGAATTTCAGCGCGATAGAGCTGCATTCCCCCGACGCCAAGCACAGGTAAAATCGCCACGGCGAGCACAATAATCCCCATACCGCCGAGCCATTGCAGCATGTGGCGATAAAACAGAATGGCTTTAGGTAAGAAGTCGAGCCCGACAATCACTGTGGCTCCGGTGGTGGTTAACGCTGAGAAAGATTCGAAGAAACTATCGGTCCAGCTGAGGTCGGGTTGACTCGAGAAGATAAACGGTAAAGCACCGATAGAACCCAGTACGGTCCAGAACAGGACCACAATCAAGAAACCCTCTCGGGTACGCAATTCTTCTTTACAGTGGCGATTGGGATACCAGAGCCAGAAACCAATAAATAGGCTGACAAAAAATGCCTGCATAAACGCCGTGCCGCCGCCATCGTTATACCAAACAGCGATCAGTGCTGGTGGCAGCATAGTGATTGAAAATAAACCAATCAGCAGGCCTATGATTCGTATTATGGTTTTATATTGCATTAAGCGAGTTCAATCATTCCATTGGCTGCAAAGGTATTTTCAGCATTTGGGCTATTTTGGCATAATTTACGCAGGCATCACAGCTCAAACTCAGGCCTCAAACTTCCCTGACTGAGCGTCGCCAGCGACTCACACAGTAATGCCTGTTGCTGCCTGCCTATCTCGAACACAATATCGACCGCTTCAGCAAATTGCTTATCGATAATCACGGCATCGACTTGCTGTAATAGATGTTCCACATCGCGCAGCTGCGCATAATCACAATGCAACTTGGCAGGATAACGTAACTGTTTTAGTCGCGTTGGCAATTGAACCAAACCTTGCCTTAAGCCCGACGTATAAGCCCGAACCAGTCCACCTACGCCTAGCTTAGTTCCGCCATAAAAACGCACCACAACAGCGCCCACTTCGCCAATATTTGCCCCTTGCAACACAGCTAACATAGGGCGACCAGCACTGCCTGCTGGCTCACCATCATCACTCGAACCAATCAAGACGCTATCATCCGGTGCGCCAGCCACAAAAGCAGAGCAATAATGGCTGGCGCCGGGATAGTCACGCTTTATGTCAGCGAGTACTAACTTAAATTTATCAAAGCTATCGCAATGAAAGAGAAAAGAGATAAAGCGGCTATGCTTTATCTCTTCTTCAATCACGATAGCTTCACAGGGAACGCTATAACTTTCGAGCACACATCCGCCCTAATCTTTACCCTATGATCAATCGGTCAAGCCGAGTTCACGGGTCATGTTCTCGTTTCTATCTTGATGCACTATGACGTTATCTTCGATGCGAATACCGCCAAAAGGTCTTAACTCATCCACCGTTTGCCAATTGATCTGTTGGCCACGACTATCTTGTTTAAGCTCATTAAGCAGAGTATCGATGATGTATAACCCGGGTTCCATGGTCAGCACTTGGTTTGGCGCTAAAATGCGCGTGCAACGTAGGAATGGATGAGCCTCTGGCGCCGCAATATGAGTTCCGCGTTCATCGTGGGAGAAGCCGCCAACATCATGCACTTGTAGGCCTAACATATGGCCTAAGCCATGGGGGAAGAAAGCACTGGTTATGCCTTGATCGACCAAACCTTGGGCATCACCTGTGGCTAAATTAAAATCCAATAGCATTTGCGCGACTTTAGCATGGGTGGCCAAGTGTAAATCGGGATAACGCACGCCCGGACGCATCATGTCGATAAGCTCTAGCTGCGCCTTGTTCATCGCAGTGATCAACTCATCGAAACGATTCTTCTCGAATGCATAAGTTCTGGTGATATCAGAGGCATAGCCAAAGTAACTCGCGCCGGCATCGATAAGAAATGACAAACGTTTCGCAGGGCTTTGGTGTTCGAGTGCGGTGTAATGCAAAATCGCCGCATTTTGGTTAAGAGCGATGATATTGCCATAGGGCACTTCGTTCTCGCTCTGGCCTACGGCAGATAAATAGTGCTGCTGGATTTCGAACTCGCTCGCACCATTATAAAAGGCATTTTTAGCCGCCAAATGTCCCTGCACCGCAATTTGATTCGCGCGGCGCATACATTCCAGCTCATATTCGGTTTTAGTGGTTCTGTGGTAATGCAGATAACTCATCACAGCATCGGGATTACGACTGGTAAAACCCAGCACTTCGGCCACATCTAAATGCTCACCTAAATAGGCCCAATTAGCGATATCTGTCGGTAAAAACTCAGCGATCTTATCAGCCTTAGTTAGCAGCTTAATATCGAAATACTCAGTCCAAAACATATCTGGCACATCAGACACTTTGTGCCAAAAATCCACAGGACGATAGAAAATCAACTGCGGCTTATCACGGCCGTTAACCACCAACCAACAATTCGGATTATCCAGTACTGGCAACCATGCCTTGAAGTGCGGGTTTGCCTTAAAGGGATAATTGATATCATCTAAAAACATCCGATGCGGCTGACCCGAATGGATCACTAAACCAGACAAAGCTTCTCGAGACAAAATCTCTGCGACTCGACGGTTTAACTCGGCAATATGGGCACGATAGTGATGAGCCAACTGATCCATTTGTCATCTCCTGCAATGAATAAAAGTGAATAATATGAGCCGAATTTGCTCACATATTCTTAATCTGATCATGAACAACAGATTCAATCAAAACACTAAACTGTCACTCAATCTAAAATACATGGCCGCTGAACAAAGAACATTAAAGCGATAACGTCATGATTATCTTTAAGAGTTATGTTCAATCCTAGCATGGCTGCAACGTTTAAACGTCTAAGGTAAACAGCCACAAAGACCTATTTATCCGCAAAGTGATTTAACGCATTCTAGGTGTTCTACACTCTGTGCAGTGTATCACAAAGGTGAAAAATCACTCTAGCCGACAAGAAATTAAACAGTCGTTTAAATTGGGTGTTGTAATTTATCGAATTTCGAAGCACACTGGCACACAACTGGTCAAATGATGGCCGAAGCTGCTGTGAGATAGAGAGTCGTACTAGCACCAACACATAATGGTGGGTATCACTTTTAAGCCAAAAGGAAGCAAGCAATGATCTACCAAAGTCCTACAATTCAGGTTGAGTTACTCGAGGATAATATTGCCAAGCTGTGCTTTAACGCACCCGGTTCGGTGAACAAATTCGACAGAGAAACCCTCGCCTCGCTCGATGCGGCATTAGACAGCATCAAGCAAGATTCCAATATCAAAGCGTTAGTGCTGACCTCAAGTAAAGATACCTTTATTGTGGGCGCAGACATTACCGAATTTTTAGGCCTGTTCGCACAAGATGACGCCGTATTGCTCTCTTGGGTTGAACAAGCCAACGCAGTCTTCAACAAACTCGAAGACTTGCCTTTCCCAACTGCATCAGCAATCAAAGGCTTTGCCTTAGGTGGCGGCTGTGAAACCATTCTGGCAACCGATTTCCGTATCGCAGACACCACAGCCAAAATCGGTTTACCTGAAACTAAACTCGGCATCATCCCAGGTTTTGGCGGCACAGTTCGTCTGCCACGTGTGATTGGTGCAGATAACGCACTTGAGTGGATTACCACAGGTAAAGACCAACGCGCTGAAGATGCACTGAAAGTCGGCGCTGTTGATGCCGTGGTTGCACCACAAGCGTTAGAAGCTGCTGCGATTCAAATGCTGAAAGATGCTGTTGCTGAAAAGCTGGATTGGCAAGCACGTCGTAACCGTAAACTGTCTGCGCTAACACTGCCAAAACTTGAAGCTATGATGTCATTCACCACAGCCAAAGGTATGGTGTTTGCGGTTGCGGGTAAACACTACCCTGCACCAATGGCTGCTGTAAGCGTGATTGAGCAAGCATCGACTAAAGGTCGTGCTGAAGCATTACAAATCGAACATCAAGCCTTTATCAAGCTGGCTAAAACTGACGTAGCTAAAGCACTTATCGGTATTTTCCTTAATGATCAATTTGTTAAAGGTAAAGCGAAGAAAGCCGGCAAGTTAGCGAAAGAAGTCAACAACGCGGCCGTATTAGGCGCAGGCATTATGGGCGGCGGCATCGCTTACCAAAGCGCCAGCAAAGGCACACCGATTGTCATGAAAGACATTGCCCAGCCAGCATTAGATTTGGGTCTCAATGAAGCCGCTAAACTGCTGTCTGCCCAAGTCGCCCGTGGCCGTTCAACGCCAGAAAAAATGGCCAAAGTACTGAACAACATCACGCCTTCATTAGATTATGCCGCGATTAAACACAGTGATGTTGTCGTTGAAGCTGTTGTTGAACATCCAAAAATCAAAGCACAGGTTTTAGCCGAAGTTGAAGGCTATGTAAGTGAAGATGCAATTATCGCCTCAAACACCTCAACAATTTCAATCAACTTGCTCGCTAAGAGCATGAAGAAACCTGAACGTTTCTGCGGTATGCATTTCTTCAACCCAGTGCACAAAATGCCGTTGGTCGAAGTTATCCGTGGCGAGCATAGCTCTGAAGAAACCATCGCCTCTGTTGTGGCTTATGCCAGCAAAATGGGCAAGACCCCAATCGTTGTTAATGATTGCCCAGGCTTCTTCGTTAACCGTGTACTCTTCCCTTACTTTGCAGGTTTTAACGGCTTACTTGCCGAAGGTGGCGACTTTGCTGCAATCGACAAAGTGATGGAAAAACAGTTCGGTTGGCCAATGGGTCCAGCTTACCTGCTCGACGTAGTCGGTTTAGACACAGGTCATCACGCCCAAGCTGTTATGGCTGAAGGTTTCCCTGATCGCATGGGTAAATCAGGCACTGACGCGATTGATGTGATGTTTGAGAGCAAACGTCTTGGCCAGAAAAATGGTAAAGGTTTCTATGTCTATTCAGTCGATAGCCGTGGCAAGCCGAAGAAAGATGTCGATCCAACAAGCTACGGTCTATTGAAAGATGCCTTTGGCGAGTTAAAAGCCTTCGAAGCCGATGACATTATTGCCCGTACTATGATCCCTATGATCATCGAAACCGTGCGCTGTTTAGAAGAAGGTATTGTCGCATCGCCTGCCGAAGCGGATATGGGCCTAGTTTATGGCTTAGGTTTCCCGCCATTCAGAGGCGGCGTGTTCCGTTACTTGGATACCATGGGTGTCGCAAACTTTGTGGCCTTAGCAGACAAATACGCTCACTTGGGCGGTCTGTATCAAGTCACTGATGCGATGCGCACATTAGCAGCCAATAACGGTAGCTACTACCAAGCCTAATTAGCGGGAAAGGAATTTAATCATGAAACAAGCTGTTATCGTAGACTGCATCCGTACTCCGATGGGCCGCTCAAAGGCTGGCGTATTTCGTAATGTGCGTGCAGAAACTCTGTCTGCCGAACTAATGAAAGGTCTGTTGCTGCGTAACCCGCAACTCGACCCAAACCTGATTGAAGACGTGATTTGGGGTTGTGTGCAACAAACCCTAGAGCAAGGCTTCAACATCGCCCGTAACGCTTCGCTATTAGCGGGCATTCCAAAGACCGCTGGCGCTGTGACGGTTAACCGCCTATGTGGTTCATCAATGGATGCTATCCACCAAGCTGCACGTGCGATTATGACTGGCATGGGCGACACCTTTATTATTGGTGGCGTAGAACACATGGGCCACGTGCCAATGAGCCATGGTGTCGACTTCCACCCAGGTCTTGCTAACAACGTGGCAAAAGCCTCTGGCATGATGGGTTTAACGGCTGAAATGCTGGGTAAACTGCACGGTATTACCCGTGAACAGCAAGATGCGTTTGCGGTACGTTCACACCAACGTGCTTATGCAGCGACGATTGAAGGCCGCTTTGCCAAAGAAATCTATGGCATTGAAGGTCACGATGCTAACGGTGCCTTAATTAAAGTCCTGCAAGACGAAGTGATCCGCCCAGAAACCACAATGGAATCTCTGGCTGCGCTGCGCCCCGTATTTGATCCAGTAAATGGTACTGTAACTGCTGGTACTTCTTCTGCACTGTCTGATGGCGCCTCAGCCATGTTGATCATGGAAGAATCTAAAGCGCGCGCACTTGGCTTGCCGATTCGTGCACGTATTCGCTCTATGGCGGTTGCAGGTTGTGACGCGGCTATCATGGGTTACGGCCCAGTGCCAGCCACGCAAAAAGCTCTAGCTCGAGCTGGTATTACCGTTGCCGATTTAGATGTGATTGAACTTAACGAAGCGTTTGCTGCTCAGTCTTTACCTTGTGTGAAAGATTTAGGTTTAGCAGATGTGGTTGATGACAAAATCAACCTCAACGGCGGCGCAATTGCACTAGGTCACCCACTGGGTTGTTCAGGCGCTCGTATCTCTACGACGCTGATCAACTTAATGGAAGACAAAGACGCGACCTTAGGGTTAGCGACCATGTGTATTGGTTTAGGCCAAGGTATAGCCACTGTATTCGAACGCGTTTAATTCGTTACTCGAATAATTTCAAAGCCGGAACTTGTTCCGGCTTTTTTATGCCAAATTTTCTGCCAGCGTAAATATTAATATTTCTCATTTCTTCTGCTGTTCATTTGAAAATCAGTCCGTTATCAACTTAACTACAAGGGCATCACTGGCTATTGTGTCAACCACAGACAAGTAATCATCAGCCAAATCTAGGCAGTGTAGTGCAAGGATGCAATTCGTTGTTTTACCAGAGGAATGCCTGATGCTACAAACGGAACAGACCCTTTTCGAACAAATGCGGATCACTGAGCTGGAGATCGAGTCTCGTAAGGCGCTCTTCTCTTTTACTGCGGCGGACGTAAAGGCCTTGCAATCCTTTAAACCCATCATTGAAGAAAACATAGATAAAATCGTCGATGACTTTTACGGGTTACAAACCAGCGTATCAGAAATTGCGCTGCTGATCGGAGACTCAGACACCCTTGCCCGCTTGCGTACCGCACAGAGAAGATATGTACTCGATTTATTTAATGGTGTTTATGACCTTGAATACGTAAACAATCGCCTGCGGATTGGTTTAGTGCATAAACGTATTGGTGTTGAACCCAAACTTTACCTGTCTGCGGTGCACACACTCAAGGAGTTGATCTATGCAGTGATCAACAGCTCAGTAGAAGATGTACATCATGGCGAACGTATTCGAGCCGCAATTGATAAACTGGTGCTATTTGATGTCACGCTAGTCTTCGATACTTATATTCGCAGCTTAGTCTCCGAGATTGAGAACGCTAAGGATAAGGCCGAGAAATATGCCCAAAGCATGGAAAGCAAAGTCAAAGAGCGAACCCAGCAGTTAGAAGAACTGTCGCAAACCGATCCCTTAACAGGTTTGCTCAATGTAAGGCACTTGCAAGAAACCGCAACTCGCATACTCAGAGCTGCCCAAAGACGCGCCGAGCCCGTATGTGTCATCTACTTAGATGTAGATGATTTTAAATTATTTAATGATACCCAAGGCCACAGATCGGGTGATGAAGTACTGTGCGCCGTCGCCAAAGCAATTAAAGCCACTACTCGTGCCGAAGATTATTGCTTTCGTTATGGTGGAGACGAGTTCTGTATCATCATGCCTAACTGCCGTGAAGAACAAGCTAGGGATAATTTTATCACTCGATTCAATCAACAAATAAAACTCAGTTTAAACAATATTTCCTTAAGCTTTGGCATTATTGATACTGGCCCCTATGAGTATGAAGAAGCCAACAGCTTAATTCATAAAGCCGATCAGCGAATGTATAGCTATAAACGTGCATCCAAACAGCAGCAAACTATGGCGGCGGCAAATGATTTAGTATCAGAGAATAGTACCGCAGAAGTCCATCCAATCACTCAATCTCGCAGCATTGATAAAGCCGTCGAGTAACATTGAAACCCACATTCGCCATTAATGTTCCACGTGGAACATTCTATATCTAACATTCGTATTGATAGAACACATCAATAAAACCAGATCACAAATTGAAACCGCCAACTTGGTTTATCATGGGGGCTGGAGTAACATTAGCTAATTATGCTTAACCGTTCAGTAGAGGTAATATGAACGACGCTTTCTCAACCGCACAGCATAGACTCGATGCTCTTGGTTTACGCTGCCCAGAGCCTGTAATGATGGTGCGTAAAACCGTAAGACAAATGGCTGCCGGCGAGACACTGCTGATCATTGCCGATGACCCTGCGACGACGCGCGATATTCCAAGCTTTTGTGAATTTATGGATCACACCTTAATTGCCAGTGAAACCACACAAACGCCATATCAATATTTGATCAAAAAAGGACTTTAAGTCGTATCCGTTAACGACTTAATCATGAACAAAGGATGTGAGAAACTATGCCAAAACTGCTGGCGATAGCCTATAAAACTGTAAAACGCGGCCCAATGAATGAAGTTCTCTGTGCCAATGTCACCCAACTCAGTGGCGTAGAGAAAGATGTGTTTGGTCGCCCAGGCAAACGCCAAGTCACTGTGCTTTCCAAACTTCAGTGGCAACAGGCCTGTAATAGTATCGAGGCAGATTTACCTTGGACGACTCGCAGAGCAAATCTGCTGGTGGATGATCTCGTATTTAGCAGTGCCGATGTTGGTAAACATTTACAGATCGGTGAGTTGCGACTTGAAATCACGGGTGAGACCGACCCCTGTAAAAAGATGGAAATAGCGCATGTCGGTTTAGAAGCCGCGCTCACGCCAGATTGGCGTGGTGGTGTAACCTGCCGAGTATTGAATGATGCCATGATCCACTTAGGCGATGAGATCACTCTGGTTAATCCAAGCTAATTTTATTCCCTTCTAGTCAGCCACTCTTAGTTAAATCTCCATACTCCTCAATAAATAGAACCAAGTGACTTGGTTCTATTTCTGCTATGCCAGCTCTCTTATCCATATCGCCGTTACTTTTCCCTTCCCTCGGTCATCAATTGAAACAGTATTTACGTTTTCCTTCTTTCCTATTTATGCGATAACTAGACTAAGTATTAACAAAAGTTCATCTTAAAATTAATACCACTCAAGCAGTCCATAAGAACGATAACAGGAAGTGACATGTTGAAATCTAAACTTACCCCGCTTTATATCGCCCTCGCTCTAGGTATGAATACCCTCGCCGTTAACGCAGCAGAAACTAAGGAGGCCGAATGGAATGTTAACGCTCCAGCAAATGCTCCCTTAGAGCAAGTCAAAATTGATGTTAATGAAGGTACTTGGATGAACCTTAGTGTCAGTCCAGATGGCAAGCATATTGTCTTCGACTTGCTCGGCGACATTTACCAAATCCCAGTAACCGGCGGTGAAGCTAAGCCATTAGCCCAAGGCATTGCTTGGCAGATGCAGCCCGTCTATAGCCCAGATGGCAAACACATCGCATTTACCTCGGATGGCGATGGTGGTGATAACATTTGGATCATGGATGCCGATGGTAGCAATCCACGAACTGTCACCCAAGAAACATTCAGGTTGCTAAACAGTCCAGCTTGGAGCCCTGGCTCTCAGTATCTTGTTGCACGTAAGCATTTTACCGCCAGCCGCAGTTTAGGTGCGGGTGAAGTGTGGCTATACCACGTAGCGGGCGGCGAAGGCGTCAAACTAACTGAACGCCCAAATGATCAGAAAGATTTAGGCGAACCCGCGTACTCGCCCGATGGCCGTTATATCTACTTTAGCCAAGATGATACGCCAGGTAAAACCTTCCATTACTCGAAAGATTCAGTTAACGGTATCTACAAAATCAAACGTTATGATACCCAAACCGGGAATATTGAAATCTTGATAGAAGGTACCGGTGGCGCGATTAGACCAACACCGAGTCCTGATGGCACTAAACTCGCCTATATAAAGCGTGATGACTTTAACTCATCACTCTACCTGCTCGACCTCAAGTCTGGTGAAACCACTAAATTATTTGGCGAACTAGACCGTGATATGCAAGAGACTTGGGCAATCCACGGCGTCTACCCGACTATGGCGTGGACTCAAGATAACAAGGATATTTTCTTCTGGGCTAAAGGAAAGATTAACCGCCTGAATATTGCCAGCAAAACACTCACAGATATCCCCTTTAGCGTAAAAACTGAGTTAGCAGTACAACCCTCAGTACGCTTTAAGCAAGACATTGATAAAGACGTTTTCGATGTAAAAATGCTGCGTATGGCACAGGTTTCTCCCGATGGCAGTAAAGTCGCCTTCGAAGCACTGGGGAAGATTTGGTTAAAATCATTGCCCGATGGAAAAATGTCGCGCTTAACTGAACTCAATAATGGGATTGAAGAACTGTATCCACAATGGTCACGCGATGGCAAAAATATTGTTTTCACCACTTGGAATGACCAAGACCAAGGAACAGTACAAGTCATTAGCGCCAAAGGTGGCAAACCTAAGCAGCTAACATCTGAGCCAGGAAAGTACGTAGAACCCACCTTTTCACCCGATGGTGAACTTGTGGTGTATCGTAAAACCCAAGGTGGCAATCTCACACCTAGAACTTGGTCGCAAGAACCAGGACTCTATAAAGTCGATATCAAAGGCAAACAAAATATCAAGATCAGTGCCGATGGCTACCAAGCTCAATTTGGTGCCAATACCGATCGCGTCTTTTTTATGAATAGCAGCGAAGATGAAACACCACAGTTATCATCTATCAACTTAGATGGCTTCGATAAGCGAATTCATTACAGCAGTAAGCATGCGACAGAATTTAGGGTTTCACCCGATGGTGAGCAACTCGCCTTTGCTGAACGCTTTAAGGTTTGGGTGACACCTTTTGCTAAACACGGTGAAACCGTTGAGATTGGCCCCAATGCCAACAATTTACCCGTAAGTCAATTGAGTGTCCGTGCGGGTGAAAGTATCAGTTGGAACAGTAAAAGCAACCAACTGTATTGGACGCTTGGCCCCGAACTTTATCAAGCCAAGGTTGATACTCAATATCTCAGCAAAGATGAAAAAGCTCAGCCAAGCATTATCAATTTAGGCTTTACCGAAAAGGCCGATGTTCCACGTGGAACAATCGCCTTCATCGGTGGCAAAGTGATTACAATGGAATATGACCAAGTCATCGACAATGGCGTGGTCATAGTCAAAGACAATCATATTGTCGCCGTAGGTGATGCCAATATCGCGATTCCAAAAGATGCACAGATCATCGACATCAAAGGCAAATCCATCATGCCAGGGCTATTCGATGCCCACGCCCATGGACCGCAAGCAGATGATGAAATTGTGCCACAACAGAATTGGGCGCTTTATTCTGGCCTTTCCTTAGGTGTCACCACTATTCACGATCCCTCGAATGACACGACAGAGATTTTTGCCGCTTCCGAACAACAAAAAGCAGGACACATAGTTGGCCCGCGTATTTTCTCTACTGGTACCATATTGTATGGTGCCAATGCGCCAGGCTACACATCACACATAGACTCACTCGATGATGCCAAGTTTCATCTTGAACGTCTGAAAAAAGTCGGAGCCTTTAACGTAAAAAGCTACAACCAACCACGCCGTAATCAGAGGCAACAAGTCATCGCTGCCGCTCGCGAACTCGAAATGATGGTCGTGCCAGAGGGTGGCAGTTTGCTACAACACAATCTCACTATGGTCGCCGATGGCCATACAACGGTTGAGCACTCTTTGCCTGTCGCGGCGATTTATAACGATATCAAACAATTCTGGAGCCAAACTAAAGTCGGTTACACGCCAACCTTAGTGGTTGCCTATGGCGGTATTTCAGGCGAAAACTACTGGTACGATAAAACCGATGTGTGGGCGCATCCACGTCTGTCTATGTATGTCCCCGCCGATATCTTGCAGGCGAGATCCATGCGACGCCCGCATGCACCAGATGGCCACTACAATCATTTCAATGTTGCTAAAGTGGCTAACGAACTAAATAAGTTAGGGGTTCACCCCAATATTGGCGCCCACGGTCAGCGTGAAGGTTTAGCGGCACATTGGGAAATGTGGATGTTCGCCCAAGGCGGCATGAGCAATATGGAAGTATTGAAAACGGCCACCATTAATCCTGCGACAACCTTTGGTATGGAACAACAGCTAGGCTCGATTAAAGAAGGTAAGCTCGCAGACTTAATCGTTATTGATGGTGATCCATTAGCCGATATTCGCGTTACAGATAAAGTCACTTATACCATGGTCAACGGTAAGCTTTTTGATGCTGAGACGATGAATGAGCTTAATGGGGATAAGGAAAAACGTAAGCCATTTTTCTTTGAGAAAATCTAAACTCTATCCTCAAGGCTAGAATGGGAGAGTTGCTTTACTGTTTTAATTATTTGGTTTAACCAGATATCACCAATGAAGATAAAAGCATGTTCCACGTGGAACATGCTTTTTTACATTTTGTGCATTGTTTATTGTGTATATGGACAAGAACTCGAATATTGCTATGAGTACTGCCCTACATCACATCAGCAAGATGAGCGATTACTGATGTTCGCAGTTATGCTGACCGGCACAGGAATCAACACAGGCCTGGTAGGAAATACACTCTACAAGGTGGTCATTCACCATACCCACCGCCTGCATAAAGGCATAACAAATTGTTGGGCCGACAAAATTAAATCCAAGCTTCTTTAACGCTTTTGACATGGCTTCTGATTCTGGCGTTTGTGCTGGAACCTGCGACATAGCAGTAAACTGATTCACTATGGGCTTACCCCCAACAAAGCTCCATAAGAATGCAGAGAAATCCTTCCCATCGGCAGTATAGGCCAAATATCCTTTGGCATTCTTGATGATAGAGTTCACCTTCAAGCGATTGCGCACTATGCCGGGATTCAACATAAGTTCCTCCACTTTCGCCTCATCAAAGCCAGCAATCACTTCTGGTTCAAAATTGGCAAAGGCCTGCTCATAGTTTTGTTGTTTCTTCAGGATCGTAATCCACGATAATCCGGCCTGTTGACCGTCTAAACACAACTTAGCAAACAGCTCCTTAGGATCATAAACCGGCCGCCCCCACACTTTGTCATGATACTCACGATACAAGGGATCATCACTTACCCAGCCACAACGGATCTCTTCCATGGTATATAACCTTATTGTTTTAATTAAGAAGGTAAAAAATAACCTACATAAGCAGATATCTACAAGGTATAATCGAACCCATTTTCTATTCAGGCTGACGGCAGTAGACAAGTAGACATGACGACAAAACACGACGTAAAAACATTTCAGGGTTTCATTCTCACCCTGCAGGAATATTGGGCACAGCAAGGCTGTGCAATCGTTCAACCTCTAGATATGGAAGTCGGCGCTGGAACATTCCACCCACAAACTTTCCTACGTTCTTTAGGGCCAGAACCTATGAGCAGTGCCTATGTGCAGCCATCGCGCCGCCCTACGGACGGTCGTTACGGTGAAAACCCTAACCGTCTGCAGCACTACTACCAATTCCAAGTCGTGTTGAAGCCTTCTCCTGACAATATTCAAGAGCTGTATTTAGGCTCACTGCAAGCACTGGGTATTGATACTCAAATCCACGATATCCGCTTTGTGGAAGATAACTGGGAATCACCAACACTAGGTGCTTGGGGCTTAGGCTGGGAAGTTTGGCTTAATGGTATGGAAGTGACTCAGTTTACGTACTTCCAACAGGTTGGCGGCATCGAATGCAGCCCAGTCACAGGTGAAATCACCTATGGCCTAGAGCGTCTGGCCATGTATATCCAAGGCGTAGATAGTGTTTATGATCTCGTATGGACCGATGGTCCACTGGGCCGCATCACCTATGGTGATGTGTTCCATCAAAATGAAGTCGAGCAATCGACCTATAACTTCGAGCACGCCGATGTGGACTTTATGTTCACCCTGTTCGATCAGTGCGAAAAAATGTGTCAGCATTTATTGTCGCTAGAAAAACCTTTACCTCTGCCCGCATACGAGCAAGTGATGAAAGCCTCACACGCCTTCAACCTGCTCGATGCCCGCCATGCCATTTCAGTTACCGAGCGCCAACGCTACATCTTACGCGTTCGTACTATGGCGAAAGCGGTCGCTGAATCTTATTATCAGGCACGCGAAGCGCTTGGCTTCCCAATGTGTAAGTAGAGGTAAAAACATGAATTTTGAAAACTTACTCATAGAGTTAGGCACGGAAGAATTACCACCTAAGTCACTACGTAAACTGGCTGAATCCTTTTTAGCTAACTTTACTGAAGAACTCACCAAAGCCGATTTAGCGTTCAGCTCAGCCGTTTGGTACGCAGCGCCACGTCGTCTGGCAATTAACGTCACTGAACTTGCCCTTGCACAAGCTGACAAAGTGGTTGAAAAACGCGGCCCAGCAGTGAGTTCAGCATTTGATGCTGAAGGCAAACCGACTAAAGCTGCCGAAGGTTGGGCACGTGGTAATGGTATTACTGTTGAACAAGCCGAACGTTTAGTTACAGATAAAGGCGAATGGTTAGTCCATAACGCCAAAGTTGAAGGCGTCGAAACAAAAAGTTTAATCGCTGCTATGGCGCAACGTGCACTCGATAAATTGCCCATTCCTAAGCCAATGCGTTGGGGCAATAATAAAACCCAATTTATTCGCCCCGTTCATACAGCCACTATCTTGTTAGGCAGTGAGTTGATTGAAGGTGAATTGCTGGGTATTAAATCGGCGCGCACTATTCGCGGTCACCGCTTTATGGGGCTCAAGCAGTTTGAATTAGCACACGCTGATCACTACCTTGCCGACCTAAAAGAAAAAGGCAAAGTCATCGCCGATTACGAAAGCCGTAAAGCATTAATCAAAGCCGATGCCGAAAAAGCCGCCGCTAAGATTGGTGGCACAGCGGATATTGAAGATAGCCTGCTTGAAGAGGTCACCTCTTTGGTTGAATGGCCTGTGGTATTGACCGCTAGCTTCGAAGAAAAATTCTTAAGTGTACCGTCTGAAGCTTTGGTCTATACCATGAAAGGCGATCAAAAATACTTCCCTGTCTTTGATGACGCGGGCAAGTTACTGCCAAACTTTATCTTTGTGGCCAATATCGAATCAAAAGATCCCGCGCAAATTATCTCTGGTAACGAGAAAGTGGTTCGCCCGCGCTTGGCTGATGCTGAGTTCTTTTTTAATACCGATAAAAAACACACGCTGGAATCACGTTTACCTAGCCTAGAAACCGTCCTGTTCCAACAACAGCTCGGCACCTTAAAAGACAAAGTGAATCGTATTTCTGCCCTAGCCGCCTTTATTGCCGGACAAACTGGCGCGAATGCGGTTGATGCAGCCCGTGCAGGTTTGTTATCTAAAACCGATTTGATGACCAATATGGTGATGGAGTTTACCGACACTCAAGGCACTATGGGCATGCACTACGCCCGCCTCGATGGTGAAACCGAAGCCGTTGCGGTTGCAATGGAAGAGCAATACAAGCCTAAGTTCTCTGGCGATACAGTGCCTAGTGCTGGCGTATCTTGCGCAGTCGCATTAGCAGATAAGCTCGATACTTTAGTCGGTATCTTTGGTATTGGCCAAGCACCAAAAGGCGCAGCCGATCCCTTTGCCCTACGCCGTGCCGCCATTGGTGTGCTGCGTATTATCGTAGAGAACAAACTGCCACTGGATTTAGTAACGCTGATTGCTAAGGCTCAGGAACTCCACGGTACTAACTTAAGCAACGCAAACGCAGCAGAGGAAGTGCTTGAATTCTTAATGGCTCGTTTCCGTGCTTGGTATCAAGATAAAGGTATTGGTGTTGATGTGATCTTAGCCGTGCTAGCACGTCGCCCAACACGCCCAGCTGATTTTGATAGCCGTATCAATGCGGTATCACACTTTAGAAGCCTAGAAGCTTCTAGCGCACTTGCGGCAGCGAACAAACGTGTATCCAACATTCTGGCTAAGGTTGAAGGTGCTTTACCGACAACGATCAATGCGAGTCTGTTAACTGAAGCCGCAGAGCAAGCATTAGCGGCCAAGTTGAACGAGCTGCAACCACTGCTGGCACCTTTGTTTGCCAATGCCGATTACCAACAAGCCTTAACCTTGTTAGCTGGCCTACGTGAAAGCGTGGATCAGTTCTTCGAAGATGTGATGGTCATGGTAGATGATGAAGCGTTGAAAAACAATCGCTTAGCATTGTTGAATAATCTACGCGAGCAGTTCCTGCACGTCGCGGATATATCACTACTGCAATAACGATACTAACGTTTTTAAATTATCGCTTTATAAAAAACGCGCTCATTAGCGCGTTTTTTATTGCCCTAATTTCTTATATCCAACGTATTACATGGCCTAATCAAAACTGCAGTAGTTTTTGATGTAAGCCATCAAATTGTGTTTGATCTAAGTTAACTTGCTGCAGTAAATTCGCCAGAATCTCAGGGGACAATTGCCCTGCTTGATGCAGCATAGAAATCTCGCTGATCACATTCGCCCGCCATACCACAGCAGCTAGCCCAGCTTGCGGGCGCGAGTTCACACTGGCAAGCTTGTCTAATTCTGTTTCAAAGGTATTGGGTAACTGCCAATGCTTAGCGAGCAATGAACTTAAGGCTAACGATTTCGTCGTCATCACTTGTCTAAATAAACCAGAATTAGGCTGTTCTCCCGGCTCTGCCTGTACAAATGCATCGAGAAGCATTTTAAAAATGGCCAGCTTGCCGACATCGTGTAATAAACCCAACAAAAAAGCCGTATCTTGATCTTCATCGCTTAACTCACTGGCAAGAAAAGCAACCTGCATCGAATGGCGCCAAATTTCAGCCCCAAAACGACGGAAATAGATTGGCTTGATATCCAACATTTCACGCACTAGACAAGTGGTAACAAACTTTCTCAACTGTTCACGACCAAGCTGTACCAAAGCCTGCTGCAAACTGGTGATATCCCTATCGCTACGTTTAAACGCGGGGGAATTACATAGCTTAAGTACCTCAATACTCAGTAAAGGATCTCGCTCAATAAGCGCTAATAGATCCTTAATATCAAACTGAGGATCGGCCAGCTTACGATCTAGCTCCAATACCTTTGACGGCAGCTTTAGCACTTTTTCGGCGATCACTTGTGGCGATGCCAAGGCCTGCTCTATCTCCACCATGACTCGACGTTCAAGATTATTAGCTACACCGCCAGTGTCCTTAACCCGTGTCGGAAACAACAAACTATAAAAAAGTGCGGCTAAATCCACTGATACCACACTAATGTCTTCGAGAGGTTTAGCTGGCTTTCGCGCAGGTTCAAGCGATTTACCTAAGTCAGTGGTTGAAAAACTTTTGGGTCTCTCAACCGTCGCTGTATCGCGAATATTAAAGAGCTTATTAAAAAGTGATTTAATCAAGAAGCATCAACCTGTCATTATAAATAATTGTTAAAAAGTCAGTTAAATATTGCCCATCATAAATCCATTTTGATCCGCTTAAGCTATATATAAATACGTTGCAGACATGCTAATGGCTTGCTTAAGTGTAACATATTCAATTCATTTCTGACGTCTACAATCCCGCTATTGCTGCCTTTATAAAGACAATCTTGGTTACAACTTGAAACCTCAAAAAACTTACATTCTGGCATCATTTAGCTGACAATATGTCCACCCTTAATAAAGTGATACGTATTTCGTCTCCCTTTAAGTCATTCACGACATACTCGCCAGCTAACGACGGAATATTTGATGATCGAGGTAATAAAAGCGGGTGCACTAACCACAGTTCAAGATCTCGGACGCATGGGATACCGACATTTAGGTGTAACCCAAGCTGGCGCCTTAGATAGACCTGCCCTGTGTTTAGCAAACCGCCTATTATCAAACCCAGATAACACACCCGTATTAGAATTGACCTTCGGCCAATCGATTTTTTTGTTTAAACGCGACGCTTGGATTGCCTTAACCGGTGCCGATTTCGATGCTCGTATAGACAATAAGCCCATAGTTTGCGGCTGGCGTTACTCCATTAAGGCAGGGCAAAAACTCAGTCTTAGAGGGGGAAATAAAGGCATGCGTGCTTATATTGCCGTTGATGGCGGCGTTAAAGTACCGCTAGTGATGAATTCTGCCGCTACCGATTTAACCTCAGGTATCGGTGGATTTCATGGCCGCGCATTAGAAGCGGGCGATCGCCTGACCTTAGGTTCTGCTCATCCACTAAGAAGGCAAGTCGGTGCAATTCAAAAAAGTTGGGATGGGCATATTCGCGCACTCGCGACCAAGCACACTCAAGCCTTCTCGTTGAAATCTCAGCAAACATTCTGGCAAACACAGTGGCAACTTTCAGCGGAAAGTGATCGTGCGAGTGCAATACTCAAAGGTGATACGTTAACATTGGCGAAGCCATTCCCTGTGCAATCACACACAGTCACGCCCGGAGTAGTTCAAGTCTCCGCTTCAGGGCAACCACTCGTGTTACTTGCCGATGCGCAGACCACCAGCAGTCATCCGCAAATAGCCGTAATTATTGAAGCCGATCTTTGGAAGATCGGCCCAAACTCGCCCAGGGCAAACAGTTAAATTCGAATTGGTCGACGATGAACAAGCCGCAACGGCGCAGGCAGAATGGCATGACTACTTCTATCGCTTACAACGCAGTCTCAACTAGGTATATAGAAATTAAGAAGCTAGATTTAATTCATTAGTCATAGGTGAAATGAGCCCATATAGTAGCTTTGCAGAAACACTCAGCATTTCACTCAAGGACAAACAATGGATCTTTATATTGGCAATAAAAACTACTCTAGCTGGTCACTGCGGGCTTGGTTAATGGCCGCGAAATCTGGCGTGCAGTTCAACGAAGTATTGCTGCAACTCGATACCGACAGCTTTTATCAGCAACTCAAAGCCATTTCGCCGACGTTAAAAGTACCGACATTAGTCGATGGTAATATCACGGTATGGGATTCACTCTCGATTTGCGAATACCTCAACGACACCTATCTTGCCGGTAGTGCATGGCCGCAAGATCCTAAACAAAAAGCCAAGGCCAGATCGATTGCCAGTGAAATGCATTCTGGCTTTAATGCCGTGCGTAACGCTCTACCAATGAACATACGCGCGAGCCGTTATGTTGAGCTCACTGATGCGGTCCGCAAAGACATTGAGCGCATCGATGCGATTTGGTCAGCACAAATGGCCGAGTTCGCCCCATCACATGCTGAAGGTACTTGGTTATTTGGCCAATGGTCGATTGCCGACATGATGTTTGCGCCTGTGGTCATGCGCTTTCTCACCTACGGTGTTGAAGTCTCGCAGGCAAGCCGTGCCTATATGCAGCATGTGATCAGCTGTCCGGAAATGCAGGCGTGGATGAGTGCGGCTAAAGCTGAGACTGAAATTGTGGCAGCGGATGAAACGGGTATTGATCGATAAAAGAGATAAAATCATAGAGATAAAAAAGGGAAAGCCTTAGCTTTCCCTTAATCATTCACGTACTAACACGCATTGCGCATCTAGCACTATACGTCTAAGTTAGCCACGTTCAATGCGTTCGCTTCGATGAACTCACGACGAGGTTCAACTTGATCACCCATCAAACAAGTGAACAACTGATCGGCACCCACGGCGTCATCAATCGTGACTTGCAACATACGGCGTGATTCAGGATCCATTGTAGTTTCCCACAATTGCTCAGGGTTCATCTCACCCAATCCTTTATAACGTTGAATGTATAAGCCGCGTTTGGCTTCAGAAATCGTCCAATCTAGCGCTTCAAGGAAGCTACCGACTTCTTTAACACGTTCGCCGCGTTGTACATAGCCGCCTTCTTCAATCATGCCATCTAACGCCGCACCTAACTTACCGATACGTTGATAATCGCTTGATTGGAAGAAGTCATAAGTAAACAGATAGTTAGTATCGATACCGTGTTTACGAATGGTGATCTTAGGCAGATACACTTTACGCTCAGGATCGAGAATCGGCTCAGCAGAATACAGTACGCCGCTGCTTTCCATTTCCACCAGCTCATGGATAAAGGCATCGATCCACTCTTTCATCTTGCCTTCATCGGCCAACATATCGTTGGTGATCATTGGGTGGTAAAGCATACGGTTAGTAATGTGCGTTGGATAGCGCTGCTCTAAACGGGCAACAATGGCTTCCACTTCACGATACTGAGTCACTAAACGCTCTAACGGCTCACCTGACATACCAATCGCCCCTTGGGTTGGGTACACAACAGTGCCATCCAATGCTTGAGTCGTGAGATATTGAGTCAATGCTGGCTCGTCTTTCAAATACTGTTCTTGCTTGCCCTTTTTCACTTTAAATAGTGGTGGCTGAGCAATATACACATAACCACGTTCAATCAATTCAGGCATTTGACGGAAGAAGAAGGTCAACAGCAAGGTACGAATGTGCGAGCCGTCGACGTCAGCATCCGTCATGATGATGATGTTGTGATAACGAGTTTTATCTGGGTTATATTCGTCGCGACCAATACCACAGCCAAGCGCCGTGATCAGTGTGGCCACTTCTTGAGAAGACAACATCTTATCGAAGCGGGCCTTCTCAACGTTTAGAATTTTACCTTTCAGTGGCAGAATCGCTTGGTTCTTACGGTTACGTCCCTGCTTAGCACTACCGCCAGCAGAGTCACCTTCCACTATGTAAATTTCTGAAAGACCAGGATCTTTTTCTTGGCAATCGGCCAGCTTACCTGGCAAACCACCTAAATCGAGCGCGCCTTTACGACGGGTCATTTCACGGGCTTTACGCGCCGCTTCACGGGCACGGGCCGCATCGACAATCTTACCAACAATCAACTTAGCATCGGCTGGGTTTTCCAGCAGATAATCGTTCAGCTTCTCACCCATGGTTTGTTCAACCGCGGTTTTCACTTCACTAGAAACCAGTTTGTCTTTGGTTTGCGAGCTGAACTTAGGATCAGGAACTTTAACAGAGATAACGGCAGTCAAACCTTCACGGGCATCGTCGCCAGTCGCGCTAGTTTTGCCTTTCTTGTTATAGCCTTCGTTTTCCATGTAGCTATTGAGGTTACGTGTCAACGCACTACGGAAACCGACTAAGTGAGTACCACCATCACGCTGTGGAATGTTGTTGGTAAAACAGAAAATATTTTCTTGATAACCGTCATTCCACTGCATAGCCACTTCAACGGTAATGCCATCTTCACGCTCTTGCATAAAGTGGAATACATCTTTGTTGACTGGGGTTTTGTTACGGTTCAGGTAATCGACGAATGCGCTAATACCGCCTTCGTATTTAAAGAATTCATTCTTGTTGTCACGTTCATCAACCAGACGAATACCTACGCCTGAGTTAAGGAATGACAGTTCGCGCACGCGCTTTGCCAGAATTTCAAAGTGAAACTCGACATCGCTAAAGGTATCTTCACTTGGCCAAAAACGGATTTCGGTACCGGTTTTAGTCGCATCACCAATCTCTTTGATTGGTGCATCAGGCACGCCATGAGTATAAAACTGCTCGTACACTTTGCCTGCACGACGAATAGTCATTTGCAGCTTTTTAGATAAAGCGTTTACAACCGATACACCCACACCGTGGAGACCGCCAGACACTTTATAGGAGTTATCGTCGAACTTACCGCCGGCATGCAATACCGTCATGATAACTTCTGCTGCCGATACGCCTTCTTCCTCATGGATAGATACCGGAATACCACGGCCGTCATCCTTAACAGAAACCGAACCATCGACATGGATAGTAATGGTAATATCGCTGCAGTGGCCGGCTAAGGCTTCATCGATAGAGTTATCGACTACTTCGAACACCATATGATGTAGACCCGTACCGTCGTCGGTGTCACCAATATACATCCCAGGTCTCTTACGTACTGCATCAAGGCCCTTAAGGACCTTAATACTCGAAGAATCGTAACTATTCTCTGACATATTATTCTCTCAATGGTTATTCAATTACCGTTACACGTCCCTGTTCCACATGAAACATCCTACTGGGAGGCGTGTGTAACGAATCGACTATTGCTGCAGGATCGATGGCGGTCACAAAAACTTGTGCACCGGTATCCGTTAACTGCTTAAGCAATAGCTGCCTATGCTGTGCATCCAACTCGGACGGAAGATCATCCACAAGATAAATACTGTGTTTATCTATTTGTTGTTTGAGCAACTTTCCCTGTGCAATACGCAGTGCACAGACTAATAATTTCAATTGACCACGGGACAGGGCATCCTGCGCCGGCAAAGTGCCTACACGAAGTCTAAGGTCAGCTTTATGGGGACCGCTGACGGTATGACCTGTGGCCAAATCTCTGGAATATTGGTTTTCGAGTAGTTCTGCAAAATCCGTTTTACTATCCCAGCCGCGCGTAAATGAAACCTTCACATCTACACTCGGTAAAAACTCCCCGATTATACCCTTAAGTAGCTCATTTAACGAGTCTACATAATGGTTTCGTATTTCAGTAACCTGCTCGGCATAACGCACAAACTCTTGGTCCCAAAATTGAATATTACTGTAGGCCGAGCGATTTCTAAGCAATTGATTTCTTTGCTTAAGAACGCGGCGAACATTCGTCCAAGCGCCATAAAACTGTGGGTCAGCATGAAATGCACCCCAATCGATAAATTGTCGACGGGATTTTGGGCCTTCAAACAGTAAAGAAAAGCTTTCAGGCGTGATCACTTGAATAGGTAACGTTTCGGCTAATGTCGACAGACGTTTGACTTTTTCACCGTCGATTCTCACTTCGGTCTCACCACTACGAAATCGGCGCAAACCGATTTTACTGTCACCGCGCGCTAAATTTAAGGTCGCAAAGAGCGTTAACTTATCGTCGTCGTTATTAATCACTCGTTGGGATAAATGGCTGCGAAACGAACGTCCCATACCGAGGAAATAAATCGCCTCAAGAATACTGGTTTTGCCGCTGCCATTTTGGCCATAAATCAAGTTAATCCCAGGTGCAGGGATTAACTGTGCGGACTGAATGTTGCGAAATGCTTCGATATTGAGACGGGTCAGGCTCATGCATTACTCATTAAGCCGCGTAAACGGCGAAGGCAAGGATTCATAACACTTAACAGGCAACTCAATCGCTGCCACAGGCTAAGGCTATCGGTAAATGAGTGAAGGAATGGCCAATGCTGCGTATTAAACACTGTGCCGCCGTTAAGCGGCATAGACATCGAAGACAGAGGTACAGACACGGGTAACGTAAAAATCGATGGTTTATAAGCGCATCGGCATAACCACATACATGGAATCTTCTTCCAAATGGTTTTCGATTAAGGCGCTGGAGTTACCATCAATGAGCGTGATACGCACATCATCGGACTTAAGGTTGTTGAGCACGTCGAGTAAATAACTGACGTTAAAACCAATTTCTAAGGCTTGGTTGTTGTATTCCACATCGATGATCTCTTCCGCTTCTTCCTGTTCAGGATTGTTAGCGGTGATCTTAAGCAGACCATTTTCGAGTTGAATACGCACACCACGGAATTTTTCGTTCGATAAAATCGATGCGCGGGTCAGCGCTTGCTTCAGGTGATTACGACTCGCAATCACAATTTTATCACCGCCCTTTGGCAATACACGGCGATAATCAGGGAAGCGGCCATCGACTAATTTACTGGTAAATACTGTGTTAGCCGTAGTGGCACGAATGGCATTATCACCAATGGCAATCGCGATATCGAGATCGTCCGACTCCAATAAACGCGCCATTTCCATTACGCCTTTGCGTGGAACAATGACTTGTTTTTCAGGTAATTGTGCTTCAATCGTGCGGTGACTTAAGGCTAAACGGTGGCCGTCGGTCGCAATAGCGCGCAACACATTACCTTCAGTTTCAAACAATAAACCGTTGAGGTAATAACGCACATCTTGGTTAGCCATAGAAAATTGCGTTGAGTCGATAATCGACTTCAACACGCCCTGCTTCAAGCTAAATTCAATCTCAGCTTGGAAGGCTTCAACGTTGGGATATTCTTCTGCGGGCAACGTCGCTAAGGAAAAACGACTACGGCCTGAACGCAGCAACCATTTATTATCTTGTTGTTCGACTTTCAGTTCGCTTTGTTCTGGCAAAGACTTAACAATATCGAGCAGCTTTTTAGCCGGAACCGTAGTACGACCTTCTTCGATATCACCGTGAACCACAACTTGGCCCACGAGTTCGACTTCTAAATCTGTTCCGGTCAGCTTAAGTGAGTGACCACTTACTTCTACAAGGAGGTTAGACAAAATGGGCAAATTATGGCGTCTTTCTACCGCACCACACACCAATTGCAACGGCTTTAATAGGGCATCCCTATCAATTGAGAATTTCATAGTGTCCAAATTTCCTTGTTTTAAGAAGATAAGGTTCTAATCAAATTAGCATAATCTTCTTTAATGTCGTGGCTCTCTTCCCGTAGCTGAGCAATCTTACGACAGGCATGCAACACTGTGGTGTGATCTCGACCACCAAAAGCATCACCAATTTCCGGCAAGCTTTGGTTAGTTAATTCTTTGGATAACGCCATTGCCACTTGTCTTGGCCGCGCGACACTGCGTGAACGGCGCTTAGACAACATATCAGCCATCTTGATCTTGTAGTATTCAGCTACGGTTTTCTGAATATTGTCTATAGTGACTAATTTTTCTTGAAGTGCCAAGAGGTCACGTAAAGCTTCACGAACAAAATCAATGGTAATTGGTCGACCGGTGAAGTTAGCGTTGGCGATAACGCGGTTTAACGCCCCTTCTAGCTCACGCACGTTTGAACGTAAACGTTTAGCAATAAAGAAGGCCACTTCATCGGGCAAGTTAATGCCGCTCTCTTGAGCTTTACGCATCAAAATCGCCACGCGGGTTTCTAACTCTGGTGGCTCAATCGCCACGGTTAAACCCCAACCAAAACGCGATTTCAATCTGTCTTCAACACCGTCGATCTCTTTTGGATAACGATCTGAAGTCAAAATTATTTGGTGATTTCCCTCAAGTAAGGCATTGAAGGTATGGAAGAATTCTTCTTGGGATCTGTCTTTATTGGCAAAAAATTGAATATCATCGATAAACAAAGCATCGACGCTACGGTAGTAACGTTTAAATTCTTCGATCGCATTGTTTTGCAGCGCTTTAACCATGTCTTGGACGAAACGCTCGGAATGCATGTAAACCACTTTGGCATTCGGATTATTTTTAATGATCCCGTTACCGACAGCGTGCAACAAGTGAGTCTTACCTAGACCTGTTCCGCCATATAAGAATAATGGGTTATAAGCACCACCTGGATTTTCAGCCACTTGCAACGCCGCAGCCTTACCTAATTGGTTCGACTTACCTTCTACGAAGTTATCAAACTGGTAGCTAGGATTGATGTTACTGCGGTGATTCGCGTTCGCCATCGGCTCGGCTTGGACGTTAAACGTCGTGCCTACTGTCGCTTTAGTTTGGGTATTTGCTACACGAGTTGGCGCTATAGGTGCTGGCACACTTGGCTTTTTCGCCGAAGGACGACTACCAATATCGAAACGCAATTTAGGTGCATCGCTGCCCATCTGCTCAGTAAAGAACTGATTAATGATATTGATGTACTTATCTCTGACCCAATCAAGCACGAAGCGGTTGGGCGCATAAAGCACCAGAGTATCTCCATCCATTTCGGCTTGTAACGGTCTGATCCACATACTGAACTGCTGAGCAGAAAGCTCATCTTGCAATCGTCCGATACATTGTTGCCAAAGTGAAACAGCCACTTAGTTATCCCCAAAAGATCATCAAAAAAGAGGTGTATTCTATAGCGAGATCTCAAGGATCGCTATCCTTAAAAAATATTTATCCCCAGCGAGATCATTCTGTGTGGATATCCTCGATCATCAAAGATCCAAAACGATCCTTTTATTCTGCACTATCCGCAAATCCTGCTTTATTAAGCGATCCACATTGATCTATAATGGCGCCCCTTCGATCGGCTCGAAGATCCCCTACACTACTATATGTAGTGTCCGTACACAGAGTTATCCACATCTTATGGTGTATTCTGGGGATTGATCAAAGGATACGCTGGCAGAAATAAAGCACTTACTTACTTTCGTTGTTGACGTGACTAAGTATTGTGATTACAATTCGGCCTCTTTTTTGCCCTTACCTCTATCCTAGAGATAAGGATATGTTCACTAATTAACAAAGACGGATTGCCATCATGAGTAAACGTACTTTTCAACCTAGCAACCTGAAGCGCAAGCGTTCTCACGGCTTCCGCGCTCGTATGGCTACTGTAGGCGGCCGTAAGGTGCTTGCACGTCGTCGTGCGAAAGGTCGCGCTCGTTTATCTGCTTAATAAGTGGGTAACTAGTTGACTAGCTATACCTTTTCGCGGGAGTTACGTTTGTTAACTCCCGCGCAATTTAAATCTGTATTTTCCAATCCCATCAAAGCATCTTCTGCTGAAATTACCTTGCTCGCTATTCCTAACACGGAACAACATCCGCGTATGGGCCTTACTGTTGCCAAACGCTTTGTAAAACGCGCCAATCAACGTAACCGTATTAAGCGTGTGATCAGAGATAGTTTTCGCTTAAATCAACACGACATTCCTCATCTTGATATTGTTGTGCTTGTCAGAAATGGCGTGATGGAAATGGAAAACGCTGAAATCAACAAATTGATAGAAAAGCTATGGCGCAAACTCAGTCGCCGCTACAATGGCTAGCGACCACGTTAATTCGTGGCTATCAAGTATTCATAAGCCCTATACTGGGCCCTCGATGCCGTTTCAATCCCACCTGCTCTCACTACGCTATTGAAGCAATAAAAGTGCATGGAACCGCGAAAGGTTGTTGGTTTGCATTGAAACGCATATTAAAATGTCACCCTTTACATCCCGGCGGTAGTGATCCCGTCCCCCCTAAAAATGACAGGTGTAATAAATAGGCTATGGAATCTCAACGCAATATATTGCTCATAGGACTACTGTTTGTCAGCTTTTTGCTGTGGCAACAGTGGCAAGCAGACAAAGCTCCTAAACCCGTTGCAACAGAATCGTCCTTAGTGGCGAACGCGGCAAACTCACACAGTGCCGATGTTCCAGAAGCTGATACAGGTGTTCCTGCAGCAGTGACAGCAACCAGCAAACTGATTACCGTGAAAACCGACCAGTTGGATGTTCAAATTAATCCAATCGGTGGCGACATTGTTTTTGCTGCGTTAGTTTCGCACAAAATGGAACAGGATAAAGATCAACCCTTCGTGTTGCTTGAGCAAACGAAAGATTTCACTTATATAGCCCAGAGCGGTCTTATAGGTCGCGATGGTATCGACAGTAGCGCCAAAGGCCGTGCCGCATTTAGCACTGCAGCGACTGAATATACCTTAGCCGAAGGTCAAGACACTTTAGAAGTGCCGTTAACTTATGTAGCCGACAATGGCGTGACATACACTAAAGTGTTTGTATTCCATCGTGGTAAGTTCAACGTCGATGTTGACTATAAAATCAACAACACTTCAGCGGCTCCGCTGCAAGTTCAGATGTACGGTCAAATTAAACAAACGATTAAACCGTCTGAAAGCAGCATGGTTATGCCTACCTACCGTGGTGGCGCATTCTCTACGCAAGATGTGCGTTATGAGAAATACAAATTTGATGACATGGCGAAAAGCAACCTGAACCAAGCGACGTTGGGCGGTTGGGCTGCCATGCTACAACATTACTTCGTTTCAGCTTGGATCCCACCGGCTACCGACAGCAACACTATTTTCTCTAGTGTCAGTGCGGGCGGTTTAGCCAATATTGGTTTCCGCGGCGCGGTATATGATATTGCTCCAGGTGCGACTCAAGAAATTAGCTCACAGTTCTACGTTGGTCCTAAGGATCAAAAAGCACTGTCAGCCATCTCTGATACCTTAAACCTAGTGGTCGATTACGGCTTCCTATGGTGGTTAGCTGTACCTATTCACTGGCTATTGATGTTCTATCAGTCATTCGTCGGTAACTGGGGTATGGCTATTATTCTGATCACCTTAACCGTTCGTGGTTTACTGTTCCCGCTGACAAAAGCACAGTACACCTCAATGGCGAAGATGCGTAACCTGCAACCTAAACTGACTGACTTGAAAGAACGCTTTGGTGATGACCGTCAAAAGATGGGTCAGGCCATGATGGAACTGTATAAGAAAGAAAAAGTTAACCCTATGGGTGGCTGTTTACCTATTATTTTACAGATGCCAATCTTCATTGCCTTGTACTGGGTATTGTTAGAAAGCTTCGAATTACGTCACGCACCCTTTATGTTGTGGATACACGATTTATCGGTACAAGATCCTTACTACATATTGCCGTTGCTGATGGGCGTATCTATGTTTGTGATGCAGAAGATGCAACCTATTGCACCGACTATGGACCCAATGCAAGTGAAAATGATGCAGTGGATGCCAGTGATCTTTACCGTATTCTTCCTCTGGTTCCCAGCGGGTCTAGTACTGTACTGGTTAGTGGGTAACATAGTTGCTATCACGCAACAGAAGATTATTTATGCAGGTCTGGCGAAAAAAGGCTTAAAATAAGCCTAAGATTTGCAAGACTCTAGCGCATCGTTACAGATTAATGTGAACGAATGACACTAAAAGGCGGCTTAATTGGCCGCCTTTTCCTTTACATATTTTAGTAGATATTAGTTTGGTGGGTATTTCCGTGACAACTGACACTATCGTGGCTCAAGCCACCGCGCCCGGACGTGGCGGCGTTGGCATCATTCGAATTTCAGGCGACAAGGCCAGTGATGTCGCTATGGCCGTATTAGGTCATCTTCCTAAAACCCGATATGCCGATTATTGCGATTTTAAAAGTGCATCGGGCCAAGTAATAGACCAAGGCATAGCGCTGTTTTTTAAAGGACCGAATTCCTTTACTGGCGAAGATGTCTTGGAACTTCAAGGCCACGGCGGCCAAATTGTCCTCGACATGCTGATCAAACGTGTAATGGAAGTCGGTGGTATTCGTATCGCAAAACCAGGCGAGTTCAGCGAACAAGCCTTTATGAACGATAAACTCGACTTAACCCAAGCCGAAGCCATTGCCGACCTTATCGACGCCACCAGTGAGCAAGCCGCTAAAAGCGCGCTGCAATCACTACAAGGTGAATTTTCTAAGGAAGTCCACGAGCTGGTGGACCAAGTCACTAACCTGCGTTTATACGTTGAAGCCGCAATTGATTTCCCCGATGAAGAAGTCGACTTTTTAAGTGACGGCAAGATTGCCAATGCACTCTATAAAATCATCGACAAACTTGACCTAGTGCAAGCCAGTGCCAAGCAAGGTTCTATTATTCGTGAAGGGATGAAAGTGGTAATTGCCGGTCGTCCCAATGCCGGAAAATCGAGCTTACTGAATGCGTTAGCGGGTAAAGAGTCGGCAATTGTGACTGAAATTGCCGGTACAACACGCGACGTATTACGTGAACATATCCATTTAGACGGTATGCCGTTGCATATTATTGATACCGCAGGACTGCGTGATACCACTGATACGGTAGAACAAATTGGTATTGAACGCGCATGGAATGAAATAAACAGCGCCGATCGTGTGCTATTTATGGTGGACGGCACGACAACCACCGCCGTCGATCCCCATGCGATTTGGCCTGACTTTGTCGATCGCCTGCCCTCCAATTTAGGTGTAACAGTGATCCGTAATAAAGCCGATCTCACGGGCGAAGACTTAATGATGACCGAAGAACAAGGTTATAGCGTCTACCGGATCTCGGCAAAAACAGGCTTAGGTGTTGAAGAATTAAAGCAACACTTGAAGTCACTTATGGGTTATCAGAGTAATCTCGAAGGTGGCTTTATCGCCCGTCGTCGTCACTTAGAAGCCCTTGAATTAGCCGCAGGACACCTGCAATTAGGTAAAGAGCAGTTAGAGGTTTACCTTGCCGGAGAGCTGCTAGCGGAAGAGCTACGTATGTGCCAATTAGCACTATCTGAGATCACTGGCCGCTTCACTTCTGACGATTTACTCGGCAAGATTTTCAGCTCTTTCTGTATTGGAAAGTAATGTTCTCGCCATGTGAACAGCTTTTCTAGCTAAGGCTTGTTGTGCTCAACAAGCCTTTCTTTTAACTAAAACCTCGTCAATTCCGCTTATATATCTTCCTAAATCCCTCTCGCTATACCCGTATAAATCCCAGATTTACACACCATCTCATAGAGACAAGCCTAGTTTTACCTTATGATGAAGCCGTATTAGCGCCCGAATACAGCCCCAAAAAGGCAGTAAACGAGTGTATTTCAGCGAGATTATCCATAAAAGGTATCGTCATAAATGGCAAAGATTGAAGTAATAGTCGGCACAACATTGGGCAGTGCAGAGTATGTCGCCGACGAAATGATGGCGCAATTAACGGATCAAGGGCACCAAGTTCAAGTGCATTTAACCCCAACTCTGTGTGAAATCGACACCCATGCACTGTGGATTATCGTGTCATCTACCCACGGCGCAGGTGATCTTCCAGATAATATCCAGCCCTTTTTCAATGAAATTACCGAGCAAAAACCGGATCTCAGCCAAGTGAACTTTGCCTTATGTGCAATTGGCGACTCAAGTTACGACACCTTTTGCCAAGGCCCTGAAAAATTAATTTCAGCCATTCAAGACTGCGATGCTAAAGCCTTTGTGGATAAGATCCAGATCGATGTACAGCTTGATCCCGTGCCAGAAGACCCAGCCCTTGCATGGTTAGCACAATGGCAACAGGAGATTTAAGATCGCCTATGGGATAAGGTCGCGATCTATGTACAGTTTAGATCCTATTTATCCACAATTTACTTATTTAAAGTATAAACATGTGGATAAGCTATTATTTAGATCTGATCAACCTCTGTACTATTCACACTCCGATCTGCTTAATGATCCACCCTGTGGGTAAGTAGGCGATCTATCCCCATGTTTAATGGCGTTAGATCGCGATCAGATCACAGGATCAGGATCGCGCTAATTAATGATTTATATACTTAATTTGGGTTATGCACAGAAAAACGCGATCCTAATAGTAAACATAATAAGAAGATCTATATAAAGATCTTAAGATCTATTAGTCCGGATCATCTCGATCGAACAGCGTAAAATGATCATTCACCTAGCACAAAGCAAATGCTAAAATACTCGGCTCGTACTGAGTCTCTTAGCAATTGAAGGTAGTGGCATGCATTTTCATGAACGGTTTGATGTAATTGTTGTTGGTGGTGGTCATGCCGGAACTGAAGCCGCGTTGGCAGCAGCAAGAATGGGATCAAAAACATTATTACTAACGCACAATATCGATACGTTAGGACAAATGTCATGTAATCCAGCGATCGGTGGCATAGGCAAAGGCCACCTAGTGAAAGAAATTGACGCCTTAGGCGGTGCAATGGCGATCGCAACCGATTATGCAGGGATCCAATTTAGAACCTTGAATTCAAGCAAAGGCCCAGCAGTACGAGCGACACGTGCACAAGCTGACCGTGCGTTGTATCGTCAAAAAATCCAAAACATATTACAAAACCAACCTAACTTACGTATTTTCCAACAAGCAGTTGATGACTTAATTGTTGAAAATCATCAAGTCGTTGGCGTAGTGACTCAAATGGGATTAGCCTTTGAATCTCCAGCCGTTGTGTTAACAACAGGCACATTCTTAAGCGGCAAAATCCACATAGGGTTAGAAAACTACAGCGGTGGCCGTGCAGGCGATCCACCAGCCATTGCCTTAGCCAATCGTTTACGTGAGTTACCGATCCGTGTTGGCCGTTTAAAAACCGGTACCCCGCCACGTATCGATGCAAACACGATCGATTTTTCTCAAATGGCTGAACAAAAAGGTGATTCTCCGTTACCTGTGATGTCGTTTATGGGCGATGTCAGTCATCATCCAAAACAAATTTCTTGCTGGATCACTCATACCAATGAAAAAACCCATGAAATTATTCGTGGTGGTTTAGACAGAAGCCCAATGTATTCAGGCGTAATCGAGGGTATTGGCCCGCGTTATTGCCCATCGATTGAAGACAAGATCCATCGCTTTGCAGATAAATCTTCGCATCAGATCTTTATCGAACCAGAAGGGTTAAATACCAATGAGATCTACCCTAACGGGATCTCGACCAGCTTACCTTTCGATGTACAGCTGAATTTAGTACGTTCGATCAAGGGCATGGAAAACGCAGAAATCATGCGTCCAGGTTATGCGATCGAATATGATTATTTCGATCCAAGGGATCTGAAAAACTCATTAGAAACCAAAGCGATCAATGGGTTATTCTTCGCTGGCCAAATAAACGGCACAACCGGTTATGAAGAAGCCGGTGCTCAAGGTTTATTAGCGGGCATGAATGCGTCGCTGCAAGTGCAAGGCAAAGAAGCTTGGTGTCCACGCCGTGACGAAGCGTATCTTGGAGTACTGGTTGACGATCTGTCGACTCTGGGTACCAAAGAACCGTACCGCATGTTTACTAGCCGTGCCGAATACCGTTTGTTACTCCGTGAAGATAACGCCGACATTCGCTTAACGGCCAAAGGTCGCGAACTTGGTTTAGTCGACGACGCTCGCTGGGCAGCATTTAGTGAAAAGCTAGAATCCATTGAACTTGAACTGCAAAGGCTACGTGGCCAATGGGTACATCCAAATTCGCCTTTGATCCATGCGTTAAACCCACATTTGAATACGCCGATCTCTCGCGAAGCGTCATTTGAAGAGTTACTGCGTCGTCCAGAAATGGATTACAGCAAGTTAATGCAGATTGAAGGTTTTGGTCCTGGGCTTGAAGATCCACAAGCAGCTGAACAAGTTCAGATCCAAGTGAAGTACTCTGGTTATATTCAACGCCAGCAGGAAGAGATCAACAAAGCCGTGCGTAATGAGAACACAGGTTTACCTTTGACGCTCGATTACAAAGAAGTACCGGGCTTGTCGAACGAAGTGATTGCTAAGTTAAATAACCACAAACCAGAAACTATAGGCCAAGCGTCACGGATCTCTGGTATTACCCCTGCGGCTATTTCAATTTTGTTGGTTCACCTCAAAAAGCGTGGCTTATTACGTAAGAGTGCGTAAAAGCTAGCTTAATAGCTGCTTAGGTCATAGAAGGGAAGCATTCAGGCTTCCCTTCATCGTTTTCGGGCTTCATAATAGCCTTCGCGTTCATAATCGTATCTTTTTTGAGGTTGCTCAGTGTTATCTGCCCAGTTAGAGGCTTATTTAGCCGAAATTAATTTGCCCGCAACCGCCGAGCAAAAAAAACAACTAATTGATTTTGTTGGCATGCTCAACAAATGGAATAAAGCCTATAACCTGACATCGGTGAGAGATCCCGAAGCCATGTTGATCCGTCATATCATGGACAGCTTAGTAGTTTCAAAACATCTGCAAGGTGAACGTTTTATCGATGTGGGCACAGGACCCGGTTTACCTGGGATCCCGTTAGCGATTATGAATCCCGATAAACAATTTGTGTTATTGGACAGCTTAGGTAAACGCATTCGTTTTCAAAAACAAGTGTCCTTTGAATTAGGCATTCATAACATCAGCTCAGTTGAAAGCCGCGTAGAAGCTTATCAACCTGAGCAAAAATTCGACGGCGTATTAAGTCGTGCATTTGCTTCAATCCAAGATATGCTGACTTGGTGCCATCATTTACCCGCCGAACATGGGCAGTTTTATGCCCTTAAAGGCCAGTTAAATGATGAAGAGATGCAACATATTCCAAGTGGATTTGCAGTGAAAGAAGTCATCGAGCTTAAGGTGCCTAAACTCGATGAACAAAGACATTTATTGAAAATAATCAAAGAATAACAGGCTTGAAAGTGGTGAATAAATCATTTTTAAGTAAGGGCAATAAACCAGCATTTACATACAGGGTGATATTGTGGGTAAAGTGATTGCCGTGGCTAACCAGAAAGGTGGCGTAGGAAAAACAACTACTTGCGTTAACCTAGCCGCTTCGTTAGCAGCAACAAAACGTAAAGTATTATTGATCGATCTCGATCCCCAAGGTAATGCCACTATGGGCAGTGGTGTCGATAAATACGAGGTCGAAAATACGGCCTACGAATTATTGGTCGAAGAGAAATCCTTCGACGAGATCGTCATTAAAAACACTGCGGGTAAGTATGATCTGATCGCCAGTAATGGCGATGTCACAGCGGCAGAGATCAAACTGATGGAGTTTTTTGCGCGTGAGATCCGTTTGCGTAACGCGCTCGCACCGATAAAAGATCAATATGATTATATCTTTATCGACTGCCCTCCTTCATTGAACATGCTGACGGTGAACGCTATGTCAGCGGCTGACTCTGTGCTCGTGCCTATGCAGTGCGAATACTATGCCCTAGAAGGCTTAACGGCGCTGATTGATACCATCACTAAGCTTGCCGCTATGGTTAACCCTGGGCTTGGCATTGAAGGCATTTTACGCACTATGTACGATCCGCGTAATCGTTTGTCTAATGATGTGTCCGATCAGCTAAAACAGCATTTTGGTGACAAGGTATATCGTACTGTGATCCCGCGTAATGTCAGGCTGGCTGAGGCGCCAAGTTTTGGTGCGCCTGCTATGTATTACGATAAATCGAGTGCCGGCGCTAAGGCGTATCTAGCGCTTGCGGGTGAAATGATCCGTCGTTCAGAACAACAAACTCAGGCTAAGCAAGCGTAAAGGATCACCATGACGTTAAAGAAAAGAGGATTAGGCAAAGGGTTAGATGCCCTACTGAGTAACAGCCATGCCGCCAGTAAAAAACACACTGATGAAGCTAATGTTGTAGATAAAAAAGAAGAGCTTATCCATCTCGATTTAGACTTATTACAACCGGGTAAGTATCAACCTCGTAAAGACATGTCTCCCGAAGCGTTGGAAGAACTGGCGCATTCTATCCGCAACCAAGGCATTATTCAGCCCATCGTTGTAAGACAAGTGGCAAACGACATGTATGAGATCATTGCGGGCGAACGTCGCTGGCGTGCTTCTCAACTTGCTGGCTTAAATAAAATCCCCTGCATAGTCAAACAAGTGCCCGATGAGGCCGCTGTTGCTATCGCTTTGATTGAAAACATCCAGCGTGAAGATTTAAATGCCATGGAAGAAGCCATTGCATTGCAACGTTTAATGCAAGAATTTGAACTGACTCACCAACAAGTTGCCGATGTTGTGGGAAAATCCAGAGCGAGTGTATCTAACTTGTTACGTTTAAACGGCTTAAATGAGCCGGTAAAACGTCTACTCGAGTATGGCGACATCGATATGGGTCATGCTCGCGCTTTGTTAGCAATTGAGGGAGAAGAACAAACAAATCTTGCGAGATTAGTGGCCGCTAAGGAATTAACCGTTCGCGAAACTGAACGATTAATTAATCAAACCTTAAATCCGCCTAAACAAGCCGAAACTACGACTAAAGATCAAGATGTTTGTCGTTTAGAGCAGCAGTTAATTGAAAGATTAGGTGCCAAGGTTTCTATCGCTCATAGTAGTAAGGGCACAGGTAAAATTGTAATTAACTATCAGAATCTGGCTGAATTAGACGGAATTCTTAGTAAAATTCATTAATGTCTGTAGATTAACAGTTTTTAATGTAAATTTGTGACAGATGCTAATCTTACATTTTAACTCGTTTGGCGCTAGATCACGTTAAAAGTGTTGTTTTTCCTTATCTCAAAGTTGCAATGAAGGCGTGAAAAGGTATACTTTCGCAAGCTTTTTGTGCATCGACATAAATACGGGTATTTGTCATCCGGTCATCGAAACAAAAAGTATGAATGCGGAGAGGATGAATTGAGTAAGGTTTTAGCGCGTCGTGGCCGGTGGTCAGCCTATAAATTGGTGATGATGCAGGCGGCGGTCGCTGGGGGTGCTTCAATTCTCTTTTTCGCCGTGTGGGGAGTTCAGTTTGGCTATTCTGCTTTAGCAGGTGGTTCAATCGCTGTGCTCCCTAATTTTGTATTCGCAACCCTCGCTTTCTCCCACACGGGAGCAAGTTCAGCTGCAAAAGTCATAAAGGCTTTTTACTGGGGGGAAGCGGTAAAGTTGCTGTTAACCATCGCAATGTTTTCGTTTGTATTTATCAATATTAAGGTCGCTTTTATGCCGCTTTTTGTTTGTTATGTGCTGACGCTAATAGTGCATTGGACAGCTCCTTTATACTTCAAGCAAAGTTAAGTGGGATGAATCATGGCTGCAACTGGTGAAGCGTTAACACCGCAGGGCTATATCCAACATCACCTTACCAACTTAAGTGTTGGTGAAGGCTTTTGGACATGGCACATTGATTCGTTGTTCTTTTCGGTTGGTCTTGGTGTTCTGTTCCTGTGGATTTTCCGCAGCGTTGGTAAAAAAGCGACTTCCGGTGTTCCTGGCAAACTGCAATGTTTTGTTGAGATGATCGTTGAGTTCGTAAATAACAGCGTGAAAGAAAGTTTTCATGGTCGCAATGCTCTGATCGCACCTTTAGCTCTGACCATTTTTGTATGGGTATTCATGATGAACTTCATGGATATGATCCCTGTTGATTGGCTGCCTCACGCAGCAAGTTTAATGGGTATTCCATATCTTAAAGCGGTTCCGACGACTGACGTTAACATTACCTTTAGCTTAGCTATCGGTGTGTTCTTGCTGATTATTTTTTACAGCATTAAGGTCAAAGGTGTGTCTGGGTTTGTTAAAGAACTGACACTACAGCCCTTTAACCATAAGGCAATGATACCCGTCAACCTCCTATTAGAGACTGTTACTTTGATAGCAAAACCAATTTCATTGGCATTGCGACTCTTTGGTAACTTGTACGCAGGTGAGTTGATCTTCATCCTTATTGCGCTGATGTATGGTACCAACTTGTTATTATCTACCCTAGGTGTGACTCTGCAACTGGGTTGGTTAATATTCCACATTTTGGTTATCACACTGCAAGCGTTTATCTTCATGATGTTGACCATTGTTTATTTAAGCATGGCGCATGAAGATCATTAAGGATTGCTGAAGAAATTTTAAACTAAATCATCAACTAATATAGATTTAGATACTGGAGATACAGATGGAAACGATTTTAGGCATGACAGCTATCGCTGTTGCTCTGCTGATTGGTATGGGTGCTCTTGGTACTGCAATCGGTTTCGGCTTATTAGGCGGCAAGTTCTTGGAAGGCGCTGCGCGTCAACCAGAAATGGCTCCTATGCTACAAGTTAAAATGTTCATCGTAGCGGGTCTTCTTGACGCCGTAACTATGATCGGTGTTGGTATCGCATTATTCATGCTATTTACCAACCCACTGGGTGCAATGCTGTAAAAAACGCTTCTGTCTTAACTCTAAATAGGAGGCTGTTGTGAATTTCAACGCTACCCTAATCGGTCAGACGGTCGCCTTTATCATCTTCGTGTGGTTTTGCATGAAGTTTGTATGGCCCCCTTTGATGAATGCCATCGAAGAGCGCCAAAAAAGGATTGCTGACGGTCTAGCTGATGCTGATCGTGCGGTAAAAGACCTGGAGTTGGCACAAGCGAAAGCGACTGACCAACTAAAAGAAGCCAAGGTAACGGCTAATGAAATTATTGAGCAAGCTAACAAGCGTAAAGCTCAAATAGTTGAAGAAGCCAAAACCGAAGCAGACGCTGAGCGTGCTAAAATCATCGCTCAGGGTAAAGCAGAAATTGAAGCTGAACGTAATCGCGTCAAAGAGGATCTGCGTAAGCAGGTTGCTACTCTTGCCATCATGGGTGCTGAGAAGATCCTTGAGCGTTCTATTGATCCAGCCGCCCACAGTGACATAGTTAATAAACTAGTCGCTGAAATTTGATAAGGGAGTTGAGTTATGGCTGAATTAACCACCATCGCTCGCCCTTACGCAAAGGCAGCTTTTGACTTTGCTATTGAACAAGATGCAGTGGATTCATGGGCAGAAATGCTTACGTTTGCCGCATTGGTGAGTGAAAACGAAACCATGCAACCACTGTTAGCTGGCTCTTTAGCCAGCACTAAGCTCGCAGCACTCTTTATTAGTGTGTGTGGCGAGCAAGTCAATGTGCAAGGTCAGAACCTGATAAAGGTAATGGCTGAAAACGGTCGCTTAAAGGTACTACCTGCTGTATCTCAGTTATTTACTGAATACCGTAATGAGTGGGCAAAAGAAGTGGAAGCCGATGTGGTTTCTGCAACTGAGCTGAGCTCTGAACAACAACAGCAGATTAGTATTTCTTTAGAGAAACGTCTCGCACGCAAAGTTAAGCTGAATTGCAGCACTGACGCCGCGCTCATCGCCGGTGTAATCATTAAGACAGGAGACCTAGTCATCGATGGCTCGGTCCGCGGTAAGTTATCGCGTCTGTCTGATAAGCTGCAGTCGTAATTGGGAGTTTGAGCATGCAACTGAATTCCACTGAAATCAGCGATCTGATTAAGCAGCGGATCGAGCAGTTCGAAGTCGTTAGCGAATCTCGTAACGAAGGTACTATCGTTGCGGTAAGTGACGGCATCATCCGCATCCACGGCCTAGCCGACGTGATGCAAGGTGAGATGATCGAACTGCCTGGTAACCGTTTTGCAATCGCGTTGAACCTTGAACGTGATTCTGTCGGTGCCGTAGTAATGGGTCCTTATGCTGATTTAGCAGAAGGCGTAAAAGTGAAAACGACTGGCCGTATTCTGGAAGTTCCAGTTGGCCGCGGTCTTCTTGGCCGCGTTGTTAACACTCTAGGTGAGCCAATTGACGGAAAAGGACCTATCGATAACGATGGTTACTCGCCAATTGAAGTTATCGCACCAGGTGTTATTGAACGTCAGTCTGTTGATCAACCAGTTCAAACTGGTTATAAAGCCGTTGATGCCATGATCCCTATCGGTCGTGGTCAACGTGAATTGATCATTGGCGACCGTCAAACTGGTAAAACAGCTATGGCGATCGACGCAATTATCAACCAGAAAAATTCTGGCATTAAATGTGTGTACGTTGCGATTGGCCAAAAGGCTTCTACTATCGCAAACGTAGTACGCAAGCTAGAAGAACACGGTGCGTTAGCTAACACTATCGTTGTTGTTGCAACGGCTTCTGAAGCTGCTGCTCTGCAATACTTAGCGCCATATTCTGGTTGTTCTATGGGTGAATACTTCCGTGACCGCGGTGAAGATTCTTTGATCGTATACGATGATTTGTCTAAGCAAGCAGTTGCTTATCGTCAAATTTCGTTACTGCTCAAGCGTCCTCCAGGCCGTGAAGCTTACCCAGGTGACGTATTCTATCTACACTCACGTTTACTAGAGCGTGCATCACGCGTTAACGCGATTTATGTAGAGAAGTTCACTAAAGGTGCAGTAACTGGCAAAACCGGTTCTTTAACCGCGCTGCCGATTATTGAAACGCAAGCGGGTGACGTTTCTGCATTCGTACCGACCAACGTAATTTCTATTACCGATGGTCAGATCTTCCTTGAGACCGATCTGTTTAACTCTGGCCTACGTCCAGCGGTTAACCCAGGTATTTCTGTTTCTCGTGTTGGTGGTGCGGCTCAGACTAAGATCATCAAGAAACTGTCTGGTGGTATTCGTACCGCACTAGCACAGTATCGTGAGCTTGCTGCGTTCTCGCAATTTGCATCTGATCTTGACGATGCAACACGTGCTCAACTTGAGCATGGTGTGCGTGTTACCGAACTGATGAAGCAAAAGCAATATGCTCCAATGAGCGTAGCCGCTCAAGCTGTGTCTATTTTCTCAGCTGAAAAAGGTTACCTGAAGAGTGTTGAGCTGAATAAGGTCGGTAATTTCGAAGCCGCTCTGCTCTCGTTCATGAACAGCGAGCATGCTCCTTTAATGAAGCTTATCAATGATACTGGCGATTATAGCGCTGATATCGAAGCTGAATTAAAAGCTGGCCTCGACAAGTTCGTAGCAACCCAAACCTGGTAACAATGATAGAGGTGTCTTAAGACACCTCAGGTCCAGATTGGAGAGTAGAGATGGCCGGCGCTAAAGAGATTAAAACCAAGATCGCGAGTGTGAAAAACACTCAGAAGATCACGTCCGCCATGGAAATGGTGGCAGCCAGCAAAATGCGCAGAGCGCAGGAACGCATGGCTGCGAGCCGTCCATATGCGGAAAGCATGCGTAAGGTGATCGGTCACGTAGCGCAAGGTTCTCTCGAGTATAAACACCCCTATTTGGAGGTGAGAGAGGCTAAGCGGGTTGGTTACATTGTTGTGGCAACCGACCGTGGCCTTTGTGGTGGTCTGAACGTTAACCTTTTCAAAAAGGTTATCGCAGACGTGAAAAGCTGGAAAGCCCAAGGTGCAGAATTTGAATTTTGCCCAATCGGCGCACGTAGTGTGCAGTTTTTCAAAAACTTCGGTGGACAAGTGTCTGCTCACGCTTCAGGTTTAGGCGATGCTCCAAAGCTCGCTGACTTGATCGGGACAGTCGGTGTCATGCTAGAAGCTTACAACGAAGGCAAGCTGGATCGTCTGTACGTGGTATTTAACAAATTTGTGAATACTATGACGCAGACTCCTGTGATCGAGCAGCTGCTACCTTTGCCTAAATCAGAAGATGATGAAACTGCTCATCGTTGGGATTATATCTACGAGCCAGATCCAAAAGCACTTTTGGATACCTTATTGGTCCGTTATGTAGAATCTCAGGTTTACCAAGGTGTTGTTGAAAACATTGCTTCTGAACAAGCTGCCCGTATGGTGGCGATGAAGTCGGCAACAGACAACGCTGGTGAGCTTATCAACGACTTGCAACTGGTCTATAACAAGGCCCGTCAGGCTGCGATTACGCAGGAACTGTCGGAAATTGTTTCTGGTGCCTCTGCGGTTTAGGTTAGGTAACGAATACAAGTTTTAGAGGATTAATCATGAGCACAGGTACTGTTGTCCAAGTGATTGGCGCGGTTGTGGACGTAGAGTTTCCACAAGATGCCGTACCTCAAGTATATGACGCTCTGAAAATCGTAGGTGAAGGCCCGTGTAATGGTTTGGTGCTGGAAGTTCAGCAACAACTAGGTGGTGGTGTAGTTCGTACCATCGCTATGGGTTCTTCTGACGGTCTGCGTCGTGGTCTTGAAGTAGTAAACTCAGGTTCACCTATTACTGTTCCTGTTGGTACCGCCACTCTTGGCCGTATCATGAACGTATTAGGCGAGCCTATTGATGAAGCGGGTCCAATCGGTGAAGAAGAGCGTTATGTAATTCACCGTACAGCTCCTTCATACGAAGATCAATCAAGCTCTACTGAACTGTTAGAGACTGGCATCAAGGTTATTGACCTTGTTTGTCCATTCGCTAAGGGCGGTAAAGTTGGTTTGTTCGGTGGTGCGGGTGTTGGTAAAACAGTTAACATGATGGAACTGATTAACAACATCGCTAAAGCCCACTCGGGTCTTTCTGTATTCGCCGGTGTAGGTGAGCGTACTCGTGAAGGTAACGACTTCTACTACGAGATGAAAGATTCTGGCGTTCTCGACAAAGTGGCCATGGTTTATGGTCAGATGAACGAGCCTCCAGGTAACCGTTTGCGCGTTGCACTGTCTGGTCTGACTATGGCAGAGAAGTTCCGTGACGAAGGTCGTGACGTACTGTTGTTCGTTGACAACATCTACCGTTATACCTTAGCCGGTACTGAAGTATCTGCACTGTTAGGTCGTATGCCTTCTGCGGTAGGTTATCAACCAACATTGGCTGAAGAGATGGGCGTTCTGCAAGAGCGTATCACTTCAACTAAGACTGGTTCTATTACCTCTGTACAAGCGGTATACGTACCTGCGGATGACTTGACCGATCCGTCACCAGCAACAACCTTCGCTCACTTAGATGCGACTGTTGTACTGTCACGTCAAATTGCTTCTCTGGGTATTTACCCAGCGGTTGACCCATTGGATTCGACTTCACGTCAATTAGATCCATTGGTTGTTGGCCAAGAGCATTATGATGTTGCTAACGGCGTGCAAACTGTACTGCAACGTTACAAAGAGCTGAAAGACATTATTGCGATTCTGGGTATGGATGAATTGTCTGACGAAGACAAAACAACTGTATTCCGTGCTCGTAAGATTGAGCGTTTCTTGTCTCAGCCTTTCTTCGTAGCAGAAGTCTTTACTGGATCTCCTGGTAAGTACGTTTCTCTGAAAGACACTATCCGTGGCTTTAAGGGTATTTTGAACGGTGAGTTTGATCACCTGCCAGAACAAGCGTTCTACATGGTTGGCTCAATCGATGAAGTCATCGAGAAAGCGAACAAAAAGAAATAACTAAGTAGCAATACTTAGTTTCTTAAGGAGAACGGGATGGCAGCCATGACAGTACATCTTGATATAGTAAGTGCAGAGAGCAACATCTTCTCTGGTCGTGTAGCTTCGCTGCAAGTGACTGGTTCAGAAGGTGAGTTGGGCATAATGCATGGCCATGCTCCTTTGCTGAGTTATATCAAACCTGGCATGGCGCGCATCGTCAAGCAAGACGGCAGTGAAGAAGTGTTTTACCTTTCAGGTGGTATTCTGGAAGTACAACCTTCTACTGTTTCCGTATTGGCTGATGTGGTTATGCGTGCCAAAGATATTGATGAGCAAGCGGCATTAGAAGCTAAGCGTCGTGCAGAAGCCCATATGGCAAATGCAGGTGCTGACTTCAATTATGACGCGGCTATGGTTGAACTAGCTAAGGCTATGGCTCAATTACGTGTTGTTGAAACCATCAAGAAAAACATTGCCAGATAAGGTTATTGTTTGTGAAAAAAGGCGACCATAAGGTCGCCTTTTTTGTGGCCGAAATTTGGGTAAGCGTGTTTTTGAGTTATTCCTATCGCTATCCGCTTCGCTTTTCGATGAGCTTTCCGTTAAAATTGCGCCACTAATACCAATCGTATTAAATATCTGTTCATTCAGCGGGAGTTCAACGCGCTTTAGACAAGGCGAAGGCTTGAAGGCATAGTGGTGCTCTGTCGAAAGCCTTGAACGCAGTATAAAGCGTATTGAAACCCGCCCTTTGGGAGCCTCACAGGCATCCCACTCCTGTGTTGCATTGACTTAAAAGGGAATAACCATTTCTGCGTCAATGCGCCTTGGATTGAGATGCCTGTGAGGCTCTGAACTGATTAGATATTTAATGTGATTGGTATACGACCGTAATTTTTCACCCTCTTGGGTATTTGTTCAAGGATATGGCAATGGCATTAAATGTAGTGATCTTAGCGGCTGGCAAGGGAACACGGATGCGCTCTGATCTTCCTAAGGTATTACATCCCATCGCCCACAAGAGCATGGTGCAACATGTCATCGATACCGCCCATAAAGTGGGTAGTGACGCGATTCAGTTAGTCTACGGTTATGGTGCTGACAAGCTACAGGCCAGCTTAGGTGAGCAACAACTCAACTGGGTATTGCAAGCTGAGCAATTAGGTACGGGTCATGCGGTTGCGCAAGCGAGCCCGCATATTGCTGACAATGACACTGTGCTCATTCTTTACGGCGATGTGCCACTGATTCAACAATCAACCCTTGAAGCCTTACTCGCTGCCCGTCCTGAAAATGGCGTGGCCATTTTAACCGTGAATTTAGCGGATCCTATGGGTTATGGTCGTATTGTCCGTACTCCTTGTGAAGGTCAAGAACAAGGGAAAGTAGTTGGTATTATTGAGCAGAAAGATGCTACAGCAGAGCAGCTACTGATCAACGAAATCAATACCGGCATCATGGCCGTTCCAGGTAAACAACTTAAAGCTTGGTTGAGCCGTTTATCCAACAACAATGCCCAAGGCGAATATTATCTAACGGATATTATTGCAATGGCACACGCTGATGGTGTTGCTATTGATACTGCCCAGCCACAATCTGCGATTGAAGTGGAAGGCGCCAATAACCGCGTGCAACTGGCGCAACTTGAACGCGCTTACCAAGCCCGTGAAGCAGAAAAACTGATGTTGGCGGGAGCGAACCTGCGCGACCCATGCCGTATCGATATCCGTGGTGAAGTCACCGTCGGTATGGATGTGATGATTGATATCAACGTGATATTCGAAGGCAAAGTGACCTTAGGTAATAATGTCACTATTGGCGCAGGTGCGATTTTAATCGATTGTGAGATTGCCGATAACGCTGAGATCAAACCTTACTCTATCATCGAAGGCGCTAAGCTTGGCGTTGCTGCCAGTGCTGGTCCATTTGCGCGCTTACGTCCCGGCGCAGAGCTTAAGCAAGATGCGCACATTGGTAACTTTGTTGAAGTGAAGAAAGCGGTTATCGGCGTGGGTTCTAAGGCTGGACACTTAGCCTATTTAGGTGATGCTATTATAGGTGATGGCGTTAATATCGGCGCTGGTACTATTACTTGTAATTATGATGGCGCGAATAAGCATCTTACCGTTATCGAGGATAATGTTTTTGTTGGCTCAGACACCCAGCTGGTGGCACCTGTCACTATTTGTAAAGGCGCAACCTTAGGCGCTGGCTCAACCATTACCCGCGATGTGGGTGAAAATGAGTTAGTCATTACCCGTGTTAAACAAAAACACCTGACGGGTTGGCAACGTCCAGTCAAAATTAAAAAGTAGTTTATTTAACTCAATTCATTATCTATAAAGCGGCCATGTGCCGCTTTTATATTTAGTCAGATTGTTGGAAATTCGATTCGTTTAATTCAGATGGAAACAATAAAAGTCACGAAATTAAGGTTGAGTTAATCCTGTTGTGGTAATTGCAATTTATTGGTTTTAAACAGATTTAGATCTATATCACAGCTAATTGTAAATTCGTGTAAAGAAGATTAAATAAAAACACTTCTCATTTATATTGCCTGCAATTCTAAGACGAAAGGTCTAATTGAGGTGTTGGCAATGGTATTTAAATATTCAGTTTTAGGTTTGGCCGTAGGTTCGGCATTAATGGCTATGCCTGTGTTGGCAGAGGTGGCTAGCGACGCAAATATCGAGCGCATTAATGTCACTGGCCGCACTTTTAACGATTATAAAGTGGGTACAGCATCAGGCGCTATGCGCGGTGATATCGACTTAATGGATACCCCACAATCAGTTAATGTGATCCCCGATTTTGTCACGGACGAACAGCTAGCTACTAACCTCGCTGAAGTGTTAGTTAACGATTCGAGCGTGACTGCAGGAACGACACGCTGGAACCGCCAAGTTTTTAGTATCCGTGGCTTCGAGTTAGATTCTGGTAATGGTTATCTCATCAATGGCCATCAGCAATGGTCCCACTACGTACAACCCATCGAAACCCTGCAGCAAGTCGAAGTGTTAAAAGGCCCTTCGAGCATGTTGTATGGTCAATCTGGCCCTGGTGGTTTAGTGAATATGGTCACTAAGAAACCAACCTATGATTCAATGCTTAACTTAGGTTTTGACACCGATGGCTACGGTTCTACCCGTGCACAGCTCGATGCGGGTGGCAGTTTAAACGAAGCACAAAGTATTCGTTACCGCGGTGTGTTAGTGAAGCAAGACACAAAATACTGGCGTGAGTATTCCGCTAATGATGAGAACCAAGAGCGCGATCGCTGGTTAGGTTATCTCAATATGGAATTTGACCTAAGCGACGATTTGTTACTGTCGGTTAAATACGACCATACCCAAGATAAAGCGGGTATTGATGCGGGTGGTTGGTTAGATAAACAAGGTAATGTCATTGGCGAACGTAAAACCGTTTGGGATGCGCCTTGGGCCTTTACTGACAATACAGTGTCAAACTTAGGTGCCGATCTGACTTGGCATATGAATGACAACTGGAAAGTCAAAGCGGGTTATAACGATCAGCAGTTTAATCGCCAACGTTTTGATTCTGCGCCGCAATATACAGAAGACCCATTCACCAAAGGCTATAGCATCAAGCCATTCGATCGTTACGACGATTGGCAGCATAAAACCGCTTATGCCGATTTCACCGGTGAATTTGCGTTGGCCGGAATACAGCATCAACTGCTGATTGGGGCTAACTATCTCGATTATTTCTATCAGCAACAAATTCACCGTGGGGCAGCTCAAACGGTTATTCCTGGGCAACCAGTTATTCAACCTGCTCTCGATTACCACACAAAACCCAAAGGCAATGCGAGTACCTATAAGTATTACGGTTTCTACCTGCAGGATTTAATGACGCTTAACGAACAATGGAAGTTGCTCGCTGGCGTACGTTACGACGAACAGAAGAAAGACGGTGAAGGTGAAAACAGTTATGCCGTGTCGCCTAAGTTTGGAGTGATCTACTCACCTATGAGTAATGGCAGTATTTATGTTAACTATTCAAAGAGTTTCACACCACAAGGCTCGGTAACCAGTTCTGAAGATGTCAATCATGGAGACAACCTGAAACCTGAGTACGGTACTCAATATGAACTAGGGACTAAGTGGGAGTTGTTTGATGACAGCCTACTGTTAACAGCAGCACTTTTTGATATTACGGTTTCTAATGTCACCATAGAGCAAGATATTCCCGAAACGAGTGATGGCAAGAAAACTATTACTACTCAAGGTGGCGAGCAGCATCACCGCGGTTTTGAAGTGGGTGCCCAAGGTCAGTTAGGCGATAGCTGGTTTGTGACTTCTTCTATGATGTATTTAGATGCCGAATATAAAACGGGTGCTGGCAAGATAGATGGGAAAATCTTAGATGGTAAAACACCTGTCGATGCGCCTGAATGGTCGGCGAATATCTGGACCCGTTATGAAGTGACAGACAATTTTGCGATGAACTTTGGTGCCATTTATGTGGGTGAGCGCTTCGCCGATAAAGATAACAGCATTACTAAAGACGGCTATGTGCGTTTCGATATAGGTGCAGCCTACACTATGGATATCATGGGTAAAGATGTGAGCCTTCGTGCCAACGTTAGAAATCTATTTGATACTGATTATATTGATGGTGGTCAGTACAATATGGTCACTATCGGCCAAGGCCGTAACTTTAGTGTTGCTGTTGAAGCTAAGTTCTAAATTTATTAGGTTTTAAATTCATTTAAAGCCGCTTGTCCTTAAAGGATAAGCGGCTTTTTTTATTGGCTGATGTTTAAGTTCACTATTACAGAACGATAAAAATACGCCGTAACATGCGAAACCGTGTTTCGAATACTAGCAAAAAAGTTTCGTTTCACTATAATACATCTTTCGAATCGAAACTTATCTGAAAGGTTTTATGAACAAACGAAACACACAGCAGCGTCGCCACAGCATCATCACCATATTGAACGAACTGGGTGAAGTGAGTGTCGATGAACTGTCGTTACGTTTTGAAACCTCAGAAGTGACGATTCGCAAAGATCTCGCAGCGCTTGAGAAAACAGGCCTGCTGCTGCGCCGTTACGGTGGCGCTGTGGCGATTCCTGACGAAGTGACCCAACAGTTTTCTGCCAAAATCGCGCCTAATAAGCTGTCTATTGCGAAAACCGCCGCGCAGCTGATTAAAGATCACAATCGCATCATTATCGATAGCGGCACTACGACTTCTGGCTTGATTGAACAGCTGAACGATAAGCGTGGGCTGGTGGTCATGACGAATGCGCTGCACCTTGCTAATGCCATCCATGAACTCGAAAACGAGCCAACCTTATTGATGACCGGTGGAACTTGGGACCCGCATTCTGAATCCTTTCAAGGTCAAGTCGCCGAGCAAGTGTTGCGCTCATATAATTTCGACCAACTGTTTATCGGTGCCGATGGTATTGATCTTGAACGCGGCACCACTACCTTTAACGAGTTAACTGGCCTAAGCAAAGTCATGGCCGAAGTGTCCCGCGAAGTGATCGTTATGGTGGATTCAGACAAAATCGGCAAGCGGATCCCTAACTTAGAGTTACCGTGGGCTAAGGTGAGTGTGTTGGTCACCGACGATCGTATCGACGAGAGCGCGCTAAAACAAATTTCAGATCAGGGCGTGCGAGTCATGCTAGCGCCCTACGCTCATTAGTGAGTCAAAATAACTTAACAACTTCATTTTTAATTTATAGGTAAAGACTATGTGTGGAATCGTAGGCGCTGTGGCGCAAAGGGATGTGGCTGAAATTCTAGTAGAAGGCTTACGCCGCTTAGAATATCGCGGATATGACTCCGCAGGCGTTGCCGTTATCCACAATGGTGAACTCAATCGCACGCGCCGCGTTGGCAAAGTACAAGAGCTTTCAGCAGCGCTTGAAACCGACCCATTAGCGGGCGGAACGGGTATCGCGCACACTCGCTGGGCGACCCACGGTGAGCCGAGTGAGCGTAATGCTCACCCGCATTTATCGGAAGGTGATATCGCGGTGGTGCACAACGGCATTATTGAAAACCACAATAAACTGCGCGAGATGCTAAAAGGTTTAGGCTATAAATTTAGCTCAGATACCGATACCGAAGTGATTTGTCACTTAGTACACCATGAGCTGAAAACTAACAACACTTTGCTTTCTGCCGTGCAAGCCACAGTTAAACAACTCGAAGGCGCCTATGGCACTGTTGTTATCGACCGCCGCGATAGCGAGCGCTTGGTTGTTGCTCGATCTGGTAGTCCTTTGGTGATTGGTTTTGGTCTAGGTGAAAACTTTGTCGCTTCGGATCAACTTGCCTTATTACCCGTCACTCGCTCATTTGCTTTCCTAGAAGAAGGTGATGTGGCCGAAGTGACCCGTCGCAGCGTGAGTATTTTCGACGTAAACGGTAATGCCGTTGAGCGTGAAGTCAAAGAATCTGAAATTACCCACGATGCCGGTGACAAAGGCGAATATCGCCACTATATGCTTAAAGAAATTTACGAGCAGCCATTGGCACTGACGCGCACAATTGAAGGTCGTATTGCTAATAAGCAAGTGCTAGACACGGCTTTTGGTGATAACGCTGCTGAGTTCTTAAAAGATATCAAACACGTGCAAATCATCGCTTGTGGCACTAGCTACCATGCGGGCATGGCGGCGCGTTACTGGTTGGAAGATTGGGCTGGCGTGTCTTGTAACGTCGAGATTGCCTCTGAGTTCCGTTATCGCAAGTCGCACTTATTCCCAAATAGCCTATTGGTGACGATTTCACAATCTGGTGAAACTGCAGATACTTTAGCGGCCATGCGCTTAGCGAAAGAAATGGGTTACAAAGCCACATTGACGATTTGTAATGCGCCAGGTTCGTCACTGGTTCGCGAATCTGACATGGCTTACATGATGAAAGCGGGCGCCGAGATTGGTGTGGCATCCACTAAAGCCTTCACAGTACAGCTTGCTGGCTTATTAATGTTGACTGCGGTGATCGGTCGCCACAATGGTATGTCTGAGCAAATGCAGGCCGACATCACTCAAAGCCTACAATCTATGCCAGCTAAAGTGGAACAAGCTTTAGGGCTAGATGCTGCGATTGCTGAATTGGCTGAAGATTTTGCCGATAAACACCATGCTTTATTCCTTGGCCGTGGCGATCAATACCCGATTGCGATGGAAGGCGCGTTAAAGCTGAAAGAGATTTCTTACATTCATGCTGAAGCGTATGCCTCTGGCGAATTAAAACACGGCCCATTAGCGCTTATCGATGCCGATATGCCTGTGATTGTCGTTGCGCCAAACAATGAATTGCTCGAAAAACTCAAATCTAACGTCGAAGAAGTGCGTGCCCGTGGTGGACTAATGTATGTGTTTGCCGACGTGGATGCCGAGTTCGAGTCGGATGACACGATGAAAGTGATCCCTGTGCCACACTGCGATATCTTTATGGCGCCGCTGATTTACACTATTCCGCTACAGCTATTGTCGTACCATGTTGCGTTGATCAAAGGTACCGACGTGGATCAACCACGCAACCTAGCAAAATCTGTAACAGTAGAATAAATATAAGCATTTAAATAAAAACCGCCTTTATTGGCGGTTTTTTCATTTAGATTCATGACAAAACGACGCTTAACTTACAGCAATAGCAAATGCTGGTGGCTTAGCTTTCTATGCTGGAATGGCATCTAGCTCGTGCTGCTTTTTTGCCTCAATGCGTTTCCATACTTTGTCGTGGAAGTAAAACACCACTGTGTTAATCGCGGGTTCAACTAAGGCCACTGCGCCGCCGACGATCACGCTGCCGGTTAATAAATAGGTTACGGTAAAAGCGACGCTAAAATGGAGTACGGCAAAAGTAAGTGTCTTAGTCATGATCTTGTCCTCTAAATAGGCTCCCAGCTGGAATACTTAGATGATAACAATTCTCATTAAAATTAAAAGCCGTGTTTTCAGATTAGTTTAAACGGTTTAATCTATTTATCCGTTGTAAAAAACATAAAGCCCTCACTCTGGAGGGCTTTGGGTTGCTAGCAGTAAATTAAAGCGCTGCTAATAAACTAGTAATGCCAAGGGAAGGCGGAGAAATCTTGATCGCGTTTCTCTAGGAAGGCATCGCGCCCTTCCTGCGCTTCGGCACTCGCATAGGCTAAACGCGTCGCTTCACCAGCGAATAATTGCTGGCCGACCATACCATCGTCAGTCATGTTAAAACCGTATTTAAGCATACGCATAGCCGTAGGCGACTTAGAGTTAATCTCTTTGGCCCACATTAATGCCTCGGTTTCTAGCTCTACATGGGGAACGGATTTATTGACCATACCCATGTCGAAGGCTTCATCGGCGCTGTAGTTAAAACCACAGAAGAAGATTTCGCGGGCACGTTTTTGACCTATCATCTTGGCGAGATAAGCGCTGCCATAACCTGAGTCGAAGCTCGCTACGTCGGGATCAGTCTGCTTAAATATCGCGTGTTCTTTCGAGGCTAAGGTTAAGTCGCACACTACGTGTAAGCTATGGCCGCCACCTACCGCCCATCCAGGCACAACGGCGATGACCACTTTAGGCATAAAGCGGATCAAGCGTTGCACTTCTAATATATGTAAGCGGCCCATTCTGGCTTGATCGGCTTTACCTTCTTCGGCGCCTTCATATTTATAGCCATCTTTGCCGCGAATACGTTGATCGCCACCCGAACAGAACGCCCAGCCACCATCTTTTGCCGAAGGACCGTTACCCGTTAGCAGTACACAACCTACATCAGACCATTGGCGTGCATGATCGAGTGCGATAAATAACTCATCAACGGTTTTAGGTCTGAAGGCGTTGCGGCACTCAGGGCGGTTAATGGCAATGCGAACTGTGCCGTGGGCTTTAGCTCTGTGGTAGGTAATGTCGTCGAATTGAAATCCACTGACTTCATCCCATAGGGTGGGATCAAAAATGTCTGATACTTGTTGGGTCATGATTCATAGGCCTTTGTGCTGTAATGCCTCAAAGGCTAGGCGGAATCATATATAAGGTCAATCACCTAAGCCTAAAGCTTAGCGCTATATAGCAAAATCCCATTTGCCTATGAGTCGGTGATTGTTAGAGGTGATCACAGAGATAAAGCTGATTATCTTTGCTGAACACTGGATGTTCTGGCGCCATAGTGCCGCAATAGTTAGCTTTAAAGTCGGCAATAGACTCGGGTGTCATGGGTATCTGATTAAAGGCTTCGAGTTCTAATGTTGATAAGCGCTCGACGATGTCGGTTCTTACTTTAGCCAGTTTATGGTCAATTTTTATGATTTTTGTTCCCGTCATAGAGTCAACTTTATTCTCTATTTTTTTGACCATAGCCTCAGTCTTTGCAATAGGAGCATCTAATTTATCTGTTTCTGTGTATAAGTAATACAAAGCACCCGCGAGTAGCGCCAATATGAGCCAACCTTTCATCTTTTAGTCCAACATAAGTGAATAACCATTAATAATATGGGTATAATAAGCTAGTTTTCGTCCAATATTAAAGCAGTAAAAGGCTGTAACGATGAACTCAGAATCTAACAACAAGGACTATTCGAAAACCAATCGAATTAAGATTCACCAGCCAGATGCGAGTAAAGCGGATCGCTTTAACCCTCGTAATCGGATTTATGTCCGAGCCATAGACGGTTTGTGGAGTAGCTTACGTCGCCGCATGGGCTGGATTGCCATGTTATTTTTCCTGCTTTTACCTTGGATCCCTTGGGGCGACCGTCAAGCTGTATGGTTTAACTTAGGCGAACAAAAGTTTCACGTCTTCGGTTTAACGATTTGGCCGCAGGATCTCACCTTGCTCGCAGCGTTGTTTATGATCGCTGCCTTTGCGCTGTTTTTTGTGACTACCTATCTTGGCCGTGTTTGGTGTGGATACACTTGCCCCCAAACAGTATGGACCTTTATGTTCATCTGGTTCGAGGAAAAACTTGAAGGTGCGCGCAATAAACGCATTAAGTTAGATCAAATGCCATGGAGCTTTGACAAACTCTGGCGTAAAACGGCAAAACATACGGCTTGGCTATTGCTCTCACTGATGACGGCGATGACCTTTGTGTCCTATTTCGTGCCGAGCCGTGAAGTCTATGTTGACGTCTTTACGCTTAATGCTTCTGGCGGTATCTACTTCTGGGTCGTGTTCTTTACACTTGCCACATACGGCAATGCGGGTTGGATGCGTGAAATCATGTGTATCCACATGTGCCCTTATGCTCGTTTCCAAGCGGCCATGTTCGATAAGAATACTTTTATCGTGGGTTACGATACTAAACGTGGTGAGACCCGTGGTCCGCGCTCACGCAAAGATGACCCTAAAGAGCTAGGGCTTGGTGACTGTATCGACTGTGACTTGTGTGTGCAGGTATGTCCTACCGGGATCGATATTCGTAACGGTCTGCAATATGAGTGTATTAACTGCGGCGCTTGTATCGATGCCTGTGACCAAACCATGGATCGTATGGGTTACGAGAAAGGGCTTATCAGCTATACCACAGAGAACAAGTTAGAAGGTATAAAGCAAAAAGTGCTGCGACCTAAGCTTGTCGGTTATGGCGTGGTATTGATGGCGATGATATTAGTCTTCATATACTCCAGTGCGACCATAGCGCCTGTGCGTATGGACATCATTCGTGACCGCAACCAGCTCTATAGAGAGAACAACCAAGGTTTGATTGAAAACACCTTCACCTTGAAGATTCTTAATAAGACAGAACAATCCCATGAATACACTATGAGTGTCGAAGGATTGGACCACTATAAATGGTACGGTCCGACTTCGGTCACTATTGCGGGTGGTGAAGTATTAACGTTACCTATTAGCGTTGGGGTTGATCCGGTTGAGCTTTCTCGTTCAGTTACTAACATCGAGATAAAAGTGAAAACTCATATCGACGGTGAAGAAGTCGAAGTTGAGCAAGAATCTCGCTTCTTTAGTCCATAGATAACAGTATTTATGATGATTTAGCTGAGCGTGACTCATATAGATTGCCAGACTTAATCGAGATAAAGGGGCTTTTTAGCCCCTTTTTTATACGTATCGTTTGATAAGTAAACGTCTAAACCATTAATCGTTATTTTCCTACAAAAAGCCCTTGCGGACTTTCTCAATCTCCCTATAATGCGCATCCACTGACACGGCAGACAGCGAAAGCCAGCTGACGAGTTAAGTTGAATTGAATGGCTTACTTTTTGTTGAGAATGGCACTTAATTCAACCGCAGCAAGAAGTTGAAAAATACTCCTTGACGCGAAACGGGAAATGCGTAGAATACGCAGCCCTAGCCACCTGGAAGCGTTCGGCGCTCATTGTGGTACTCAAGTTCTCTTACGAATATTGAGTTGCTCTTTAACAAGATAAAACAAGAAATCTGTGTGGGCACTCACAGGTGTTGAGTTAATCGAAACTGCTTAACCTTCGGGTTGGCAGTCAAAAATTTAAATCAATATTTTCTGTATCACGAAAGTGATGAGTGTTCATAGCAATATGTACAGTTTGTTTCGACACTTCTTTTATAAAGAGTGCGAGAAACAAAAAATCAGAATTCATTGAGCCGAAACCTTAGGGTTACAACAAAACTTTAATTGAAGAGTTTGATCATGGCTCAGATTGAACG
>NZ_VXCT01000035.1:0-53767 GCF_052850535.1 Shewanella sp. 1180_01
GTATTTAACCATTAGTGCACCAAGGAATTTTCCATGTTAGTTGTCAGTAACTACCCACAAGTCCCACTAGCGACCAGTAATGTCGCGACGGACTCGGCTCGGGTCGACAACCAACTGAAACCTGTGGTCATTCCCCCACAAGCTGCCACTAAAGGCCATGAAGAACGCGCTTTTAATCCGCAGAATGAACGCACAGCAGATCAAAGTCAGCAACAAACCAAAACGCTCGAGCATAATCAGCAACAAGTTCAAGAAAAACAGCAGCAACAGCAATCCTCGCAGCAACAAAGCCAACAACAGCAAGAGAAAAAAGCCCCCCTTGTGGTGGCCGAGCGGGTGTTACCTAAGACGCTTAAAGTTGCTGCACGCGGTCAAGCGGCGCTGCAACGTAAGGATATCCGCTTAAAGGTCAGTCAAGGTGCGGCAAATTATGCCAGCAGTAATGCCAAAGCGAATACCAGTAGTGCGGCAAGGCAATCACTCCAAGGTGAATCAACTCAATTTTATCAACAACTTGGGCAACGCATTGGTCAGTTCTATCAACAACAGATTCAGCCAGAGCAAGAATCTATCATGTCGATGTGGATTTAACTTATTCCAATCGTATTAATCTTTTTCCGCACAATATGAACAAAAATAGTAAACAAAAATGCCGCTAAATAGCGGCATTTTTTATGCTGTTTAACGCTTACTTGGGCAAACGATACAGCTCTTGCTGATAGGCCAAACTGCCCCATAATGCCCAACTTAAGGCTTTCTTCTCTAACGCTGCCGCAGCTGGCGCATAAGGCGTTAACTGCTCAGTTTTTTCATTGTATTCGAAGCCTTGAGCCGCTTTTTCTGGCTGCAGGATCACTACATCTTTACCTTCCATCAGGGCAAAGTTTTTATCGTATTGCATTAACGCGCGTCCAGGCCAATCATCGCTGACCTGAGTCAAATCTCGGCCCAGCATAGGATAAGAGTCTGAAATACCAATCAATGATAGAAGTGTTGGCGGTAAATCAATTTGGCTCACAATGCGATGATCGCGTTTTGGCGCTAAATTATCCCCAAGGATTAAACCCGGAATACGAAAACGTGACACTGGCACCAGATCCGCGCCACCCACTCGACTGTCATGGTCGGCAACCACGATAAAAATCGTATCTTTCCAGTAGTCTGCATTTTTCGCCAGTTTGAAAAACTCACCAATCGCATAGTCGGCATATTTCGCCGCATTATTACGGGTTTGCTTAGGTTGCTCGTACAGCTCGATACGATCATCTGGGAATTCGAATGGATCGTGGTTGCTCGAGCTAAATACTAAACTAAAGAAAGGCTTACCTTCACTGTGTAGACGCTCAAACTCACTATTCGCCTTGCGCATTAAGTCTTCATCAGAGGCGCCCCACGAGCCCACAAAGGCCGGAGATTTATAATCTTTCTGATCTATGATGTCACTAAAGCCGTTGCCCAAAAAGAAGCTACGCATATTGTCGAAATGGCTCTCACCACCATAAATAAACTGCGTTGTATAGCCATGATTTTTAAGTAATTCAGCTATGCTGAAGAAGCCAACTTGGCTCTTACCCAGTTTCACCACAGCACGAGCTGGCGTCGGGGTAAAACCTGTCGTTACGGCTTCTATCCCGCGCACTGAACGAGTACCAGTGGCGTACAAGTTATCGAAATACCAACCTTCTTTGGATAAGGCATCGATATTCGGAGTCAGCGGTAAACCACCTAAACTCCCTACAAAACGTGCGCCTAAACTCTCTTGCAGTAGGATCACTAAGTTCTTTGGCTTTCCGGTATAACTGGCTTGGTTAAAGCTTAGCGATGGGATATCCGTTGAGGTAAATGCACTATCAGGACGACCACTTTCCTGTCTTATGGTCGCAATAATCTCAGCGTTATCTAACTTGCCATACACTTTAGAGGCATCTTCTTCACTGCCCATCTGCTTGATGGCAAACACTAATGAATAGGCTGAGTTGATGACTAAAGAGTTCACTAATGGATCGTCGGCAAACGCCACCATAGCAGGGTTAATCGGTCTATGGCCTAAGGTTGAACGCGCACCTAATAACGTCATGGCGATAACAAGCACTGCCAATACAGGACGCCAGTACCAGCGCGGGAAACGTAGATTTTTAGTGAGCTTACCGCTTAACACCCAGCCACCCCAAAGCGTACCGATAGTTAATAGCACGGAGAAGATCAGCTCAAGTTTGCGACCCGCCCACAACATAGAAAGCACTTCTTTCGGATAGATCAGATATTCCACATACAAACGATTCGGGCGAATACCGTATTCTTCAATAAACGCAGGGGTCGATGCTTCTAAAAAGAGGATGACCCACAGACCGACAGTTAACCACACCCGTAAAACCGGCTGCCACAGACGGCCAATAAAATGATCACCCGAAAATAATGCGGTTCCTAAGGCGGCAATACCCCATAACCAGCACAGGGTAGCGATATCGACGCGTAAACCTTGGATTAAGAGATGCGACCAACCATCCACAGCGGCCACGCGATCGGCTTGCCACAGCCCTAAAGCGATACGGCTCGCGGTGGCAATAAAAAGCACTAATAGCGAGAAAATAAAGATGGCGCGGAAAGGCCCATGGGCATTGTTGTGCCCGCGAGGTGATAAACCAGATTGCATGTGTTACCCCAAAACGTATAAAGAGCCACTCAGCGTTGGAGTGTCAATTTGAAAAAAATCGGTGAATAAGCTGTGCTATGACAACCGATTTTGCTTAACGTTGCATTAAATGCCGACTTTATATTCCCTAAGACGATATTGATGCAACAATTTTGTGAGTAACATGTAAAAAAGTCGACTCGGACATGGCTTAAGTCCGAGTCTTAACGGTTAACGCTTACTTTTTCAGCTTAGCGAAGGCATCAGCAAAGGCATTGCCCATGGCCGCGTTCGCAGGTGCTTTAGGTGCTTGCTTTTGCGCAGGACGTGCAGCAGGTTTCGTCGACTGTGGTGCCTTACCATTATGAGCTCTGGCAGGATTATGTGGTCTTTGCTGCGATTTACTTTGATCGATAGCTTCATCCAAACGCATGCTCAAACCGATACGGCGACGCTCAACGTCCACTTCCATCACTTTGACTTTAACCACATCACCCGCCTTCACGATTGTGTGGGGATCGCTGATAAACTTGTCGGTCAGTGAAGAGATATGCACCAGTCCATCTTGATGCACGCCAATATCGACGAAGGCACCAAAGTTAGTCACGTTGGTCACTACGCCTTCGAGCACCATTTCAGGTTTTAAGTGCTTAAGTTCTTCCACACCATCTTTAAACTTGGCGGTTTTGAACTCACCACGGGGATCGCGTCCCGGCTTATCCAGCTCGGCTAAAATATCCGTCACAGTTGGTAAACCAAACTCCGCCGTAATGAACTCTTCAGGTTTGATGCTGCGCAGTAGATCTGAGTTACCCATCAGGCTCGCCAACTCTACTTGCTTAGTCTTAGCGATTGTTTCCACTAACGAATAAGCCTCTGGATGCACAGACGAAGCATCGAGTGGATTATCACCTTCACGAATACGTAAAAAGCCTGCCGCTTGCTCATAGGCTTTAGGCCCTAAACGTGGCACTTTCAGCAGCTCTTTACGATTTTTAAACTGACCATTGGCATCACGGTAATCGACCACGTTTTTCGCTAACGTCTTGTTTAACCCCGCCACTTGTGACAATAACGGTACAGAGGCCATGTTGAGATCCACACCCACGCCGTTTACACAGTCTTCCACCACGGCTTCCAGCGAACCCGATAATTGGCTTTGGCTCACGTCATGTTGGTATTGACCCACACCGATAGATTTAGGCTCAATTTTCACCAGTTCGGCTAACGGATCCTGCAAACGACGCGCGATAGACACAGCACCACGAATCGAGACATCGAGATCAGGAAACTCCAGCGCCGCCAATTCCGATGCCGAATACACAGACGCGCCCGCTTCGCTGACCATCACTTTAGTCAACTGTGGATGGGTATCTTTCACTGCGGCAATCAGCTCAGCGGCCAGCTTGTCGGTTTCCCGTGATGCCGTGCCGTTACCAATCGCAATCAATTCAACTTTGTGCATTTTGACTAAGTTAGCCAAAGTACGAATCGACTTTTCCCACAGATTTTGCGGTGCGTGCGGGAAAATCGTCGCATGGCACAACATCTTACCCGTGTTATCGACCACAGCCACTTTCACGCCAGTACGTAAACCAGGATCGAGTCCCATGGTCGCTTTCGCGCCCGCTGGAGCGGCCATCAATAAATCACCTAAGTTACGTGCGAAAACTTTAATCGCTTCGGCTTCGGCGCGTTCGCGCATTTGCGAAATAAACTCGGTTTCCATCTGTAGCGCAATCTTGATACGCCATGTCGCCGTCACGACGGTTTTCAACCATTGATCAACGCTGCTATCGCCCAGTTTCAGCCCTAAATGATCGCAGATAATTACTTCGCAGTAACTGCCTTGGCCCGCTTCGGCAGCAGGATCGGCATTCATAGATAACGCTAAGAAACCTTCGTTACGGCCACGCAGCATCGCCAGCGCGCGGTGAGAAGGGATCTTAGCTAACTGTTCGGTATGCTCGAAATAATCACGGAATTTCGCGCCTTCTTTCTCTTTACCTGCAATTAAGCGGCTTTCTAACACACTGTTTTGGCTTAAATGTTCACGCACTTTACGCAGTAATTCCGCGTCTTCGGCGTAGCGCTCCATCAGGATATAACGCGCGCCTTCAAGCACAGCTTTCACATCGGCGAAACCCGCTTCGCTATTGATATAATCTGCAGCTTTGGCTTCGACATCGGCGCTACGGTCAGCCAGTAAAGCATCAGCTAATGGTTCAAGCCCAGCTTCGATAGCGATTTGGCCCTTAGTGCGACGCTTAGGTTTGAAGGGCAGATACAAATCTTCGAGACGTGTCTTGCTGTCGGCGTCGTCAATAGCCCTTTGTAATTCTGGCGTTAACTTACCCTGAGCTTGAATGCTAGACAGGATCACTTGGCGTCTGTCGTTCAGCTCACGCAGGTAACCTAAACGTGTGTACAAGGTACGCAGTTGCGTATCGTCTAATCCGCCCGTGGCTTCTTTACGATAACGGGCAACGAAGGGAACTGTCGCACCATCGTCAAGCAGAGTGATGGTTGCGGCAACTTGTTGCTCACGAACATTCAGTTCTTGAGCGATAATCTGAGCGATGTTATGTGCATTAGTTTGCATAAATAAAGTGTCGTGCCTAACTGTAAAGTAAGTCGTTATTGCGCCAAAGATACCACAGGCGCCCCGTATGTTTCATGCTAAAGCCTAGGTCAAAGCAGAGTCTTTGATCTTTCCCCGTCATGCCATGATGACCGCAGCGGTTGTCACGGCGGCAACCCTGTCGCTAATCTGCCTCGCTGGCGAGAGTGGTTTCAAAAGGAGTGTAACGGATCTGATTGATATACCACTCTTTTGGACCCGATGGCGTTTGCACTACCACCTCATCGTCCACTTGCTTGCCGATTAAGGCACGCGCCATGGGCGAGTCGATGGTGATGTAGCCCAATTTGGTATCGAGTTCATCTTTACCGACGATCCGATAACGCACGCGATCACCCGCTTCATTTTCAAGCTCGAACCAAGCGCCGAAGAATATTTTACCTTCCTGCTGCGGTGAGTAATCGACGATTTTTAACTCTTCCAGCCGCTTAACTAAGTACCTGACTCGGCCGTCAATTTGTCTTAATAAACGCTTGTTGTAAGTGTAATCAGCGTTCTCGCTACGGTCGCCCTGCGCCGCCGCTTCTTGGACTTTAAGGGTGATTTGCGGCCGATATTCTTTCCACAAATACTTCAATTCTTTATCTAAAGTTTGCCAACCCTGTCGGGTGATCAAATGCGCTTTCATAACTCTTTATTATCCACATGCTGAACCAAAAACAGCGGCAATTTCACAAAATGCACGCTAAAAATCACATACAAACTCACGGGCTAAAGCCCTAGGCCTACTACTTGGTTACGTCCATTCTCTTTCGCCAAGTACAATTGCTGGTCCGCTGTTTCGATCAGTGTTTGCCAAGTCAAATCACTTTTGGGCAGCACGCTCGCGACACCCGCACTAATCGTCACTTCTTGGAAGCTCGACTCGAGATGTTCAAGATGCAAAGCTTGTACTGCATTCACTATGTTCTGTGCCGTATGAATGGCACCGACAAGCTTGGTTTCTGGCAGAATACAAATAAACTCCTCCCCGCCATAACGTGCAACAAAGTCAGTCGCGCGCTGCAGAGAATCGCTTATGGCCTTTGCAACTTGTCGCAAACATTGGTCGCCTTCCTGATGACCATAACGGTCATTAAAACGTTTAAAAAAATCCACATCTAGCATCACCACAGATAAGGCTAACTCGTTGCGGCAGCAATGTTTCCATATTTCAGGAAGTCGCTGCTCAAACTGACGTCGATTGGCGACACCCGTTAAACTGTCAAGCAGCGCGATGGAATGCAACAGATCGGATTGTCGCTTGAGGGTAAACTGATTTTTTACCCGCGCAGTGGTGATAATTGGATTGATAGGTTTATGGATAAAATCGACTGCACCCAGCTGAAAACCTTTAACTTCTTGCACTTCATCAAAATGAGCCGTAACAAAAATAACCCCAATAGTCGCGGTTTCAGGATCGGCTTTAATATGTTGGCAAACGTCAAAACCCGACATACCAGGCATTTCAATGTCTAACAGCACTAAATCTGGCTGTACCTTCTGGCATATGGCTATCGCCTGCTCACCATTGGTCGCCATGAACAACTCATACTCTTCATTGAAGAGTTGATGCAGTATTTTGATATTGAGCGGCTGATCATCAACGATGAGGATCTTACCTTTCTCACTTTGGGGCCGAGCAATTGATTCTGCAAGATGCATTACGCCTCCTCCAACATGATAATCCGTAGCGTATCTAATGCCTGATTAAAATCGAGCGCTTGCACTTGCCCATGCAATATGGACCATTGTGGATGGCCTGATAACAATTCGGCTAACTGGTCAGTTAAGGCCATAGCCTCTAAATTGTTCTCTTTTAATAGGTTCATTAGGGTATTAAGGTCCGTCTTAACACTTTGCACCGACACCGAAGAATACACGGCTTTTTCTACATTATCGCTAATAACTGCATTAAATTCTTCCACCTCAAAGTAGGTTGAAAGCTGCTGATTACTCTGATTAATGAGTACCTCTAACGTATCCGTCCAGCGCTTAATATCAATCAGTTCAGGGCATTCTTGCTTAAACTGTTTCTCTAAGTAAGCCGCATGCGCAGCTAAACGCCGAGCACCAAAATTACTGGCAATGCCTTTAATACCATGGCTAATCGCCGCCGCCGTTGAGTGATCAAATATCTTAGTCGACTGCTTAAAGAGCGCGAGTTGCTTCATCATTTCAGGCGCAAAACTTTTGGCCATTTTTTGGAAGAAAGACTGATTCCCCCCAAAACGACGCAGGATCAGGCGAATATCATCGAGTAATTGCTCATCACTCTGCTCCTGCGTCGCTTCAGGCCAGTGCCCTTCAAATTCAGCAGAGGTCATATCCTCACGGCCAACTAAGCGCAAAATACTCGGTAGTAATAATGGCATATCGATGGGTTTGCCAACATGGTCATTCATACCCGCATTGAGACACTCTTGCCTATCGGACTGTGAAGCATTAGCTGTCATCGCAAGTATCGGTAATGCTGCGAAACGTTCATCAGCTCGGATACGTCGAGTCGCCTCCAATCCATCCATATCGGGCATTTGCATGTCCATGATGACAATATCGAATAAGTCACCACTCTCGAGCACCAAGGAAACACCTTCCATGCCGCCTTCTGCCAATACGACATTCGCGCCCTCATAACTCAATAGCTCATCGATAACTTGTCGATTGAGTTGATTATCTTCCACCACTAATATGGTTAGCCCTGCTAAAAATCGCTGTGAACGCGGCTGAGGGTGCGCCTCCATTGTCTTACCTTCGATGGCATTTAACACAGCTTCAGCCAAGATCTGCGATGTCACAGGTTTAGTGAGGAAATTAACGAAAGGGACATGTCTAATTTGCTGACTCTCGGCAATCACTTCATGGCCGTAGGCCGTTAACATCACCACCAGCGGAGTCTGGTTATTCGCGTCTGAGTTACGCAGCATTTCGGCGGTTTGTAACCCATCAAGGTCTGGCATACGCCAATCCATCAACACCACATCAAACGGTACCGATTTTTCATGGGATTTTTTAACCTTCTCTAGAGCCGCATATCCACCTAAGGCAGTTTCAACCTCACACCCAAATCCGGTCAAAATTTTCTCTAAAATCTCCGTCGTCAATTCATTATCGTCAACCACTAACACACGGTATCCGCTAAGGTCTGTGTGCCGAGTTTCTTCGACTTGTATAATAGGAAACGTCATATCAAACCAAAAACGGCTTCCAACACCCACCTTGCTGGTCACCTGTAACTCACTGCCCATAAGGCCGATAAGCCTTTTGCTTATTGCTAGCCCGAGCCCTGTGCCCCCAAAGCGGCGTGATGTTGAGGATTCTGCCTGTTCAAATCCGGTAAAAATCCGCTCAATCTGCTCATCACTGATACCAATACCCGTATCGGTAATTGAAATTTGTACTGTGACTGTATCTGCCTCATGGCGTAAACATTCAATGCCGACAATCACCTGACCGTGGTGAGTGAATTTAAGGGCATTGCCCGCGAGGTTAACGAGGATCTGTTGCAATCTAAGTTGATCTGCTAATAACCAAGGAGGTAAAGCCGTGTCGAGATCAAACATCACCTCGACATCTTTATCACCATGGTTACCCGACAGTACAACGGCAAGGTCCCGCATCAGCAATTCAATCGAACAAGGATGAAGATCGAGTACTAACTTGCCTCCATCAATTTTAGAAAAGTCGAGAATGTCGTTCAGTAGTCCTAATAAGGACTTAGCAGCCGTTTGAGTTTTATTAACATAATCTTGCTGCTGCCTAGACAAAGAGGTGTATTGAATTAATTGCAGCATGCCTAATACAGCATTCATTGGAGTGCGAATTTCATGGCTCATATTGGCTAAAAATGCAGACTTAGCCGCACTCGCCGTATCGGCCTCCTGCTTAGCCTCTCGCAAGCTTTCTTCCAATTGTTGCTGTTCAGTGATATCTAAATTAATCCCAATCACTCTAATAGCATGACCCTGTTTATCGCGCTCTACTTGGGCGGCTGCCTGAACGTAGCGAATCGAGCCATCTGTCCTTACCACCCTAAAAATAGGGTCATATTGCGCCGTTCCTTCCACAGCGCCTTTCAATTTAGCATCAGCAAAAGCAATATCGTCAGGATGAACCCGCATAGACCAGTGCTCATAGGTTAATCCTTGTTCCCGAAGACTTTCAGGCTGATCGTAAATCGCAAACATACGTTCATTCCATTCAAGCGAATTACCGAGCAGATTCCAAGTCCAGATACCTAACTGAGCCACTTCGGCGGCCTTACTTAAATGGTTACTGGCCGTCATCAGTGCTTGTTGCTGCAGTAACATCAGTGAAATATCGACGCCAATGCCTAAATAACCAACAATCTCGCCAACACTGTCACGCATCGCAGTGACAGAAAGTGACACTTGAAACTGGCTACCGTCTTTACGCACATAGGTCCAATTGCGGGTTTCCGAACCTTCGGCTCTTGCCTTATAGATGAAAACATCAAAGCCTTGAATGTCTTTACCATATTCAGCGGATAACTCTACAGACCTTATCATCACCTCCTCGAGCAAATGCAGAGGCGCAGGGGTAGATTGACCTATCATTTCCTCGGCTGAATAACCGAGTAAGCGCTCTGCTCCACGGTTAAAAATGGTGATATTCCCTTGCACATCAGTGGCTATGATGGACATTTCAGAGGCGGCATCGAGCACGTTAGTCAGTAATGACCCTAAGTTATTTTTCTCAATCTGTGTCAACTTACGGTCGGTAATATCAATCCTTAATGCCACAAAACGTTCAATTTTACCGTATTCATCAAACACTGGGCCAATTACAGTATCGAACCATTTCAACGTTTGATGCTTATCGAGGTTGCAGATTTCACCGTGCCAAGACTGTCCTGAATTTATATGCTCCCACATAGATCGCCAAAAAGAAGCATCATGTTCACCTGACTGAAGTATTGCATGGGTTTTCCCCACCAGTTGCTCACGCGAATAGCCACTAATGCGGCAAAAGTTATCATTCACCTCTAAGATGACGCCATTGGGGTCAGTAACGGAATAGAGTAGCTGTTGATTAATAGTGTCGAGCAAGGTTTGGTTTTCGAGTAACGCCTGCTGCAACGCATGGGTACGCTTGGTGACTTGCCGTTCGAGACTCGCATTCAAGCTTAAAATATGTCGTTCAGCTTCAAGCTGCGCTGTAATATCGCGGATCGTTTGGCTCATGCCAGCTATCTTGCCGTGCTCGTCATAAATAGGCACGGCCGTAGTTGAGGTCGATAAATGACTACCATCTTTCCGTTGATGGCTAGTTATCCGATTTAAAGAGGTTTTACCCGCTAACACTTCGGCGAATAATGCTCTTTCTTCCTGCACTATGCTGGCAGGAACAATCAATTTACAACACGACTGGCCAAGAGCGTGCGCCTCGGTATAGCCAAATAGCTGCTCCGCACCTTGGTTCCAACTGGTAATTTGGCCTTTAGTGTCATAACTGATAATGCCATCGAGAGAATGCTCCAACATGCTAGCGCGCCTTGCCTGTTCAAGCAGCACCTGCTGCTTACGCTGCAAACTGATGGACCACATGGCAATTAATGCGGCTAAAAGCAGGCTAAACAAACTGCCACTCAACAGCACTAAACTGGGTTGATTAAGATGCAATGACTTAATAAATGATGGATAAGCGATGACTTCTATCTGCCATTTACGACCAAAAATGTCTTTCGTCATTTTATGGCGATATGCAGATAGTGGAGACGCCTCATCAGGGTGTGTTTCAAAAAAACTGATGGGACGCTCAGCTTGGGTGATATCGCTAAGCAACAGCTTAGTCATCTTCTGATTCAACGCTAACCCCATTAGAACTTCGTTCGTCACTAAGGGGGCATAACTCCAACCATACCCGGCTGACAGTCTATCCTGTTGTGTTTTAGGTACTAAACCCGTGCGATAAATAGGCTGCAGAATTAAGAATGATTGTAGCGGCCTACCCGTAGCCTGCACTAATGTGATGGGTGCAGATAAGCGCACTTCACCGGATAACATAGCCGCATCGGCAGCGGCTTTACGATGTGCCTCTGAGGCAATATCTAAGCCAACGGCAGCTTTATTGCGGTCTACTGGCTCAATATATTCAATAACGTATCTTTCGCCATCATGAGCGTTAAGTTGGCGAATATTAAAATCAGGCCAATCATCTTGACGAGCTCTTGCTATAAATGCCGCTTCATCGGGACTGGGTACTCGACGAATAAAGCCAAATCCACGGGCGCCGGGAAACTCATGGTCCACATCCCGCGTTAAACTATAACGATGGAAGCTAGCACGACTAATATCATGCTCACCCGCAGTGACTATCGTGCCGCGTGCACCGCGTAAACCATATTGATATAAGGTGATACGGTTAATCACGTTCTCACTGATTTGCTCCGCGTCCTCGCGCAAGGCTTGCTCAATCTTTTGGGCGTTCATGCGCCCCGTCAACCCTGTTAATAACGCACTTAGCACCAATCCAATCAACAGGACTAATAAGCCCCATTTCGAAGCATTTTTATAACTCATGGACAAGTGCATAAACGCCTAATAATTTTTAATCAGAGAGTTATGATTTTGGACTAATAAAAATTCTTTTGCCACTCAGCGAGTGGCAACAAACGATAAATGCGCCAAAAGTTGCTGATGCCCATTTAGTTACAATTTCAGCTATAGCGTGAATAAACGCGAGTATTCCCATGCAATTTCATTTGCTTAGTATTAACATTGGGCAATAAATGTCAGCATTTATCGCATTCAAGCCACTAAGGTGAGCTAGTCGCCTAGGTTGAATGCGGCTATATTAGGCAGATTCGTTTTCAATTTCAGCCAGTTGGTTAATCTTAACTGTTTCTCCTCAGTAGAATAAGCACCAATCTGAGCAATTAAAGGACATCCCATGGGACAAGAAACCTCGAAAATCCTCGTCGTCGATGATGATATGCGCCTGCGAGCGTTACTCGAGCGTTACCTGATGGAGCAAGGTTATCAGGTGCGCAGCGCGGCCAATGCCGAGCAGATGGACCGCCTATTAGAACGCGAAAACTTCCATCTACTCGTGCTCGACTTGATGTTGCCCGGTGAAGATGGCCTGTCTATCTGTCGCCGTTTGCGCCAGCAAGGTAACCCTATTCCTATCGTGATGCTGACGGCCAAGGGCGATGAAGTCGACCGTATTATTGGTCTAGAGTTAGGCGCTGACGATTATCTGCCAAAACCTTTTAATCCACGGGAATTACTCGCACGGATCAAAGCCGTGATGCGTCGCCAAACCCAAGATGTGCCCGGTGCGCCAGCCCAGCAGGAAGCGCAGATCAGCTTCGGAGAGTTTTCGCTAGATTTAGCCACCCGTGAGATGTACCACGGCGACGAATCGATTGCGCTCACTAGCGGTGAGTTTGCCGTGCTTAAAGTGCTCGTTACCCATCCACGCGAGCCCTTGTCTCGGGATAAATTGATGAACCTCGCCCGTGGCCGCGATTATTCTGCGCTAGAACGCTCCATCGACGTGCAAGTGTCACGTCTGCGGCGTTTAATCGAGAAAGATCCTGCAAATCCGCGTTACATTCAAACGGTGTGGGGATTAGGTTATGTGTTTGTGCCCGATGGCGCCGCGCGTCGATGAGCCACGCTGCCATCTTAATCTGCTGCGGTTATTGAGCCCCCGATGAAAGCTAAGTTTTGGTGGCGGCTTGTCCCTCGCAGCGCGTTTAGCCAAACCGTGATGCTGATTGGTTGTCTATTACTGATCAATCAGCTGGTGTCTTACGTCACGGTTGCCGTCTATGTGCTTAAGCCAAGCTACCAACAAATCAATCAGTTAATCGCTCGCCAAGTCAAATTGCTGTTTGTCGATGGCATAGATATTGGCCGCGAACACTTAACCATAGTCGATGCCCTCAATGCCAAAGTCCACGACGATGGCATGAAGATCTACAATCAGCAGCAGGCGCGCGAAGCTGGGATTGAGCAAGCGACTTACTATGGTTTCTGGTCGGCGCAGATGTCGGAATATCTCGGCGGCGACGCCGAAGTGCGCGTCACCCACGGCAGTGTATTGCAGATTTGGATCCGTCCACCACAGGCGCCCTCGATTTGGATAAAAGTGCCGCTTATCGGCCAAAATGTTTCAGACCTTTCGCCGCTCACCCTTTATTTAATGGTCATAGGCGCCCTCAGCGTCGCTGGGGGGTGGTGGTTTGCCCGCCAACAAAACCGCCCACTTAGACGACTACAAAAAGCCGCGATTGCCGTTTCCCGCGGTGAATTCCCCGAGCCCTTGCCGCTGAATGGTTCGAGTGAAATTGTCGAAGTGACTAACGCCTTCAACCAGATGGCGCACAGCATGAAACAACTGGAGCAGGACAGAGCGCTATTGATGGCCGGGATTTCCCACGACTTGCGCACGCCGCTCACCCGTATTCGGCTCGCTTCTGAGATGATGGTTGAGGAAGATCAATATCTTAAAGATGGCATAGTTAACGATATCGAAGATATGGACGCCATCATCAGCCAGTTTATTGCGTATATTCGCCAAGATCAGGAAACCAGCCGTGAGCTAGGCCAAATCAATAAACTCATTCAAGATGTCGCTCAAGCAGAGGCCAATCGCGCCGGCGAAATTGAAGTAGTGTTAACTGACTGCCCCGAAGCTCAATTCCAAGCGATTGCCATCAAGCGGGTACTGAGTAACTTAGTCGAAAATGCCTTTCGCTATGGTTCTGGCTGGATCCGCATTAGTTCGCAGTTCGATGGCAAACGTATCGGTTTTAGTGTTGAAGATAATGGCCCAGGAATCGACGAGTCACAAATTACCAAACTATTTCAACCCTTTACCCAAGGTGATATCGCCCGTGGCAGTGTCGGTTCAGGCCTAGGTCTCGCCATCATCAAACGGATTATCGATAGACACCAAGGGCAAGTCACCCTCTCCAACCGCGCCGAAGGCGGTTTAAGAGCCCAAGTGTGGCTGCCGCTGGAATAGCGCGAGATCACATATCGGCAAATCAAATGACAACGCTGACATTCATGTGGGCGTTTGTCATATTAATGTCACGCTAAATTCATAAACTCAGAACAGTTAACTGGCTCTGACAATTATGAAGATTGCAAAATGAAAATTTCAACGCTGTCGCTCTCTGCTTCTGCCCTGTTGTTATTGCTCGCGGGATTATTGGCGGCCGTAGTGCTGTGGAGCAGTGATCAGCGACAAAATATAGAACAACAAACACTCACACTGCAAAGCATACAAGAAGACTTCCTCGTTGGTGTGCGCCGCGATCTCGACGGCTACCTCGCCAGCGGCAACGCTAGCCAACTGGAACAAGCGAAAACTAAACTCAGCGCCATTAAGAACCAGTTTACAGAGCTTAATCTCGCTACCATGGGCGCTAACGATAATGACTTGCAAGCAAGTCTCAGCAGCTTTATTCAAGATTTAGATACCAAGTACCGCGCAGCGGGTAAACTCGCTGGCAACCCCAGGCAACTGCTGGCCCACGCCGAATCTGAAATGCTCGACTATAACCGTCGTCTGGGCAGTTATGCCGATAAAGGCTTAGCCACAAATGCGGAGGTCGCCGAACAATATCTGCAATTGAGCCGCGATTTACCTTCCATCGTCTATCAACTTTCCCAGCTGACCGATGGCTATCTGATCGGCAAAAATCAGCAACTCAAGGGCATTTTAGACAGCACCAGCAAAGAGCTAAATACGTGGCACGACGCCCTCAGCGCACTGCCGTTAATCGGTGTATATGAGCAGCAAGAAGCCGATGAGTTTGCCCTCGGTGCCAGCGAACCAGAACAGGTTGAAGTCGGCGAAAGTGACCGCAGTGAACTGCTGAGTCTCGCCAATCGATACAACAAAGAAGTCGCCAATACTCACCAGTTGCTACAAGCCAACCAAGAGATGCAAGATCAACTCATTCAAGCAATTAGCAATGTGGAACAACAGCTTATTGGCTTAGGTGAGGCTCAGGCAGCGAAAAATCAACAGCTGAAATATGAGCTACAACTGATCCTCTACACTATGGTTTCCATCATGGCCTTGTTTGCTATTGGTTATTTGATCCTGCAGCAAAATCGCGTCGTCAAACCATTAAAACGTCTCAACCAAGCCTTTATGAAATTAAGCGAATCGAATAGCCGCGAACGTTTAGACATTAATCGTCGCTGCGAGACGGGCCAAATCGCAGGTCATTTCAACCAGTTGCTGCAAAGATTTGAACAAGAAGACGAGGCACAACGCCAGCAAATCACTAAGGTTTCTCAATCATTAAGCCAACTGGTTGCGCGCATTACTCAGCTGTCGCAGCACACAGAGCACACCCAAACGATTGTGGCCGATACGCAAACACAGACCGAGCATATCCGCAGCCTAGCCAATGAGGTGAGCCACACTTCGGCACTCGTGGAAGACAGCGCCGCCGAAACCATGCGCCAAATGCAGTCGAGCCAAACTGAAGCCGAGGCCGTACTCAGCGCAACTGAGCAGACGCAAACCGCCGTTGGCCTTTGCCATGCTTCCCTCGAAAGTCTGAATAACTCAGTGACGGATGTGTCGAAAATCATTGATGTAATTGGCAATATCGCCGAACAAACTAACTTACTCGCCCTCAATGCCGCCATTGAAGCTGCGCGGGCGGGAGAGCAAGGTCGCGGCTTTGCCGTGGTTGCCGATGAAGTGCGAAATTTAAGTCAGCGCACCCAAGTGTCCTTAAACGAAATCGTGAAAATTCTGCAGCAACTGACCCAGTCGAATCATGCCCTCAGTGAGAGTGTCGATGGCATAGCACAGGCCACCAGCAGCCAAAAACTGCGCGCTCAAAGCCTATGGCAAGTGGCGCAAACGGTGCAAAATCAAGCGAGCGACATGGCCAATACCGCTAAACAAGGCTCGCTCAATGCCAAGGAGCAAGTCGATTATCTCGATCAATTTGTGCGCACTATGGATAGCTTAAAAGAGCAGGCACAAACCAGTTCACAACAGAGTGAAGTCATCGCCCAAGAAGTGCAGCAGAGCGTCGAGGATATTGAGACCAGTTTAGGCATTGCCGATGCTGGTAACTTAGCACCACAGTCGCGGGCCGCTTAACCCACTAAAATACCAATAAAAATGGGAGCCTAAGCTCCCATTTATTTTGATGTCCGATTACGTTCGAACCTTAATCATTACAGTGCAGCTAAAACCACTTCGGCTTTACTGGCTTCAAAAGCCTTTGGCTCTTCAACATTCAGCAGAGTCACTACGCCGTTATCTATGATCATGGCGTAACGTTGTGAACGCACGCCACCAAAACCAGCAGTGTCCATTTCTAAGCCTAACGCTTTAGTAAAACTGGCATCGCCATCGGCTAGCATCATCAATTCAGAGGCATTTTGCGCTTCGCCCCACGCTTTCATCACGAAGGCATCGTTCACAGCAACACAGGCAATCAAATCCACGCCTTTCGCTTTAAATTGATCGGCTAATACGACATAGCCAGGTAAATGCGCTTCAGAACAGGTCGGAGTAAAAGCACCGGGTACAGCAAACAATACCACTTTTTTACCAGCGAACAGTTCAGTAACTTGGTGATTCACCATGCCATCTTTCGTTAGTTGGCCTAATGTAGCTGCTGGTAATGTTTGACCTTGAGCAATCATATTTATCTCCATTTAGTTAAATTAACCTGACCATACTAGCCCTATTTACCTGAGATAAACACAGAGAGAAAAAAGGGTGATTAGTCGCGAGTGCGATTCATCCGCAGCCCTGCACACAAACCGAGGAATAACAGACCCAATACCGAGAAGGCACCGCCACTTTCTTCGACGACGATAACTTCAGGCTCTCGGTCTCGATCGCTACTTTCCAGTGGCAGTGCATACAAACCATCGGTTTCATCGGCACTAATGGTCGCGACAATGTCGCTGTAACCCACTTCGTACACATCGATTAGCACATCGTAGTGGTCCGTCGCATAACCCGTGTAGAGCGTGGTCAGCACTTCATAGTCGTCCTGTGTTGAATCGCCATAAATAGTAAACACGTCCGTGGTGTAATAATGCACCCAAGGGCCGCCATCACGACTGAGATAAAGCTCGGCAAATAAGTCAGCTCTTTCATTAAGATACGCTCCGTTAACATCGACGTCGAAGGTCACGCTAAAGGTTTGATAGAACCCATCGTAGTCAAAGTCTTCGAACAAACGACTGCTGGCATCAAAAATCGAAAAGCTGTGATACACAGGGGCGCGGTAGGGATCTTCACTAGTCGTGCTCGAACTCGGCATGCCTTGGCTCGCATGTTTCGCAGTCACTTGCTCACGCGTCATCGGCGATGCGCCCATTAGTTGCACGCGGTTTGCCGTCGGCGCTTTAGAGGATAACGCGGGCGCCAAGGATTTAACGGCTGCAGCGGCAGCTTCAGTGACATTTTTTGCGGGCGCAGCTTGTTGTAACAGGGCTAAAGCTTGCTGTTCCTGCTCGGCTGCTTGCTCGCTGTTTTCAGCTTTTTTGGCAATGCCGACACTGGCCGCAGTAAATGGCGTTAAGCTTTGCGATGACTCCAGTTCGCGGGGCTGAGCGCTGACGGCAGTGGACGCTAAAAACAGCGCGGCAATGGCCGTCGCTTTAACGAAATGGGTGTTAACCTGACAGTTAACTGTGGCTGCCATACCTTGTTTATTGAGTGTGTTCATCTTGAATACCCCATGGATAACCCGTTCAAATTGGAGCCATTAAAGTGCAATGAAGGTGAACATAAGCTGAACATCAACATTTAGTGTTCTTAGCGCGACAATACGTTCAGCCTTAGTTCATCTGGATTAGCCGACACTAGGGCATATTGAATGCGAGCATAGGAATAGACTCGCTGACAGAGCTTCAGTTCTGTCACGAATAACAAAATGACTACCAAAGTTAATTTTGATGGAATTGTGCCAACCAATTGGCTGATCTCTATGTGTTTGTTAAGGTGATGAGGTATTCTTAGTCGACTCGATAAGTTATCCATCTCACCCATTAGCTTAAGATCGCCGAACATTGCGGGTACCAGATATGAAACTTGGTTTGACATTGGCCCTAATCGCTTGCTTATTGGCCTCCTTTGGCAGCATGGCAGGCAATGATAGACAGAATGATCGCAACCAAGGTGCGAAGAATGAGCAGCGCCGTCTGGCGGTCAATAGCCCAGATCAAGCTGTGGCTATGGTGCAGCGCCAATACCAAGGCAAGGTACTGAGCGTGCAATCCAGCGGCTCAGGGTATCGGGTTAAGCTCCTCAATAATGACGGCCAAGTGTTTTCTGTCTCAGTGGATGCCGCTACTGGCCGTGTGTCGAGGAACTAACTATGCGATTGTTATTGGTTGAAGATGATTTAGAACTGCAGGCTAACTTAAAACAACATCTGCTCGATGCCCATTACAGTATCGATGTGGCGAGCGATGGTGAAGAAGGCTTATTTCAAGCACTCGAATACAACTATGATGCGGCGATAATCGATGTCGGTTTGCCTAAACTTGATGGTATCGCGCTTATCCGCAGCGTACGCGAACAGGAACGCGACTTCCCAATCCTAATTTTAACCGCGAGGGACAGCTGGCAAGATAAGGTTGAAGGACTCGACGCTGGTGCCGACGACTACCTGACGAAACCTTTTCATCCCCAAGAACTGGTCGCGCGGCTAAAAGCCCTGATCCGTCGCTCTGCCGGCAAGGCCAGCCCTTTGATTTATAACGGTCCCTTTAGCCTAAATACCAGCAGCTTAGAAGTGCGTAAAGGCGAAGAACTGGTTAACCTCAGCGGCTCTGAATACAAGTTATTCGAATTTTTTATGCTGCATCAGGGTGAAGTGAAATCCAAAACCGTCCTCACAGAGCACATCTACGATCAGGATTTTGATTTAGATTCTAACGTCATCGAAGTCTTTATCCGCAGGTTACGTAAAAAACTCGACCCTGATAATCAATACAACCTGATTGAAACCCTGCGCGGCCAAGGTTATCGCCTAAAAGCGTTAACGCCCGAGCCAACTGCTGATGAGTAAACGTGCCATTGTGTGGCAAGTCTTGAACTCCCTTAAAGCGCGCTTAGTGATTAGCGCGCTATTGTTTATCTTAGTGTTATTGCCTTTGATCGGCGTCGCCTTAAACGATGCCTTTACCGAGCAAGTTAAAAGCGCGACCAAAAATGAGCTCAGCGCCTATGTCTATTCGATACTCGCGGTGACTGAAGTCGAGAATAAACAAATATCTATCCCAGAATTAGTACTCGAAAATCGTTTTAACCTCATTCAATCTGGGCTGTATGCCATTGCGACCACTGAAGATGCTAGCGGCAAACAAACGATCGTGTGGCACTCGCAATCTTTTATGGGCATGATGCCACCGCCACATTTTACCATCCCAGCAACGGGTCAAAGTGCCTTTGAGCAAATCGAGCTCGCCGAACAACCCCATTTGATTTATAGCTTTAGCGTGAGTTTTGCCAGCCAAAATCAAAACGTGCCAGTGACGATTCACATCATTAAGGACGAGCGCGAATTTCAGCAGCAAATCGATCAATTTAACCAGCAGCTTTGGACTTGGCTGCTGATCCTCATGTTCGTCATGCTCGTGTTCCAACTGAGCTGGCTAGTGTGGACGCTGCAACCATTGGCGCGCTTTACCCAAGAATTACATTCCGTCGAGCAAGGTAAGTCGATGCAGCTAAGTAGTCAGTACCCCACTGAATTACAAGCGGTTGCGCGGCAACTCAATATTTTGCTCAATACCGAACAAACCCAGCGCAAACGCTATCGTAATGCCTTGGCCGATCTTGCCCACAGCCTCAAAACACCGCTGGCGGTGATCAAGAGTCAGGCCGACTTAAGTGAAGCCTCCAGCGAGCAAGTGTCGGTGATCAGCCGCATTATTGGCCACCAGTTGAAACGCGCACAAACGGCAGCGGCAGCCTCGTGGCATTTAGGGATTCGAGTCGATGACGTCGCCGCTAAGTTATTACGCACCTTAGCTAAAATTTATCGTGAGCCGCAAATCAATCTCAGTGGCGAGATGGCTGACGAAGCAGTATTCAAAGGTGATGAAGCGGATCTCACGGAAATTCTCGGTAACGTGCTCGACAACGCCTGCAAAGCGGCAAAGTCCACGGTTAAATTAACCGTGACCGGCGATGCCTATCAATTGCTGATCTGCATCGAAGATGATGGGCCAGGGATCAGTGAAGCGCTGCAAAATCAAATCTTTGAACGCGGTATTCGTGCCGATTCCTATCATCAAGGTAATGGTATTGGGCTTGCGATCGTGCGCGATTTAGTCGACAGCTATAACGGCAGAATTTCAGTCTCACGTTCAGAAACCTTGGGCGGCGCCAAGTTCAGCATCAGCTTTGTGCACTCAATTTAATGATTTAGTTTCAATACCATAGATTTAAATTCCCACCTAAATTGCGGTTAAAAATAACTTTTTAACCGTAAAATGCTTTCAGCTTATGTTCATATTCAAACGCCTATGATGCCCATAACATCCTCGAACAGGATTATTGGAGCAAACCATGAACAGACTACATCGATGGAATTGGCTAGTGTTAACGGCGGCATTAGTGGCCTTGCCTTTCACTACCACAGCACAAGCTGCGGGCGTATCTGTGAGCCAAGGCTCGAGCGCTGCGGCAAGCCAAGCCGAACTCGAACAAATGCTGGCGCCTATTGCCCTGTATCCCGATAGCTTATTGACCCACATACTTATCGCCTCAACTTATCCACTTGAAATCGTGCAGGCACAACGTTGGTTAACCCAGCGCCCCAAATCATCGGTCGATCAACTGATGTCGCAGGCCGAAGATCAAGATTGGGACCCGAGCGTCAAAGCCTTGCTGGCCTTCCCGACTCTGCTGCAAAAAATGAGTGAAGATCTCGACTGGACTCAAAGACTCGGTGAAGCCTTCCTAGAAGATGAAGGCCAAGTGATGAACAGCATTCAATCCCTCAGACAACAGGCTGATAAAGCAAATAGCTTAGCGGACATGGATAACATGGCGATCACCCGCGCCAACAATCAGATCATCATAGAACCCGCTAAGCGAGAAATTGTGTACGTGCCCTATTATGATCCGCGCGTGGTTTATGGCACATGGCGCTGGGGTGTGGCTTATCCACCCGTGTATTGGGAATTTGGCGGCTATGCTGGCTATCCCTATCGTCCGAGTCATAACCATTTCTACTGGTCACCAGGCATCCATATTTCCTTTAACTACTTCTTCAGTTCATTCCACTGGCACAACCATAAAGTGGTCGTGATCGACTATCGCCATTCACATCGTTATCGCCCACGTGAAAGATACACGGTCAGTTATGGTGCTCAGCCTTGGAAACATAAACCCGAGCATAGACGTGGCGTGAGTTACCACAACCCCGTCGTGAAGCAACGCTATTACAACGAAGACAAATATCGCGGTAGAGATTCACACTCTGGCGGCAGCAAGCAGCACTTTAATAGCCAATACTCGAAGTCAAAAGAACGCCAAGATACCCATAGCAATCAGGGCAATATGAGTAATCAGGGTCATAAGAGTCGTGACAATAAGGACTATCACAACGCCAGTCGTGAACGTGATAACCGCGTACCGAGTTATCAAAAAACACAGGCCGAGTTAAAGGAACGTCGATCCGCGACTATGGTACAAACGCCGACTCACAAGGAGCGTAATGACGCGCAATCGAGACCCGTGCAGTCAAAACCAATGCCATCGAAGGAGTCTCAGCAAAGGCAATATCCAACTCGGGAGTCACAGCCGCGTAATGTCGATCAACAAAGGACGCAGCCACAAAGACAAGAAAATCCAAGGACTGCGACCCCAAGAGTTGAAACGCCACGACCTGAGACAAGACGCGCAGAACCGCAACGTATTGAACAACCAAGACAAGCAGCGCCGAGACAACGCGAATAAGTGAGAGTGAGACAAAGTGAGCCACGCCAAAATGCGCAAACCGCTCGCTCGGTAGAACATAACCAAGGTCGCTCAACTCAAAGCCAAGAACGCCGTCATAGGGAATGATCCCGCTATGGCCGCAGTAACACAAAGAGCGCAGTTAACTGCGCTCTTTTTTTAAATCCGTTGTTGTTAAATCTCTTATTTTTAAACCGCTTAAAACTTCAAGGTCAGGGACTGACCTTCACCCATTCCTTGCCACTCGATGCTCAGATCCATAATCTCATTGAGAATATGTTCAAAGTCCGATTGGCTAACGGTTGGAACGGCTAGGTCACGGCTGTTGCAGGCTTGCTCTAACAGATAAATAAAGCCGTCATAGGTTGGCGTTTCGCCCGACCAGAGTAACGACTGCAAGGTCTCGACTATGGATTCGGTTTGCCACACTTCCGTTTTATCTGCGATGGCACGGGAGGTTTCATTATGTTCCAAGGCGAAGCTGATATCGGCGCCAGCTCTGACCTGCGAGAAGAAAGCCCCTTGAATATGCAGACGTTTTTCAACCACATAATGGATCATATCGTGGGGAGCAATGCCCTGTTCTGGCATTTGGGTTTGGGTCGCACTACCGTCCATGCGCACGCAGCGCAACTGACCATAACGCTGGGTTCCTTTGGTGAAGATGACTTGCATAAAACCATCCTTAGTATTTCGATTAACGCATACATAATGCGAACTCAAGTATAGTCCAACTCTGCGCCAGCATTAGAAAAACAACAATACTCTGCCGTTATAAATTACGCTGGATAAAGCGGAAACACTCTTCTGCCGCTAAGGGTTTACTAAAGTAAAACCCTTGCACTAAGTCGCACCCCATGCTCGACAATAATACCAATTGCGCCTCGTTTTCAACCCCTTCGGCCACCACAGTTAACCCCAACTCATGGGACATAGAAATGGTCGCAGCACTGATAGCAGCATCGTTCGGATCGCTTTCAATATCCTTCACAAAGGAGCGGTCGAGCTTCAATCTGTCTAAGGGCAAGAGTTTCAAATAGGATAACGAGGAATAACCCGTACCGAAATCATCAATCGCAAGTTCGATACCATGCTGGCGCAATTCAGCCAATAGGCGCGCATTCTGCTCAGGATATTGCATCGCCACACTCTCGGTGATTTCAAGCTCCAATGCCCCTTTGCCCAACTTATGCTTTAAAAGCACATTGGTGATATCGGCGACAATGCTATCTTTGCGGAGTTGATGCGCTGACAGATTCACTGCCATTCGCAGCTCAGTCGCACCCGCAGCGCGCCAAGCGGCAAGCTGCGCCATGGCGGTTTCTAACACCCATTGGCCGATAGGAATGATCATGTCGATCTCTTCGGCGATGGGAATAAAGCGGTCTGGCGCTACCATGCCAAATTCAGGATGTTGCCAGCGAACTAAAGCTTCGACACTGACCACTTGCCCAGTGCGGATATCAATTTGTGGCTGATAATGCAGTCGTAATTCATCGTTAGCGAGCACTTGCCTGAGGCCCGTTTCAATTTGCTGGCGCTCAGTGATCAAGGTATTCATCGCCGCAGTAAAGAATTGATAGTTATTGCGTCCCGCCGATTTGGCGCGGTACATGGCCATATCGGCGTTTTTCATTAGGGCTTCAACACTGTCACCATCGGTCGGGAATAAACTGATGCCTATACTTGGCGATGAATGTAATGCTTGATTATTAATGATATAGGTTTGACTCAAACCACTGCGCAGCGCTTCGGCTAAACTGGCCACCTCATCATGGTTCGTATCAGATAAGGCAACCACAAACTCATCGCCACCCAGACGCGCAACAGTGTCAGTATCACCAACAATGTTTTTCAAACGCCGCGCAACTTCTAACAAGAGTTGATCGCCCACATGATGGCCCAAGGTGTCGTTGATATTTTTAAAGTGGTCCATGTCGATAAACATCACGGCAATTTGGCTGTCGGATGCCAGCGCCTCCCTGAAAACCACTTCGAGGCGCGACTGTAAGCTGAGTCGATTAGGCAGTAAGGTCAAAGAATCATGGTGGGCGAGGAAATGAATGCGTTCCTCACTGACTTTACGCTCGCTAATATCGGTAAAGCTGCCGATGTAATGGCTCACGGCACCTGCATCATCGCGCACCACAGACATCATCAACCATTTGGGGAAATCGTAACCATGCTTATGCCTGTCCCAAACTTCGCCTTGCCAGAATCCCGTTTGTTCTAGGGCGGCACGCACTTGAGGGTCGATATTTTTGTCGGTACGCTCGGCCTCTAAAAAGCGGCAGTTTTTACCAATGATTTCGTCTCGGGAATAACCAGTTATCTGAGAAAATGCACTATTCACATCCACAATAATGTCGTTGGCATCCATGATAGTGATGCCTTCACCACTCTGCTGGAAGACCTGCGCCAATAGATTTACCCGCGCAACGGTGCGCTCCTGCTCGGTAATATCTTCAACGATAAAGAGAATAAGCTGCTCACCATCGGCGCCTGTGACTAACGCACCATTGAGGCGCACCGCCACTAACTGGCCATTCTTATGAACATAATGCTTCTGATAGGGGCCATAACGACGCGTTTGCTTTAGGCGCTCTAATTGCTCAGTTTCACTTAATTGATAACGCTTTGGCGTGAGATCCCAAGGGTCGAGCTGATTTAACTCAGCGAGTGAGTAACCCGTCATGGCTTCGAATGCGGGGTTAATCGCCACAAACTGACCATCATCTAAACGTTTAAGCACATGCCCCACGGGCGCCTTATCAAACAAGTTACGATATCTTTGCTCGCTTTGTACCAAGGTGGCCTGAAAAGCCTGACGACGGGCAATTTCCTTCGACAAGGCCATGGTTTTTTCAGTCACTTTTTCGGCAATACGTTGGCGCTCGCCGGAGGAAACCAGTGTCATACCACCCACAACAGCACAGGTGATAAAGGCGAGGAGCAGCATAAGTAGCGATAAGCTAAAAGTATCGCCCATCAGCACAGCATAGGATTGATAAATCACTATGTGCCAATGCCGATCCGCTAGCATCAGGTTTGCTTGAAAATACTGGCCGGTTTTATCGCTAAATAGCTTGCTGCTAAACGCGGGAAACGACTTCGTGGTATTGCTATAAAGTAATGCACCGCCCGCACTCATGTCGGAGAGTTTCCACTGCAATCCCTTTACGCTCTCAACATCATTAATAATGCTTTGCAAATCAATCACAGCTGAACAAAATCCTGAGATTCTGCCTAGTCGGTCGAACGCGGGCGCAATGAGTAAAGTACCACCCGGGCCATTGGGATCTTGAGCTAATTGAATCTTAGCCGTCATCACAGGCGCTAAGGTCGCGCGCACTTTGGCAATGGCAGCGGCTCGTGTCGGCTCGCTATTGAGATCTAATCCCAGCGCCGCCTCATTGCCTATGATTGGCTGAATGTACATCACAGGCACTAACCAGCCATCGGTATTAGTTTGCCAGCCTTGAGGCCGCGTGACTTTGTAAGGGCCGCCAATGGCTGAGCGGGTCGATGCCTCAAAACTGGGCAGATCGGCGGCCGCCACTAACGGCGACCAAGACCAAGCTCTAAAGCCATCTTGCTGCAGCATGTTACGTTTACCAAACTGCACAAACTCATCCTCAGAAACCTGCTCGCTATTATCGAACAAGCTCGCTAGGGCGACGATTTGCTGCAGATTAGCCTCTTGAAAACTTTCAATATTGCTAATCACTGCATTGGATTGGATCTGAAACTTATCCTGCAACTGTTGGCGCTGGTTCATATCCGAGTAGTAATAAATCCCCACGCAGAATAAAAAGCCCACCAGCAGGGGAACACCCGTCTGAATGCGGCGAGCACGCCAGATAGCTCGCTTATCAAATAACAACATAGTCAAAGGGATAAAGATCACGGCGCCGAGCAAATCCCCCGTCCACCAATTCACTAAACTTCCCAATAAATCAGATGGTGGAATCGTACCGTTGATCACTAAGGCACTGTTGCCAAAAACGGTCGCCACAATACAAGTTAAGGCTAAGCTCAAGCAGGATTTAATAACGGTATTAGGATTATCTAAGGTGAATAAATGATCGACTCGCCCAAGAACATGGGCAGAAAGCACAGCCTGTATGCAAGACCCAATCGAGATAGCAAAAGGTAACCAGCCCCAATGGATATGCCCGCCAATATTGATGTTGATCAGCAGGGAACCAATAAACACGCCAACCCAAGGGACATACTCTTTCCACAGGATACAGGCAGCAATGGCAATCCCTGCGGCAGGCCAAATGGCAGCTGAATATCCTGGTGGCAACGCAATCATCAAGCCTAATTTACCTACAATGATGTAAGCTAAGGCGATGAAAATGTTTACCTTAAGGTATGGGATAAATGACTTTATGTGTAGTCCTTCAAGCTGGCACATCTAAATGTTAACAAATATCATGCCCTACTCACTCGATCAATCTCAAGCAGATATCAAGGTTGTGATGAAATCACAGTCTAATAATCGCTTTATCTAATGTAAATAGCGTAAATGACTGAAACTGTCACTGTTTTAACTTGATGTTTTTATTTGATATGCCCATCTCAAATCCGCTTAACCAAACTTAACTCGCATCAAAAATCAGCATGCAAAAATGTGCGGCGAGCAAGGGTAAATAGCAGTGTCATTCGTATACGATAAAAGCGACTGTAGGCTAAAGCCCACATGCTCATGGGGGCATTAATCCGCGCCATCCGTCGCCAACACATCAACTTTAGCCAAAACGAATAAATGAAGCGCCTCACACATTTTTATTTTATGAGAACCAAATCAGTTAAATTTAGGCTAATTTTGTAAATTTATTGATTTTATTTGGTTTTAATTAAGGTTTTTTTAACGCTTAGGCCCTTTTACCGCGGGGATCCGCTTTCATTCAATAGCCGCTTCTTGGTATCCTCCTGCCGCATAAAAAAGTTGCATGCTGAATATTTTTTGTTCTGCCAACTGACTCCCTTTCCCGTTCAACCGGACCCGTTAATTGAAATTAGCTCTTAGCCAATTCATTGCTGAAAGATTGAACCTGATTATTCGGTTTTCAACCTTTAGCATGACAAACCTAACCCTGTTTTTCGGGTTATTGTTTGTGCTGCCTGTAGCTGACGTTTTGTACGTATTGATCGGCGGTTGTGTCGATATTAGTGAACTCATCAGCCTCAGCAATGGCTTTTTAGTCGAGTTTATCGGCGCCAGTCTGCTCAGCCTGTTATTGCTCAACCCCCTCGTTATTCTGCAGTTATGGCATTTAATCGACTGCTGCTTCAAATTTTTCAATAATCTCGATTTAACCAACGCTTCACTTTTTTTAGCACCCCCAAGGCTAAAATCCCTCGAACATACCGCCCACGGTTGTCGCGCCCCACCATTTTAACCCTCTGTTTTTAAATTCAAATTAAGCATTAAGCGCTGAAAGCTGATCTTCGATTTCGTCGGGATGGCGGCACATTTTGTGTCATTCCTCTTGGATTTCAGGATTTGCGTTCAGATAACGCCGCTTAGTGCGACTGCCGGTTCACGCTTGGCAGAGTTGTAAACCTTAGGGTTAGAGGAATCTTCCTTTGTTAATTCGAAAATTAAGTAAAGCGGCAATCGCGGCAGTAGCATTCATGCTCGCGGGTTGTGATGGCGGTGTGTTGGACCCTAAGGGCCAAATCGGTATCGATGAAAAACACCTGATTATCGTCGCCACCCTACTCATGCTCATTGTCGTTATCCCTGTGATTGCCATGACATTGTACTTCGCGTGGAAATATCGCGATGGCCGTGATCAAGAAATCTATGCGCCTAAATGGGCACACTCAACAGCAATTGAAACCGTCGTGTGGATAGTGCCGATTGTGATCGTAATAGTGCTAGGTGTGATCACTTGGGGTTCGACCCATGATCTTGATCCCTATAAACCTTTAGATCACGAAGCTAAACCCGTCACGGTTGAAGTGGTGTCGCTAGACTGGAAATGGTTATTCATTTATCCAGAACAAGGCGTGGCATCGGTCAATGAGTTGGCGTTCCCAGCCAATGTGCCGGTGAACTTTAAGATCACCTCTGACACTGCGATGAACTCCTTCTTCATCCCTCAGTTAGGCAGCCAGATTTATTCTATGGCGGGCATGACCACTAAATTGCATTTGATCGCTAACGAGCCAGGCACCTTCGATGGTATCTCGGCTAACTACAGCGGCGCCGGATTTGCGGGCATGAAGTTTAAAGCGATTGCTACTCAAACACCTGCCGACTTCGATGCATGGGTTGCCAAGTTAAAACAACAGGGCAAGACATTGGACTCAGCGGCCTACGCCACACTGGCTAAACCGAGTGAATACAATCCGGTTGAATACTTTGGCTCAGTGAGCAAAGGGATGTTTGACCAAATCGTGATGCAATACATGCACATGGACTCACATGACGGCATGAAAGGTCACGAAGGAATGGACATGCACGCAGGCATGGAACACATGGGCACTGAGCATACATCTGACATGGCAGACATGAAAGGTATGCACGACATGGCCCATATGGCAGGCGAGCACGCGATGGAAAATACACAGAACATGGCCGACATGGATAGCTCAACCCATTCTGACACTTCATCTACAGAACACTCATCCACCCAAAAAGTGGAGGCGGAGTAATCATGTCATTTCTCGGTAAATTAAGCTTAGATGCGATTCCGTATCACGAGCCTATCATCATGGTGACCTTAGCGGTCGTCGCAGTGGTAGGTTTGTATATCGCAGCCTTGATCACTAAACACAAAAAATGGAGCGTACTTTGGAACGACTGGTTAACCTCAGTTGACCATAAACGCCTCGGTATCATGTACATAGTGTTAGCTTTGGTGATGCTCATTCGTGGCTTCTCCGATGCCATTATGATGCGTACCCAGCAAGCACTCGCCACCAACGGCGCCGCAGGTTATCTGCCGCCTGAACATTACGACCAAATCTTCACCGCCCACGGCGTGATCATGATTATCTTTATGGCGATGCCATTTATGATAGGTCTGATGAACTTAGTGTTGCCGCTGCAAATTGGTGCCCGCGACGTTGCCTTCCCATTCTTGAACAACCTCAGCTTCTGGCTTACCGCCTCTGGCGCTGTGCTGATCAATATTTCATTGGGTTTAGGTGAATTTGCTAAAACAGGTTGGGTAGCGTATCCACCCCTCTCAGAGCTGGCTTACAGTCCGGGGGTTGGGGTCGATTACTATATCTGGGCACTGCAGATTTCGGGCATAGGGACGACCTTAACCGGGGTGAACTTTATCGCCACCGTACTGAAGATGCGTGCCCCAGGCATGAAGCTGATGCAAATGCCAATCTTCACTTGGACTTGTACGTGGGCGAACATACTGATCGTCGCGTCATTCCCAATCTTAACCGCTGTGTTAGCCCTGCTGACACTCGACCGTTACATGGATTTCCACTTCTTCACCAATGACGGTGGCGGTAACGCCATGATGTATATCAACCTGTTTTGGGCGTGGGGACATCCTGAAGTTTACATCCTGATTTTGCCTGCTTTTGGTATTTTCTCCGATGTGATCTCAACCTTTACCTCTAAACGTCTGTTCGGTTACACCTCTATGGTGTGGGCGAGTGGTGCGATTTCAATTCTAGGTTTCATCGTTTGGTTACACCACTTCTTCACCATGGGCTCAAGTGCCAACGTCAACGCCTTCTTCGGGGTGATGACTATGGTGATTGCGGTTCCAACTGGGGTGAAACTGTTTAACTGGTTGTTCACTATCTACCGTGGCCGCCTACGTTTAACGGTACCTGTGTTGTGGACACTAGGCTTTATGGTGACTTTCACCATAGGCGGTATGACAGGTGTGTTATTAGCCTTACCGGGTGCCGACTACGTCTTACATAACAGTTTGTTTTTAATCGCGCATTTCCATAACACTATTATTGGTGGTGCGGTCTTTGGTTACTTAGCAGGCTTTGCTTACTGGTTCCCGAAAGCAACAGGTTTCCACTTAAATGAGCGTTTAGGTAAAGCGTCATTCTGGTGCTGGCAAATCGGTTTCTATGTGGCCTTTATGCCGCTGTACGTACTGGGCTTTATGGGTATGACACGCCGTATCAACCACATTGATAACCCAGCGTGGAACGTGTGGATCTACTTAGCCGCCGTGGGTGCTTGCATCATCATGGTAGGTATCATTCTGCAGTTTATTCAACTGTACGTGAGTATCCGTGACCGCGACCAAAACCGCGACACCACGGGCGATCCATGGAATGGCCATACTTTAGAGTGGTCAACCGCTTCTCCACCGCAGTTCTATAACTTCGCTAAGCTGCCACAGGTTGCTGATATCGATGCCTTTACCGATGCGAAAGAAAAAGGCGTGGCTTATCAACGTCAAAAACACTACCAAGCTATCCATATGCCGAAAAATACCCCAAGCGGTATCTTAATGGCGCTGGGGATCACTGCCGCTGGTTTTGCCGCTATTTGGCACATCCTGTGGTTAGCCATTGTGGGTTTAGTGGGCGCTTTCGTGGTGTTCCTGTTCCGTGCTTATAACAATGACGTCGACTATTACGTGCAACCCGATGAAGTGGCTCGCATTGAAAATGCCCACTTAAACAATGTAGTAAGGGGCTGATATGAGTATTGCAATCCCAGCAGATTTAGAAGTAGCTCACGCAGAAGATCACCACGAACACCATGACACCAGTGGCAACACTCTGTTTGGTTTTTGGATTTACCTGATGACCGACTGCATTTTGTTTGCCTCGGTTTTCGCAACCTATGCTGTGCTCTACATGAACACGGACGGTGGCGTTTCGGGTAAAGACATTTTCGAATTGGACTTTGTGCTGATTGAAACTGCCGCTCTGCTCGTTAGTAGTATTACCTATGGCATGGCGCTGATTTTTGCTAAGCGCCACAACAAAGCTGCAACCCTCACTTGGTTAGCCATTACCTTTGCACTGGGTTGTGTGTTTATCGGTATGGAAGTCTATGAGTTCCATCACCTGATTGAACACGGCAATGGCCCACAGCGTAGCGCTTTCCTGTCGTCCTTCTTCACCCTTGTCGGTATGCACGGCTTGCACGTGACCGCAGGTCTGATTTGGATGGCGATCATGATGATTGAAGTGGCGAAAACCGGTTTAGGTAATCGCAGCATCACCCGCCTGAGCTGCTTAAGCTTGTTCTGGCATTTCCTCGACATAGTGTGGATTTGTGTATTCACGGTCGTGTATTTATTGGGAGCACTTTAATGAGCGCACATAGTCATACTCATAAGCCTAGCCATGGCACTGACGATCTGGCCGCGAGCATTAAGTCATATCTAATGGGCTTTGTGCTGTCAGTGGTATTAACCGCCATTCCGTTTTGGGCGGTAATGACCCATCACTTCGAGAAAGCGACCACCCTTAGCTTAGTGCTAGTGATGGCGATAGTGCAGATAGTGGTACATCTTAAGTACTTCTTGCACTTAGATTTCTCGAAAGAAGGCAGAGTAAATACCTTCTCCTTCCTGTTTACCGCCCTGATTATTGTCATGGTAGTCGGCCTGTCGGTATGGATCATACTCGAAGCCAACGCTTTGATGATGTAACGAGAAACAGTCTATGCAAATACAAGACAGATTTATGTCACCGCAATGGAAAGCACGCTTCAAAGGGTATGTGCAGGTGACTAAGCCTGGCATCATTTTCGGGAATCTGATTTCCGTTGCTGGCGGTTTTTTATTAGCCGCCAAAGGCGACGTAAATCTGGTCTTGATGTTGGCGAGCTTAGTGGGATTGTCCTTGGTCGTAGCCTCTGGTTGCGCAATCAATAACTGTATTGACCGTGATATCGACGCCAAGATGCAGCGAACCTGCAAACGCGTGACCGTCACGGGCGAAATTGCCGTGGGTAACGTACTCGCGTTTGGACTCGCCTTAGGCGTGTTGGGCTTTAGCATCTTAGCCTTGTTTACCAATGCATTAGCCCTGCTATTTGCCGTTATTGGTTACATAGTATATGTGGGGGTTTATAGCCTCTACATGAAACGTAACTCAGTGTATGGCACTTTAGTTGGCAGCTTCTCGGGCGCAGTACCGCCCGTGGTTGGCTATTGCAGTGTGACAGGCCAAATGGACATGGGCGCGGCTATTTTGCTGTTGATGTTCAGTCTATGGCAGATGCCGCATTCCTATGCCATCGCGATTTTCCGTTTTAATGACTATGCGGCCGCCAATATTCCTGTGCTGCCAGTGGCAGAAGGCATGACCAAAGCAAAACTGCATATCGTGCTTTATATTGCCGTGTTCGCCTTAGTCAGTGCACTGTTGCCACTCGCGGGTTACACAGGTATCGCCTTTATGGCGGTCACCTGCGCCACCAGCCTGTGGTGGCTTGCCATGGCATTAAAAGGTTATCGCCACGGCGTCGACATGCAACGCTGGGCTCGCCAAGTGTTTGGTTTTTCAATCATCACTATTACGGCGCTTAGTGTGACTATGGCGCTCGACTTCCAAGTCGTGAGTCAGGCGCCACTGCTCACCTTAGTGAAGTAAATCCTAAGCTTTCAGCTAGTTGTCTAGTCCTGAAATAAGTTGATAATACAAAAGCGCTAACCTAGATTAGCGCTTTTTTTCTACCTTAAAACAGCCCCTGATGTATCACTTCTAAGTGAACATCATTCGCCACCACATACCAGGCAGGCTAGTAAAACCAGTCGTGTAGTGTTTTAACTCACCATCTTTAAAGATCATAATGGTTGGCGTCGACTGCAATGACCAATCACGGGCAATCTTGCTGTCACTATCATTAATTGTGTCAAAGCCATAATCCTGATGCTGAAGATATTTTCTCAGTTTCTCATCCTCACCCGAACTAATGGCAACCGTCACCACAGGGTAATAGGCCGACATTTGATTGACCGCCGGGCTGACAAAATTACACACAGGGCACCAAGTGCCCCAGAAGTACACCAATACCGCCTGATCTTGGCTGAGCGTGGCAATATCAAGCGTCTCCCCAGCCAACGTCGTCCCTTGTAGCTGTGGCAAATTATCCCGTGGGATATCTTTGCCGCGCCAGATATCCATCACGCTGGTCACGATAATGACAATGAGCAGCAAAAGTGCCAGTTGCTTTATCCAGCCCAATATGCGTTTAGGTAAAGATATCGAAACTTGTTCGGCGCTCATATTTTCAGTTTCCTTTGGCTGCATCTTAACTGCTCTTCTGCGTCTTATCTTTAGCGGCAATCGCGGCTTCGAGCTGCTCTTTTAACACTTCGTAAGGCACTAGTCCGGGAATAAGTGTATCGGCCACTATCATACTTGGCGTGCCACCTATGCCTAACTCATTCATTAATTTCACATTGTCATCGACCATTTTAACCACACGCTCATCTGTGTTGCCGACCCAGCGCTCGGTTGCCGTCAGTTTAGCGACCTTAGCGATGGCGGCGGCATCGAGTCCACGCGGACTCGACATCAACATATCCTTCACCTTGAGATACTTTTCAGGCTCGTTTAACCAAACAGTTTGGGCAAAATCGACCGCTATTTTGGAGCCTTCGCCCTGCAGTGGCACCATTTTGACTATGATTTTTAACTGCGGAAATTCTTCAATCAGCTGGTTCAGCGAAGGCTCGATTTTCTTGCAGTATGGGCAGTTAAAATCGGTAAAGTACACCATCTCAATCTCAGGTGTCGCAGCGCCCTTCCACGGATCGCTTTTGGTCTCATACATAGCTTTATGATGAGTCACAAGATTGGTTTGCATGGCTGTATTTGCCCCCTCTTGCTCCCTTGCTTGCCACGCAATAATCGCTTCCCTCATAAGGTCAGGATCATTGATCAAGGCATCTTTAAGAATCGCTCGCACCTCTTGCTGCTGCGCCGCCGATAAACTGCTGTCCTTGGCATAGGCCATAGTGCTCACCGAAGGCAAGGAAACCACCAGCATTGCCATGGCGACACCCGAGACAGCAAACATCTGCAACTTGCGATGTTTGAATAAAGAGCTAAATTTCGACATTTTGGTGCCTCCGTTGACTTGAGTATTCCGCATTGATTCAGTGATGTTGTGTGCTTCAATTGTCTGTTTCATAATCGATGTCCATTGTTTCAGGTCAGGGGCTTCCTGACCTGAGTATTTGTTAAGTGTCACTCGACTCGCTATTGAATGAGACTCGCCAGTGATATTGCCGAGTGAACGGCTAGTCGTTAGCGTTATTTCCCTGCCGCTACGGATGACTTTTCAGGGGACGCTGAGGCCTGCTCAATCGCAGCAAGCACAAGGTCAGTCGATAGAATTTCCGGCAACTCAATCCCTTGCGGCGCACCCGGGCCGTAAACCACGTTGAATGGCACCCCGAAACGATTATGGCTTTGCAGGTAGTGAGTTATGGGCTCAGAAGGCGTAGTCCAATCGCCCTTCATCGGCAAAATATGCGACTGTTGCAACAGGCTATAAACAGGATCTTGCAAGATCACGCCAACTTTATTGGCCTTACAGGTAATGCACCAATCGGCAGTGACATCAACAAACACAGTTTTGCCTTGGGCAACCTGCTGATTAATCAATGCTTGATCCAATGGCGTCCAAGCAAGATCCGCAGGTAAAGGTTTAGCCCACTGGTTCGCAGTCATAAATGCGATAATCGCCGACAGTAAAATGCCGATACCTAAGCAGCTCACGATGGCAATCGCGCCATATTTCTTAGCCATAAACACCATAAATATCAGTGTAATGACACCCGCTAACGGCCACAGGTAGAGCACATCAATAAAGCTAGCCAACAGGCTAATGAGCCACAAACTGGTGATGAGCAACATGCCGGAGAAAAACACTTTGACTGTGTTCATCCAGCGACCAGGTTTAGGGAAATAACCCGCCACTTGCGGAAATGCCGCCACAATCAACCAAGGGAACGCCATACCCACGGCCAACGCGGTAAAGATGGCAAACAGGCTAAGTACATCGGCGCCCAAAGCGAAGGCGACCGCAGTCCCCAAAAATGGTGCACTGCACGGTGTCGCCAGCAGCGTGGCGAACATGCCCTGTAAAAAATGGCCGCTGTTATTATTGCCGCCCGTTGTCGCCAACTTGGTTTGCACGTTAGAGGGTAAGTTGATCTCAAACACACCTAACATATTGAAGGCAAAAACTGTGGTCACCAGCGCCATAAAGCCGATAAACCAAGGGTTTTGGAACTGCACACCCCAACCAATCGCTTGACCCGTGAGTTTAAGCATTAAGATAAAGCCAGCCAGTAACCAGAATGAGGCCAATATCCCCAGCGCTGATGCGATGAACTGTTGGCGGATTTGATTACGCTTAAGATCAGGCGCAGCAACCACTGAACTGAGCTTCATACCGAGTACTGGTAACACACAGGGCATGACGTTTAAGATCAAACCACCGATAAGCGCTAACAAAATCATGCCAAATATCGAGGTACTTGCTTGGGTAATCACCACAGGCTTAACTTCGGCGCTGTATTCCAACGCTCGCTCGCTATCGGCGACAGTCATGTTCAGCGATTTACCCAAAACTTCAGGCTCGCCCAGCCAACTTTGACCAGTGAAAATACCGACCAATTGCTTGCCGTTAGCATCACTTTCGTTTGGTTTTAAGCTCACTAGCTTGAATGTGGTATCTGGCTCGCCATCGATAATCACGGTTGGACTCTGCCAGTTGGCATCATTGAGTCTGACTTCAAGTTGACCTTTGGCGGCATCCCAACCCATTGTCATGGCAGGATTCTGGCCCTCTTGGGTCAACACTTTTTGTGGCACAAGTGACACGGCCTTGTTGTAAGCCAACATGGCATCGGTATCTGCTTGCAGCAAATTGGGCGTGAAGTCGAGACTAATCTGATAATCCGTTAGTACACAGATAGTGGTACAGGTCGACAAGGTCACTTTGCCACGCAACTGAGTTGGGGCAGCGATATCATCGACTTTCAAGGTTAATGGAAAGGTGGTATTACCTTTGTAACCAAAGGTTTGTAATCCCAATAATGAGAATTCCTCTGGCGCTGGCCATCTCCAATCCACTTGCTGTAGATTGCGAGAGCCATCCCACTTGATGGTAGGCGCGATACCGCCTTCCCCAGGACTGCGCCAATAGGTTTTCCAATCGCCCTCGAGTTGTACTTCAAGCACAGCGGGCAAAGTGTTCGTTGCGGGATCAACTTCGCCCGTCAGCATAAAACGTACTTTGGCTGGCGGGTGATTATCGTTAACTAACCATCCTGTCGATGCCGCCATGAGCGACGGGCTCGTCACTATCAAGGCGAGTATCCAGAATCTGGTTAACATGGATTTTAATGTACTCATTTTGTCCCCATTGGCATGAACCGTTCGTTATGCCCTGTAAATGCTTGCTTTACTTCTTAACTCTGCCCCCATTACAAAGGGCGTGATGGCTTAAGAAAAATCAATGTGATAGCAGGCTTAATTCAAGAAATTTGATCGGAGATAGGATGTGTAAAGCGGACGTTCTGCAGCTGGGTAATGGTCCTTTCAACCGGTAAACGGGTAAGAAAAGCCAACTATCGAGCTAGAGAATGAGCACCAGAATAAACTCACCTATCAGTTTGATAAGTAAATTATTTCTATTCTTGAAAGCGACAGAGAGTGAGATGTATTCGCCTAGGTTTAGCTTGATAACCTTGTATGGGTAACAGTGTTATCACGCGGGAGGCGCGGTGAAGTAACGGCAGTAGGAACAACAGGATAAGAAATGGAATGGGACTCGGTGCATCGATACAGGTTCGGATCGATTTCTCAGACAATTCACATTTTTTAGGCTCGCTTTTGACCAGCTCAGTACCCGCCGCTTGGGCATCGACGTGACTAGCCATATTGCTTGAAGCTGAGCTGCTATTAAAAGCTGAACTTGAGTTTAAAACTGAGTTGGCGCCAAAACCAGCACCAGAAAAAGACGTAGCCGACATCGCTTGCGCGCTCGACTCCTTGAGCAACAAGTTAAGTATTCCACTGTTTTGAGTCAAACAGAACAAGGTCAGAATGGTAAACACCATCACGCCCCATAAGTTGCCTGTTTTCTTAGTCAATAACGTAAAAATTTGGATTTCTCTTCGTCTTATTCTTTGATAATAAAGATAAAAAATGAGTGTCTTTCAACAGATAGCTGAAGATAAGACCGGCGGATTGTAACAATAGTTCATCAACAAGCAAATTAATTTGCCTTGCCTGAAAAATAGATACAGACAAAGCTTATGCTGAAAACCCACCATCAATCATCAAACTCGCACCAGTGATGTAACCCGCTTCTGGACCCGCGATAAAGGCGACAAAACTGGCAATCTCTTCGGCTTTACCATAACGACCCAGGGCACCCATCGCCTTGATTGGCTCAGATGAATCACCGTTATCAGGGTTCATATCGGTATCCACAGGGCCAGGCTGAATGTTGTTCACCGTAATCGCACGCGGGCCTAAATCCCGCGCTAGTCCCTTGGCTAAACCGACTAATGCCGATTTACTCATGCCGTAAATCGCACCACCTACAAACGGAATGCGCTCAGCGTTGGTGCTACCGATATTGATGATGCGGCCGCCGTCATTCATGTGCAGCACGGCTTCTTGGCTCGCCACAAACACACTGCGCACATTAGTGTTAATTGTTCGTTCCCAGTCTTCTAGCGTCAGATTTTCGATGCTATCCCAAATCAGCGTGCCCGCATTATTAACCACTATATCTAAGCCACCGAAATGCGCTTTGGTCTCGCGAATCGCACGTCGGATCGCCTCTGGATCAGTACTGTCAGCCTTAATGGCAATGGCTTGACCACCCTGCGATATAACTTCATCCACCAATAGTTGCGACTGCACCTCAGATGACACATAAGTGAAGGCAACCGCTGCGCCGTCACTCGCTAAACGCTTAACGATGGCGGCACCGATACCACGGCTACCACCTTGTACAAAAGCTACTTTACCTTGCAGATTATTCGACGATTTCATAGTTAGCTCACTCAATAGGGATAAAAATCTATGGTATAAAAAAGCGTTGTTAATCAATCACAAAATGGCGATCGCCCGTTAGTTAACGCTCTTTTTCATACTGTGGTAGTAGCTTACGCGATTCACTTCCCATGATTAAGTCACTAAAATGACCATCACTGAGTCCTTCAAGGAATTAATTGCCGTGATAAATAATCAATTTGTTGAGATACGCCATTTCGTCACAGTTGCCCAGCTCGGCAGTTTTACCTTAGCGGCGCAGGCGTTAGGCATGACAGGTTCGGCGCTCAGTAAAAGCATAGTACGACTAGAAACCCGCTTAGGTACTAAGCTGCTGCACCGCACCACAAGGCGTGTGAGCTTAACCAATGATGGCGATTCGTACCTCAAAGACTGCCAAAATGCTATGGCAATCCTAGACAATGCACAAAGCCGACTCGGCAGCGAACAGCAAATTCCCTCAGGTCGAGTGCGAGTGGATTTACCCGTCACGTTTGGGCGGCGATATATACTGCCAACCCTATTATCACTATCGCAAAAATATCCCAAGCTCGAGTTATCCATCACCTTTAACGATAGGGCGACCGATCTATTCAATGATGGGATTGATTTGGCAGTGCGTGTCGGACAACTCGGCGACACTGTGGATTTAGTCGCCCGAAGATTAGGGGAACAACGCCGAGTGATCTGCGCATCTCCCGCCTATTTTGCTCGACTTGGCACACCAAAAGACAAAGCAGATCTTAGCCAGCACCAATGCATTGTCGGCTGGCCGCTTGGGCAGCAACATCGCTGGTTACTTAAAAATGAGGATGGGATCATCGAGGCCTATGATATTCCAGTACGCCACGAAATCGCTGATTGCGAAGCCATTTTAGCGGCTACACTGGCGGGAGTAGGTTTAGCGCAAGTGCCTATATGGCTAGTTGAGGACTATCTTAAAACCGGTGAACTCATCTCAGTACTGGACGAACTCGCCAGTGACGACACACCTATCCACCTAATTTGGCTTAAAACCCCTTACCTCCAACCCAAGCTACGGGTGATCATCGAAGCACTGGCCGAATTAGCCAAAACGCCAAAAAGCAGATTTAAGGCAGAATAAGTGAAAGGCCTCGACTGAGCGCGACCTTTCACTTCGGGACTAACGATTATTTACTTTGATGTACGGATTGGTCATAGAGAGTGATCGCTTTGCTGAGCGCGTCAAAATCCGCCGAACACAAATGCCGCTTTAAGCTTTCAAACTTTTCGGCAGGCCAATCGTAGATTTTTAACGCCAGTAACTCACTAATAACTTCTTTATCAAACCGATACTTGATTAATTTCGCAGGTGATCCCGCCACAATACTGTAGGGTTCGATATTTTGAGTGACGACACTATTTGCGGCAACAACCGCACCTTCACCTATCGTCACCCCAGGCATCAGCATACATCTCATACCTAACCAAGCCCCATCACCAATATGAGTATCGCCTTTGCCTACATAGGCCTCCTCGATGAAATCCATAAAGGGATATAAACAAAACCAATCCGCTCTATGCGTATGATTTCCGCCCATTAAGATCACAACTTCGGCGGCGATACACACATAGTTACCGATATACAGTTTATCGATAGGCCACTTAGGTTCCCACTCACGGCTCACTTCATCGCCATGAAGATATCTCACCGCTGCTCCCTCAAAGCCAGCATCCCAGCAATCACTGTAATAGCTATGCTGACCTTTGACTATGATATTGGGATTGGTGACCACCTCATGCAATAACTGAACTTTTGACCAATGCTTGTTCTGCATTGCAAATCCTCTTTATAAACAAAATAATAGATATAAGACATCATGTTATGAGAAGTTTCACATTAGAATAGTCAGTGAATACGCGGTTGTTTTAGTAGAGGAATGAGTTTCATATAAAAGTCATAAGTGGGTATCAAAAAGAAAATAGCCCATAAAGCTGAAATATCGACATGAGCTATGCCAGCCGACATGTTAACCACCATAGCCCGCCGCTGCAAAGCTATGATGGTTAGTTAAGTCACACGTTTAGACAATGACTAAGCCGTTGCACGCCAACCACGCCATGAAAGGCCCGCATAAAAAAGCTCTACATCGGTAAAGCCCACACTCTTAAGTAGCGCCTCGTTACGGGCCGGACTGACCATTTTTAGCACATTGACTAAGCGATCACAGGTGGTGCTGACCTGCTCCGGATCGGCACCAGAACCCAGCGCAAAATCTCGATAGCGTGCCAACATTAATTCAGCGCTTGGTGATGAGATATCAATACAACAATCGACCAGCACAAACGGCGCGCCAGGCTTTAGGCGTTTTTTAAGTTCGAGCAGAGTTTGCAACTTACTACCATCGTCAGCGACAAAGTGTAGCGTGAGCAAACAGCTTGCAGCATCAAATGGACCTTCTGGGGCATCTGTAATATAACCATGATGCCAATTCACTCGCTCACTCGCATCGATAGCAGCGAGGCGCGCCTTGGCAGCGTTTAACATTTCTGCAGCTGGATCTACGCCAGTGTAACGCCATTGAGATTGCAGCGAAGCAAAGACCTCGAGCTCGAATCCGCCGCCCGCGCCAAGCACAAGCAGCTCACCAACGTCACCTATACCTTCTTTTATAAGCTGAGCCGTCATGCGCTGCATCTGCTCATAGGCTGGCACAAATGCCGTTGGGCCTTGGGCATAGCGGCGGACTACATCAGGATTTTCAAAGTGTACTTGTTTCATTTTTAAACTATCCATAATCAATAGGTTGTAAACCATGATAAAAACTAGTGCGTCTTTTTATTCGCGGCTATTGAGCCTGTTTCACAGGGCGTAACACAGCGATGGCGGAACCAAATAACAAAGTAGCAAGAATGGCCATACCTATTGGTCCAACGCTATAAGCAAATCCCGCTACGCCAGACCAGATAGCCACCCCGAGGTGCATCATAGTCATGGCGAGCGACATCAGTATGCCGCGATGAGCGTTAGATAGTTGCGCAATATAACTTTGTAATGCTGGCGAACCGACGCCACCCGCTAGCGACCACATGACTAACGGTAATATCAGCACTAATAGCTGCTGCGCGGGATACAGATAAAATCCAATGCTGACAATAAGGCACGCAATTAACGCCAGTCGCATAACTTGGCGGCCGCTTTCAAGTCGGCCCGCCACGCGCGGCATTAACATATTGCCGATAACGCTACTCCCCCCTAACACAGCATACATAACACCCACGGACCAAATACTCATGTCTAATGTGTCGCGTAAATGCTGCCCAACTAAATTGAATAACCCGATGCCTCCGCCAAGGCCGAAAAACATCGCCAGTAAGGCGCCAATAGCCCCGGGAATAGCCCAGATTTTAGTGACCTTTTCATTGCCATCATGGATAGCGGGAGCTTCAACCGTTTTACTACGAACGAAAACCACGGCGAGCGCGCCAGCAACACACCAAGCACACACGCCAAGTACCATAAACGCGGCGCGCCAAGAGAGCCATTCAGCCAACAATGCCCCAAGCGCTGGGCTAGAGATCATACCAAGCGTCAGCCCTGATTGAACCCATGCGATACGCTTCATCGCATCGTTGCTAGCGTTAGTTGAAGCATCTGCGGCCATCGCAAAAGCAATCGGTAACATGCCTGCGCTAGCAATACCCGTCAGTACCCGTGTCGTCAGCCCCCACTCAAATGAGCTAACCAATCCGGTTGTGATAGAAGCCGCGCCAAACAGTAAGGCTGCAGGTAACATCACTCGCATGCGTCCAAGGCGGTCAGATAACACGCCCAGTGCTGGTGCCACTATCGCCAGTGCCACGCTATAGGCGGTAATGAATAAGGTCACGCGTTCAGGTTGAACTCCTAAATCATAACCAATAGGTACTAAGATTGGCCCTAGCATCAGCTCATCTGCACCGACTAAAAAAGCAATGAAAAATAATAAAACTTTTAATAACATGGTTTGATAACCTAAATAATTTCAGCATCTTGTGCGGTGATAATGTTTTGAATGTCCACAATTCTGTCTGGCCAGTCGGCGACAAAACTACGCTCATGAGACACCACAATGATAGTCCCAGAGTATTCAATCAAGGCCTGCTTAAGTGCTGCTTTTACAGTGACATCTAAATGTGTTGTAGGCTCATCCAGTACTAACAAGTTAGTCGGATTTTGTGCCAATCGGCAAAGCTTTACCTTCGTTTGCTCACCGCCACTAAGGGTACGAATAGGCTGCATAGCGAGTTTTCCTGACACCCCAAACTGGGCTAATTGTTGTCTGACCGCTTTATCATCGAGCCCACCACATGCAGATTTAATGAGATTGGCTGCTGTGGCGTCTGGATATGGCCAATGTAATTCCTGCTCGAAATAGCCAAGTTTAACCCCCGTAGAAATTGCTATTTGCCCAGCAACTGGCGCCAACTCGCCCACCAAGGTTTTCAACAAGGTAGATTTACCTATGCCGTTAAAACCTGTGATCAGCACCTTTTCGCCACGGCTAATGCTAAGTGCGATGGCGGGGAGCAGTGGCCGCGAATAACCAATTAGCAGGTCAGTTGCACTCAGCACTTGCTGGGCATTATGGGTCGTATGTTTAAACGCTATCGATATTGGCTTATCTAATTCCGGCGCGGCGAGCTTCGTTATGCGGGTTAGCTGTTTTTTACGACCATTGGCAATGCTGGCATTGACACCAGCGCCATTTTTCGCAATGAACTGCTCCAGTTTATCTATGTGTTTTTTCTGCGCCAGATATTGCTTAGCATGAGCCGCACCATCGCTAACTTTTTGCGCCATAGCCTTATCGATATTACCTTTGTATTTGCGGATCTGTTGTCTATCTATGTCGCAAATACTAGTGGCAATACGATTCAAAAAGGCGTGATCGTGCGACACCACCATAAAGGCACCATTAAAATCAGTAAGGTAGTCGGCTAACCATTGAATATGAACACTATCTAAATAGTTGGTTGGCTCATCCAGTAATAACACGTCCGGTGACATCAACAGCAACGACGCCAACATCACCTTATGACGCTGCCCACCACTTAACTCGCCAAGCCTTGTGTGCATACCAAACTGAGTAATGCCGAGTCCGTCTGCGACCGCGTCGATATGGTTATCAACTTGGTAAAATGACTGGCTCTCGAGCTGAGTCTGAATATCAGCGGCGCGCACAAGGTAGCTATCATCTGCGCTTTTTTCGGCGCAGGCGTATATCGCCATCATTTCTGCTTCAAGTAAGTACAACTCAGAAAAGGCGGTTTTAAGGTAGTCACGTACCCGAAACTGGGCATCCATTTGGGCGTGTTGGTCCAGATACCCCACTTTCACAGAGGGTTGCCAAATGATATCGCCACCGTCTGGCAGTAACTGTGTTTGCAGTAATTTAAGTAAGGTACTTTTACCGACGCCATTACTCCCCGTTACCCCAACATGCTCAGCGGGAAAGAGATTGAAATCAGCATTCTGGTACAAGGTTTTATCACCAATGTGATAAGTTAGATTATGAACTTTGAGTAAACTCATTGTATTACATCCAAAAAAAACGAGGGGCGGCAGTTGATATACCGGCCCCTCGTTTCAAGAAACATTGAAACTTTGCTTCTGACTTTTATCAGAAACAAAAAAGCCGACGATGAAGCATCATCGTCGGCCAAGTTTCTGCAATGTTCAGATACAAGACCCCCTTCCACTTAAAGACAGGGAATCACCTTGTAGCTGATGAAGATTCAGAAAACATCAAGCCCCGAGCAACACTTCATCGTGTTAGTGCGCGGAGCACAGTCTCCTGACAAATTTCTTGAATAGGATGTACAACATTGCAGATAACCAAAAATCTAATCAGATGGCGACTTTAGCGAAGTCGAGAATTGTAGTCAAACCCTTAGTACGCTCTACGTAACAACTGTCGCTGAAACCAAACTATGGCATAGCAGTATACCAAGAAACAATTACTTAGCTAAATCATGTAACCATACATTGACATAAAATATACCCATAGCCTGACAAATAGGAACAGCCACAAAATAACTCAAGTGAAAAATGTAACTTTACTACAAATGACTATTAAACCTTTGCAAACTGACAATTGATCTAAACAGTATTGGTTGTATTGCTAATCTAGCCACCAGTGAATCAAAATGGGCATTGAAAAGTTGCTTAACTGAGTATCCAGCATTCGTTACTAGCGACCTATCTTCTTAAATCTAGATCTTGCGCAAATTTCTTAGCGGTCTTTAATGACTCTCTATCTGTGAATTGTTCAACTGTAACTGTGGGGAGCAATAAGTTTGATACTAAAATGGCAGCGATCGCATAGTTGCGCTGCCATTTCTAAATCGAAATTGCCCCATTCCTCGTTAGCAAAGTGGCATCTAGCTCACTACAGCATCAGTATGTTGACCTAATTTTAGTAATGCTACAGAGTTTTGGCCTTATCAGTTCTATCCAACCGCAATCACGTAAGCTAATGAGTAAATGTCATACGAGTATCAGCCTGAATGCGAGGTCATAATGCTGTCAATCAGGGTCAGCAATTTGTCTGGCGTGGGAATTCAATAATGAGAAAGCTAACACAATATCAAGTAATTACCCATCAAACTGTATAAAAACCGCTACCGTAAAAAAGCAAATTCCTATAGCATGATTTATACCCATTTACACGGATGTGGCAGTGCCAAGTCCAACAAGCGATTTATGCCCTGCAAACAGCGCAGCGCATAAATACTAAGACGTTAGGTGCTCTAGCAATAAATGATTGTTTACTACTTTACCTCTGCTGAATATGGCATTGAAAACTTGAGAAATAGACGCCTAAAAGTGTCTGATTTCTCTAATGTTAATGACCCGTTTGAGTTGCTCGGAATTGAGTTGCAAGATAAAGGCGTAAGAAAGACAGTAAATTTCGAAAAGTCTCAAATATCAAAAAGGTACGGTTTGCTTTGTTTTAGCGAAGATAAGTACAACCCGGTTCAATGGGCGCATTATGCTGATAATCATAAAGGAGTTTGTTTAGGTTTTGATATCCCGGAAAAGAAACTAAAGAAAGTTAAGTATGTTGCAGAGCGGCTCGCTCGGGAGACCTTAGATCAACCAGACTGTAATGAAAAACTGCTTACTACAAAATTTAACCACTGGAGCTATGAGCAAGAGCGAAGGCTAATAGTAGATTTAAACAGTAACCAAATAAATGGTGACGGGTTGCGCTTTGAGAGTTTTAGTGACGAGATGGTTCTTAAAGAGGTCTATATAGGTTGCAAGTCGGAGTTAAAGTTTGCCGATATTTCTTCGGCTTATAAAAGCGGCAATAATAGCGTAATAACAAAAGTTACTAGGCCATCATTCCGAGACTTTCGTATTGTATGGGATCAGAGCAAAAAAAGTGAACGAACCTAACAAATCAATCAACTACGTGCCTGCTGCGCCCGTTATGTTTAAGAAACACTACACTGGGCTTTCCGGAAAAACTAAGAAAGAAACCTACACGGAATAGATTTATTGCAATTAAATTTTTTTGATAGTTCACTTAATAAAAATAATAAATAACTAAGAGAAAAATTCGAGAGTGAGGCTTATTTTCTTGCTGAAATCCAGCACCTAGCAATCCCATCTGTCTATAGCTGCCAATTTTCTTCACCGCTACAATCAGTTCTATGCGCTTGTCATGTATGTTTAGAGACTACTTCCCATGTACAACATTTACTATTGAGCAGTTGATACTTGGCATTTATGGTTCTCATTCTTCAATTGCAGTCTTGGTACCATCGTACTGCTATCAAAATCATAAATGATAACTTCTGGATGATGAGTGTCATAAGCCTGACCAATGAAAACAGCGGCTGCGTTTGATACGCAAGTAAATAAGTGTACTGTTTGAACACAACACTCTGATTTTAGTTTGTGAAAAATAGACTGGAGTTCGACAGTCAAAGCTTTTCCATCTTCAGGGTGTGAAATTGCACCGTTACCCATATATGCTTTTTTGGCTCTTATAGTAATGACCTGAGCATTTTTTTTAGCACCGATAGCTTTCGAAGCTTCAATGAGACTTTTGGGCTCGGCAGTTAAGGCGATGTTTATGATGACATGAGCATTTTCTTTTAAATCGTCTAGGCCTTCAATATCATAAAAACTCCCTACGGCAACATCATTAGGCCAAGACCAATTCCCACTTTCCCTAAAACGTAGCATAGGAGTAACATCATTTTTATTACCAAGCTTAGCTCCTAACCCAATAAGTGCAGATGTGGGACCGAAGCCAAATAAAGCAGCATTGAAATCAAACCCCTTTGTTTGTTGAATGATCTTGTCCGCTGCACTTTGAATTACATTAGGCATCAATTGCCAAAGTACATCTGGAGAGTTAATTAGTAAGTCTTCGTTGTCGCTCAAAATGTTTATCTGTTCGTGCATTCTGCGTTTAATTCTGGATAAGCTACCGGCTATCTGAAGATAGGATGGTGATGAAATCGTTTGGGAGTTTACTGGCCACAGCACTGCGTAAACAGGAATTGGCTGGTATTTAAGGCCATCAAGTAAGCTATTAGCAACAATACTAAATTCTTTTTTCATTACAGATAACATTGGCGCGGTATAGTCACTCGCTGCTACTTTATCTATAAGTCGGTGATGTTTGTCGCAAAGAAGTAAAATATTGTTAGGATCGTTTGAAAGTTTATTGGATAGTTCTGTAATTCCTCTGGCACCTTGTTCAGAAGACGCTACGTTGTGGGCTAAATAAGCATAGTTACCAGTCGTACCGGAAACTGAATCGTAGTCTATTTTTTCACCACACCCGGTGAACATACAACGACCATAGCTTTCTCTCCAAACAATATTTTTAGTAGCTTCAGTAAAGCCTTTCCCTCTGCCTTTTATTTTCCGTTCATCTTCGAACCGTGAGAATAAATTTCCAAGTTCATTAATTTGAAACTCTGCTCCTTGCTTGGCGGCTTGAACCCATATTCTACTTATTGTGCAAAGCGTCAACAGATCATCACTATTTATTTGATAACCTTGAATATTTCTGTAAGTAACATGTTCTTTGCTATCAGGTAGTAACGCCATCAAACTCTTTACGCTTTCATGAGGCTCCAAACACAATCTTAATGTAGCAATTACTTCTCCATTAAAGCTGAGTAAAATGATGGTATTTTTATCATCGTTATCAGTAAGAATTCCCACATCATCCCAATTTACTAGCTTTTTTAGGTTTGTGATAAAATGATTAAAATTATCCAGCGAATCAATTGGAGAGCTAGATGCCTGATTACAAAACTGATCGACTTTATTACCCATTCACTTTCCTCGATATTTTTCTAATTAATTATTATTGATGGTTAACATCACATCCACTGTCAAAGTTGATGTTCATCATACGATATAGAACAGTAATTTAATGCGTTTCCACATAGTTAACTGTACTACTTAGGAACGATAGATAGTTCGATGACATTCCCTTTTTCTAAGGTGTAGACTGACGTTGTCTTAATGCCTACTACAATAAAAAATAGTGGACGATCGTGGTTGTCCTCTTCATGAGTTCGCCAGTCAGTTTTATCAGGGTTTGAAGGGTGCGGTATATTTTCGGGGTGAGTGTGCCAGGTTCCTACATAGCCCAGTAACTGATCTGATATGGTATAGGCTTTTTCAATTTCAGCCTGATGAGAATGTGACTCCAACTTGAATGTAGTCCGGGTTCTGTGGTCCGATGCTTTTGGAGTAGTAAAGGTATCTATCAAAACTTCATCTTTCTGGTTGTAGTACCCGATTAAAAGTCCAGCTGACTCCACAGACTCTGGTTCTTGTTGTCGGTAGGTACACAATTTTTGGTTAAGAGTCTGAGGCAGATAAAGGCGCTTTCCACATTTGCTTTGATAAGTGATGAACTCCTTTGGCTGGCATACATCACACAAAGGATGCCGTAAAGGATGCTTCTTTAGAGAGGATGTGAAAATTTGATATCTTGGAGTCAGATTAAGTCCTTCGTGCTTTGCATCTAAGCTATCGCCTTTCCAGCTAACTTTCGTTGACTCAGTCAACTTCCCTTCCAGATATCCGACAGCCAGATCTACTGCGATAAGCGCTGTTTGTGTGGAGCTGATTGCGCCATATGGTATAAACATCTCACCACAGCCAGCGTAGTTTTTAACTACATTCTGGTTGGGTTCTATGAAATTGAGGTTGGATGCTAGGCCGCGAATTCCAGTATTCGGCTCAACATACGCACATCGCAAACACCCCGGTTGACCCGGAATATCTAGAACTGCATGTCCTCCGATTCCGTAGCCTTCAAGCCAATTATAAATTACAGGGACTTTAACACCTGACTTCACGAGATAATCGTGGAATAGACGTTCATGAGTTGGTGCGCCTATGGCTATGACGACAAGATCATAAGCACTTAAAATATCGGATTTTCTGTAATCGAGTAAAGAATTGTAGTAACTATTAACTTTCAGCCATGGAAACTTTTCTTGCAACTGAAAGGCTACAGCAAGAGCCTTCGGCCAGTCTGTCATGTTACCGTTGAGGGTATGTCGATACAAGTTGGACGTACTAAATTTGTCCGGATCAACAATATCTATACGGCCAATTCCTGCTGATCCCAGCTTATGTGCTATTTCACTTCCTACCGAACCACAGCCAATCAGCAATACTTTCTTGTTTTCAAGAGATGGGTTGGCACCACTACGTGGCAACATTAGCTCTTTGTTGAAGACCTCAACGAAGATCGGCTCGATTTTCCATGACCTAATTTTTTCAAAGGTAAGGGGAAATGCCCGCTTCTTATCCAAACTGAGCTTTACCCCAACCCAAGTTTTGCCTGATGGTGTTGCCATGTTCAACACTAGCCAGAACTCTTTAGCTCTGATAGGAAACAAATTCCTTGTCTACCCTGATTTTTATTTCATGAGGGAGCCTTTGGAGGGCGTCAAGTAGCCATGTCTTCAATCCGTCAGCATTGTGAGGAATGACTGGGTCTATGGATTGCAGCGGAAGAATACAGCCAGTGGCATCTTTTTGCTGCTGCCGTGAACCTATCTTGAAAAAGCACGCCACATTTTGATCATTCCCTTCAATTGGCATGGCAGTGAAAGATGCGGGAATGCTCATAACGCTATCTGGTGAAATAGGTTTGTAAATATCCAGTTGAGTAAAATTGGCTGCGCATGACGTGCAGTAAAGTTTCTTTGGCGATTTACTCATCATGCTCTTAGTGTTCGAGTACCAATTTGTGCTGAATTCCCTAAGCAACTCACTCTGGTTAAATTCGGAGTCTGTAATGAGTGAGCGTAGCAATTCAACATGCCGCCTTATGGATTCCTCAAAGGCCAGTTCCGGCCTTTCAAAATTGACTGATACTGAGTCCAAGTTATTCACACAAATTGAACCAAGTCCTCCAAAATTTTGAGTTATCAGAACGTGTGCCAAGACCCCGAAAGATGCAGGGTCCTTAAGAAAAAAGTGCGGTAACTGCTGTAATTCATTAACATAGAAATGCACCAAACTGACAAGGAGGCCATCAATTTCTACGCTGACTGAAAGAGTATCTAGATCCAAGTAGCTAGAGGGCTCAACTTCGTAATCACTATCGAGGAAATATTCTAGAACCGATGCGTAGTCCACATTACGCTCCTTGTGACGTACCGGAAGCTCCTGCCGTGCTGAGGGAGGCGACTCCCGCTGACATGAATGATGAAGCAACTTTGGATGATGTTTGCTTTTCTTGCTTGGGTACCTCGAAATCGTCACCAAAAAGCTTATTCAATATTTCACACTGTTTTACTTCGTCCGTCTCGTCCAATGCTTTTTGAAGTTCCTCCTGAAGCTTGAGTAGCTTGTTTCGCAATTGGGTACCAACATTTAAGTCACTACCATCGGCTTGTCCACCTTCCACTTTGTGTTGGAAAATATCTCGATTAGGCTTTTTGGGTAACCTGACATAAACGCGGTAATCGTTTGTTCCCCATGGAGATGAAATGTAGTCAGCATCGAGAATTGCATCAACCGCGCTTTTTAACGCTTGAAGATCGTCATCCACCTCGGCTGACAGTGGGTTAGGGCTATATTGCTCTTTTAGCATGACGGTTAGGCCAATGGAGAAGATCTTCTTTCTTACCCCTTCGGAATTAAAGTTAACATCTCTCCAGCGTTTTATGTATCTGATCAAACGTTTAAGCTGCTTGCGTTTTACAGTAGCCCCAAAAACAAAGTCATCAACACTATCGATCCACTCAATAAGTCCTTTTTGATCAGACTCTGACCATTCCTTATGATCATCACATGAACCATTTTTACCTACAGCTAAGTAGTAGTTATCATCACCAAAGAAGGAGGTCTCTTTTTTGTATACTGTATAGTCGATATGCAGGTTGATCGATGTGTAATCAGCTGTGACGCAGGGATTTTTAATTCTCGGATTCTTGAAGTTACGCTTATCTAAAACTTCTTTGATTACTTTCTTCGGAGCAACTGGATCTTCAGGTGCTTTCTGTGCATCAATGACGATTCCGCGATCTATGTCAAAATCACCATCCAGACTGTTGATGGCAGTGTTTACTGCAAATGACCCTTGCATGAATGAGTCGATTACAGGATAGCCAGCTTCTTTGAAAGCGGTTTTGATGTCCTCGAAAATGCTATTATCCTTTTCCTTTGCCTTCTTATATCCTTCTGAATAGCTGGTTAGGTAGATTTTCTTATTGAATTTGTCGAAATGGCTTTGAATAGTCATTGATCACTGGTCCCTTGATGATGTAATGAATCAAAGACAATATGGAGATATATACATCAAAACTCAAGTAATTGAATAAAAAAAGGGCAGTTTGTAAAATAATGAAAAGTAGAACCAAACTGAAAAAAAGCCATAGAAATTGGATGATCTTCAGCATTCATACCGTACACGCAGTCAACTGGCTTTAACATATCTGTAATAATTCATAGATTGTTTATTTAGCGAAATTACTGACACATTTCTGCCCAAAAATGAGCCAGTGAATCAGTCTGCCCCAGACTGATCCATGCCCCATTCTGCGTTTTACTCGTTAGCTTAATCGAAAATTTCCTAACCAGTTGCCCTGCAATTCTCATCTATTTACTCAATGTTTGGCCCGACCGTAAAGCGACTCACAATGTACAGTTGTATTTAAATTTAGATAATTTAGGGCGATTTGAAGACAATATCAGGGCGCATTAATTCAACTTAAAATTAAAATCCTATAAAATCAATTCATTATGCAGACCTGCGTTTGGTTAATAGGTTTACAAAACGCGCATGCTCATTTTTCCAGATGGTGTATTTGATAGAAAACTGATAAGTTCTTTGCAATACAAACAGTTAACTGTGCGCGTTTTCACTGGTCTAACGTGATAAACGCGCATGCGCACCAATAAAATGTAGCTTTCTACTAAGGCTAGAGAATTAAGATAAAATGAAAAAATATTCAGTAGAAGAGATATTTACACCTTCTTCGCCAGCAAGGGTTAATTTTGTTGAACGAGAAACAATAAACAAACGTATTGTGCGTGCACTAAAAACAAGAGGTAAACAAGTTGTTGTCTACGGTCATTCAGGGTCAGGTAAAACAACACTCCTCGAAAATAAACTTCAACAAGTTTATGAAAGGCATATAAAAACAAACTGCATGAAAGGAATGTCTTTTGATAGTGTAATTCTGGATGCCTTTGATCAACTTGAGTCTTTCTACGTTGATGAGAAAGTTACAAGTGGAAAAATTTCAGTTGACGCAGGTGTTAAGGCTAACTTCCATTTAATTAAATATCATCTAACTTTAAAAAAAGAAGATTCTTCCCAATCAAAATCAAAGCGATATATCCCGCCACAACTTACAGGTTCTAATTTAGCCAAGTTGTTTGGTGAAGCCAAATACTGTTGGGTGCTTGAAGATTTCCATAAAATTGAAGGTGAAGATAAAAAGCGGCTAACTCAATTAATGAAGCTCTTTATGGATTTATCCGATACGTATCCTGAATTAAAAATAGTAGCTGTTGGAGCCGTGAATACGGCAAGACAGGTAGTACAATATGATTCTGAGATGAGGAGGCGGCTAGCTGAAATTCATGTACCCCTAATGAATGATATTGAAATTGCACAAATTGTTAGTAATGGTTGCAACTTACTAAACATTAAAATAGATAAAGAACTAATAGGTGACATTTGTCACCATTCTAATGGTGTAGCTTCTATCTGTCACCAATTATGCTCTTTGATGTGCGAAGAATTGGATGTTTACAATACCGTTTCAGAATTTGATGATATTAACTTTGATTATTCGAATATTTCGTACGCTGTATCTGAATATTTAGAATTAGAGTCAGATACAATTAAACGTGCATTTGATAATTCACTTAAGTTAAAGGATTCAGACGACATCATTTACTCCTTATCCAGAGTAGATCAAAATGGCACTAAACTCCCTGAACTACTGACTGAACTGAAGTCTAGAGATTTAAGTTATAATGAGAAGCAAATATTAAATATTTTAGAAAACCTTATAAGTGAAAAATATGGTGAATTAATTAAATACGACGAAGATTCCCACAAATATAGCTTTTCAGATCCATTCTATAGGACATTTGCATTAGCTTTCTTTAAGTATAAAGATGAAGAAAATACTAAAAAGCGACTATCGCAAGCAGAACTTAACGAAATTTTGAACTCTGTTTTCGGATTGATGCGTAAGAATCTTTCCGTGTCTCAAGGTATCGCTACTAAGAAAACTCTTAATGATAAAGAGGCTACAAAAGCTAAGTCAATCAAGTCGAACGAATAGTTGGCATTGCTCACTTCGTTCACGATTATCCGCCTCTTATTGAAGCGTTAATCCATAGAAATATTAATCTGAAACCAATGAGTTAGAGATAAAAAATCTAACAAGGTTTTGTCCCAAAGCTTACTAGAGATTGATCAATATTTATTGTCACTTCTACCGTCTTGTTGGTAGTGATTTTCATCAAATTTGATAAAACTTTAGCTTTTTAATGGCTATGAATAGCTTAAAAAGGCACTTTTCCACTCAAACAATTATCCAGCGAAAATTGGGGCATTGCCAATAAAAAGCCTCTTCCTACATAGGGTAAGAAGAGGCTTTTACTGCCTATCCGGCAGTTTACTGTATTAACATAAACGTCGAAACGATTGTTTTTATTTTCAGCTGCCTTTTCGGCAGGTCACTAATACATCGCGGCATTCTCACGTTTAGTATTATTTTCAGCTGCCTATTCGGCAGGTCACTATACACTTATAAAATAAACCTAAAGAACATACAAAATAAGACATTTCCTCCCCACCTAACCCATAGAGATATGGGAAATGTCATTAAAGCGTCTGGAACGCTTAAAACCCGTGAGTCAAATATAGCAGGTAGAGCGAAGCACGACTGAAAGGATTCAGGAGGTACCATGGATGGCCAAAGGTAGAATAATGCAGGAGCAATTATCGAGAGTAATGCATAGAGCAGTTACCGAGCTAGAGAAAAAAGATGATTTAGGTGATCGGTTTAAACCGAAACGACCGATCGCAATCGCCGGAATACGCAGGATACCA
>NZ_VXCT01000036.1:0-52822 GCF_052850535.1 Shewanella sp. 1180_01
TTAGCTTTCGGGGTACAGGATGTACCATCGGAAGCGTTAGCGATTTTCGAATAAGCACTAAGCCAGTCTCTAATGCATGTAACTTCGCAAGGGGCGGCAAGGGAGCTCCAAGAGGGAATTGCTGTTGATCCCCTCTTGGTCGGGTGTGGGTTGAAGACCCACGACTTTGACTTGCCTCGGCCGTTAGGCCGCAATTTTTTCAGCGGTAAGGCCGCATAAAAATTAAAAATGTCGCATTCTCCGACAATAAAAAAGCCACTGTGGTCAGTGGCTTTTATCCTAAAAATCAGAATCTAAGCGATTCTGCTTACTCTATATAGGGTTCTTCACTGTAATCAATACCGTGATAACTCAGGCAAGCGTCGACTTCGTTGCTGCTACCTAAAATCACCGCAACACGTTGGTGAATTTGCGTTGGTTGAATATCCAAAATGGTTTCATAACCGGTTGAAGCTTTACCGCCGGCTTGTTCGACTAAAAAAGCCATTGGGTTGGCTTCGTACATCAAGCGCAGTTTGTACGGCTTTTTAGGATCTTTATTGTCGGTTGGGTAAGTGAAAATACCGCCACGGGATAGCACGCGGTGTACATCGCCAACCATGGCCGCAATCCAACGCATATTGAAGGATTTTTCGCGTGGGCCAATTTTACCGAGCAGTAAATCGGCAATATAGGTCTGCATTGGCGCTTCCCAAAAACGTTGGTTCGACATGTTAATGGCAAACTCTTGGGTATCTGGGCTAATGCTCATGGCGGCGTTGGTCAGTAAAAACTCATTGGTTTCTGGGTGCAAAGTAAAGAGTTGCACGCCTTGGCCTGTGGTTAGTGCCAGCATGGTCGATGGACCATAAAGTACATAACCTGCGGCTAATTGCGCACGGCCAGATTGTAAAAAGCTGGTTTCAGTCAACTCGCCAGCAGGGGCGGGTAGGACAGAGAAAATCGTGCCGACTAACGAGTTGATATCAATATTAGATGAGCCATCTAGCGGATCGAAACACACCAGATATTGACCATTTTGGCTGACTTCAACCACATGATCTTCTTCTTCCGACGCTAAACCGCGCACTGTACCGTCAGCTTTTAATGCATCTTTGAGCATGTCGTTGGTGATGATATCCAGTTTTTTCTGGGTTTCACCTTGGACGTTTTCTTGCTCAGTCGCGCCTAACACGCCTGCAAGCGCCCCGTGGCGAACGGCATGGCTAATGGCTTTTGAGGTGTCGGCTAAGGTTAAAATCAGGTGGGAGAGAGAGTCGTTCACTGCCTGTGAGGTCAGGTGCTGGGCCAGAGTCTGCATGTTATGTCCTTTAGAGGTTCAACAATGAGGTCAATTTCGTTATTTGCCGCGAATGATAACCCAGTTAGTCGACAATTTCAGCGATGTTGCAGATGCTTTTAGCGAATATTGGCGCTTTTAGGGATTATTTGGACTGAGTCTACGAGATGATCCTAATTTGTATCGGCATATTGCATGCTATTTCTATTTGGGGTTTGCCTCTGGCACAATGTTGGCTTGTTTTTAATCGCTGACATCTTAGGCGATTATACTTCCAAGGAATAATAATGATTAAAAATAGGTTAACTTGGTTCCCTGCGTGCTCACTTAAGGTGCGCGCTGTTCCCCTACTGATAGCGAGCCAAATGGCCATGATTTCGACAGCTATGATTTCAGCAACGACCCCAGCTTTGGCAATGGAAGGTGGCAAACAGCCACTGACGATTGAGCGAATGAATGCCTCGCCTGCCTTAGCGGGCACCAGTCCCCGTGGTTTGAAATTGTCCCCCGATGGCCTGCGGGTTACCTATCTTGCTGGCCGTAAAGATAATCAAAGCTTTTATGATCTCTGGCAGATGGATGTCAAAACCGGTGAGTCGAGCCTGCTATTAAATGCCGATAAGCTGGCAAGCAATGAATTATCCGATGAAGAAAAAGCCCGCCGCGAGCGCCAACGTATTTATGGCGAAGGCATTATGGAGTACTTCTGGGCCGATGATAGCCAAGCGCTATTAATCCCCGCTGCTGGGAATCTGTATTACTTTTCCCTTGTCGACAAGAGTGTGACTCAATTGCCGATTGATGAAGGGTTCGCCACAGATGCACGCCTATCGCCTAAGGGCAATTTTGTGTCTTTCGTGCGGGATCAAAATCTGTATGTGTTAGATCTGGCGACGAAAAAACTCCAAGCTATGACGACCGATGGCGGCGGGGCAATTAAAAATGCCATGGCTGAGTTTGTCGCTCAAGAAGAAATGGATCGCATGACTGGCTACTGGTGGGCGCCCGATGAATCGGCTATCGCCTTCACCCGTATCGACGAATCTGCGGTCGAGCAAGTGACGCGCAATGAGATCTATGCCGATGGTATTAAACTCACCGAGCAGCGTTACCCAGCCGCAGGTAAAAACAACGTCGACATCGCATTAGGTGTGGTCACGCTAAAAGATAAGGCCATCAATTGGGTGAGCCTGCGCGAAGAGAATAGCAAAGACAAGAGCAAAGACATTTATCTGCCACGTGTCGATTGGTTGCCCGATAGCAAACACTTGTCGTTCCAGTGGCAGAGCCGCGATCAACATCAGCTCGATTTGCAGTTAGTGGCGTTAGATGCGCTGACTAAGCCAAAAACCTTAGTGAAAGAACGCAGTGATGCTTGGGTAAACCTCAATAACGATCTGCATTTCTTAAAACAGCAGTCTGCCTTTATTTGGGCATCTGAGCGTGACGGCTTTAATCATCTGTATCTTTTTGACTTAAAAGGTAAACTCAAAACACAATTGACTAAGGGCGAGTGGGCTGTCGATGAGCTGGAATACATAGATGAAACCGCAGGCTGGGTGTATTTCACCGGCCGTAAAGACACGCCAATTGAGAAACAGCTTTATCGCGTGCCTTTAGCGGGCGGCAAGGTTGAGCGCGTGAGCAAGCTTGCGGGGATGCACAATCCTGTTTTCGCCGATAATCAGAGCGTATATCTCGATTATTTCAACAGCTTATCTCAGCCACCGCAAATCAGTTTACACGGTGACGAGGGCCAGCAACTGGCTTGGGTCGAGCAAAATGCGGTTAAGCAAGGTCATCCTTTATATGATTATGCAGGGCTGTGGCAAATCCCTGAATTTGGTGAACTGAAAGCCGAAGATGGCCAAGTGCTGCAAACCCGCTTATTCAAACCCGTTCCCTTCGATGCAAGCAAGAAATACCCTGTCGTAGTGCGAGTTTACGGTGGGCCGCACGCCCAGTTAGTGACTAATAGTTGGAGCGAGCAGGACTACTTTACCCAGTATCTGGTGCAACAAGGGTATGTGGTATTCCAGTTGGATAACCGCGGCAGTGCGCACAGAGGCACTCAGTTCGAGCAGGTGATTTACCGTCATTTGGGCGAAGCTGAAGTGAATGATCAAAAAGTGGGGGTGGATTATTTACGGAGTCTGCCCTTTGTCGATGCCGATAATGTGGCGATTTACGGCCACAGCTACGGTGGTTATATGGCCTTGATGAGTTTATTTAAGGCGCCGGATTACTTTAAAGCCGCGATTTCGGGCGCACCTGTGACCGACTGGCGCTTGTATGACACCCATTATACTGAGCGTTACTTAGGTCACCCCGAAGGTAATGAAAAGGGTTATGAAGCCAGCAGCGTGTTTCCTTACGTGAAAAACTATCAAGCAGGTCTGTTGATGTATCACGGCATGGCTGACGATAACGTCTTGTTTGAAAACAGCACTCGGGTTTATAAAGCGCTGCAGGATGAAGGTAAATTATTCCAGATGATCGATTATCCGGGATCTAAACATTCGATGCGTGGCGAGAAAGTGCGTAATCACTTATATCGCTCATTAGCGGATTTCCTCGATAGACAGCTGAAAAGCGCTAAGTAACAGACATAAAAAAACCAGATCCTAAGATCTGGTTTTTTTGTGAATTGATGCTTATCGAATCAATCCTGTTGCTAATGCGAGTGTCGCTTAGCGGGCAATTAGCCTTCTAAGTTACCGCAAAAGCGATAGCCTTCACCGTGAATAGTCGCGATGATTTCTGGCGTATCTGGCAAGCTTTCGAAATGCTTGCGGATACGACGGATAGTCACGTCTACAGTACGATCGTGTGGCTTAAGTTCACGGCCAGTCATTTTCATCAGTAGATCGGCACGAGTCAAAATTTTGCCTGGGTTTTCAACAAAGTGCAGCATAGCGCGGAATTCGCTACGTGGCAGTTTGTAAGACTCACCCTGCGGGCTCACTAATGAACGGCTGTTGATCTCTAAGCTCCAATCGTTGAAGCGATAGTATTCTACTGAGCTCTTTTCTTCGACTTCGGCACCAGCGCTGTTGACGCGAGTCAGAAGGTTACGAGCACGAATCGTCAATTCACGTGGGTTGAACGGCTTGGTAATATAATCGTCCGCGCCAATTTCAAGTCCAAGGATTTTGTCGACTTCGTTGTCACGACCTGTCAGGAAGATCAGACCGATGTTGTTGATTTCACGTAGTTCACGTGCCAACAACAGGCCATTCTTGCCTGGCAAGTTAATGTCCATAACGACCAAGTTAATTTTGTTTTCCTGCATAGCCTTATGCATTTCTGCGCCATCATTGGCCTCAGTTACCACATACCCTTCTGCCTCGAAAATACTTCTCAGCGTGTTACGGGTAACGGCTTCATCTTCAACGATCAGAATGTGCGGATTTTGCATATTATTTACCTAAATTTTAATCAGTTTATACTAACCAATAAGAGCAACTTACTTCGGGCTCTTATATTCATAAAAGCGTTGATACTTCCTTGAACTGCTTTGTGCTCAAAAGGAAAATCTTTACGGTGACATCTATATCTGGATGTAGATTAAGTGCACGTTTAAGTGTAATACGAGAAAACGTAATCAGTACCAACTTCGATAAGCAATAGTTAGAATAAGTTCCTTAACTATTGTTTTTTTTAAATGTTTAAAAGACAAATCAAATGTAGAACACATTTTAAACAGATGCCCGGTCAGTTCACGTTACTTAAAGCGATATATGTAACAAACTGTATTGAACGATAAGCATCTTGCTCAATCTGTTTCAACTCACCAGTACGTACATTGTACTCGTTTTAGTCATTTGTTAACAAATGAAATGTTAACAAATTTTAGGTGAGTCGGGGTTTTTACCATGATATTTACTTTAGCTATTGATTAGTATAACTAATGTATTTGCCATTCCTGTGAGCCAGTTCACGCCTCTTTGGATTTTACAATCACTCTGCTACACTAGCCTGGGTTCATTTTTCGATTAGACTACCAATGGACAATACGACTCAAGATTTGTGGCAATGTTACCAAGCGCCGTTATTTTTGCTGACTCAAGCATTATCCTGTGATTTTTCCTTTGCTGTTATTACCGCTCATAATCCAGCTTCAAAGCTGCTTTCTCCCAGTCAAAACCGTTTACTCGATCGCCAACTTCTCCGTGAAATTGAATTACTCGGCAGTCCCTATCGTGCTTTAGTGGGTGCGGCGCCGGATTTATCCCACATGGAAAAAAGCTGGGCCGTGTTTATCGATAGAACGATGGCGCTGCAATTGGGGAAGAAATTTAATCAATACGCGATTTATGTGGTCGAACAAGGGGAGGTGAGCTTAGTGCCTTGCACCTTGGCCGGACATGATGAAGTGTGTTTAGGCAAATTTAGTGATTATGTGCAGCTGGTATACGAGTTACCCGATTTAAGCACTTAGTTGTTTTCAAAAGATTTTATTTAAATTATTCATTTGTTATGAAATTAGCATTGACTTCATTAGGGGTTTATTGCTACTTTTTTCGTCCCTTTCCCTAGGAAAGGAACAGAAGAGGAGCGTTAACTAGGTAGTCGGTCAGAGGAGCACAAACTCCAGCGATGACTGATGAGGGAGATTAACGCCGAGGCATAGATATGGTTGTTGCATGTTTATGTCGGTCGCTCAGGCTGAATCCTGACGATTGTCACCTGTAATTGGTGGAGAGCTTCTGGTGACGATTGCTGTTTCCCTTCTTTTGGGGTGCGTTATCATTGAGCACCAGGCTCTTCGAACGAAGTTAGTTCGGAGTGTGATCATGTTAGTTAATCAATATTTTATTCAATCTGCGTTTATTTCTTGCCCTACGTGTTTCACGGAGGTGCGCTAATGTCCCTCGTTGTCGCAAAATTTGGTGGCACCTCAGTCGCCGACTATAACGCTATGAATCGCTGTGCCGACATAGTGTTAGCTAATCCTCATTGCCGTTTAGTCGTGATCAGCGCATCGAGTGGCGTGACCAATCTGTTAGTGGAATTGACCCAAGAATCCATCAACGACGATGGTCGATTACAGCGATTAAAACAAATTGCCCAAATTCAATATGCGATTTTAGATAAGCTAGGTCGTCCTAACGATGTGGCCGCCGCATTAGATAAATTATTGAGTCGCATGTCAGTATTGAGTGAAGCGCTCGCATCACAACGCAGCAAAGCGACCATGGATGAGTTGTTGTCCCTCGGTGAGCAATGTTCTTCGGCGTTGTTTTCAGCCGTCATCCGCGAGAAAGGTGTTAACTCTAGTGCCTTCGATGTGCGTCGAGTATTACGTACCGACAGCCATTTTGGCCGCGCGGAACCCCAGGTTGAGCAGATTGCGACTTTAGCTCGTGATTATCTACAGCCACTGTTAGCGGAACAAGTGATTGTGACGCAAGGCTTTATCGGTGCCGATGAAGCAGGTCAAACGACCACATTAGGCCGCGGTGGTAGTGATTATTCTGCTGCGCTGTTAGCCGAAGCGTTACGCGCCTCAGCGGTCGAGATTTGGACCGATGTAGCGGGGATTTATACAACCGATCCTCGCCTTGCGCCCAATGCCTTTCCGATTGCCGAGATCAGCTTTAATGAAGCCGCCGAGATGGCGACCTTTGGTGCCAAGGTATTGCATCCTGCGACCATTCTTCCTGCTGTTCGTCAACAAATTCAAGTGTTTGTTGGTTCAAGTAAAGAGCCTGAAAAGGGCGGGACTTGGATCCGTCATCAAGTGGAAGATGCGCCCGTATTTCGCGCTGTGGCTTTGCGCCGCGACCAAACGCTGTTAAATCTTCACAGTTTGCAAATGCTGCATGCGCAGGGCTTTTTAGCGGAAACCTTTGCGACATTGGCGCGACATAAGATCAGTGTGGATTTAATTACCACCTCAGAAGTGAACGTGTCTCTAACCCTCGATAAAACCGGTTCAGATTCTAGCGGTCAAGGTCTGTTGAGTGAGGCATTGTTGCAAGAATTATCACAGCATTGCCGGGTGCGCGTCGAAGATGGATTAGCCTTAGTGGCGATTATCGGTAACCGCATTGCGACCACGCCGGGTATTTGTCGCCGTGTGTTTGAAGTGTTAGAACCACACAATGTGCGGATGATTTGCCAAGGCGCCAGCCCACATAACCTGTGTGTGTTAGTGGCAGAATCGGAAGCGGCGCAAGTGGTGAAATCGCTGCATCAAAATCTGTTCGAAGGCGCTTAATATGCTGCTGACAACATCGTCTCTGCAAATTGGCGAGCTTGCCGCAGGGCAAGCGCTCACCTTGCCTATTTACCATTTTAAGCCGAGCGACGATAAGGCGACTGGCCCCAAAGTGTATATTCAGGCCAATGTCCACGGCGCTGAAGTGCAAGGTAATGCGGTGATTTATCAGTTGATGAAGCAGCTCGAACTCTGTGACATCCGCGGTGAAATCACCTTAGTACCATTAGCCAATCCCCTTGGGATCAATCAAAAAAGTGGTGAGTTTACCCTCGGCCGATTTGACCCTATTACGGGGGCGAACTGGAATCGTGAGTATTTGAATCATGCTATCGATTTGCCGACTTGGTATAGCGAACATGCCAAGCTGAGTGATAGCGAGCTGATCCAAGCTTATCGCAGTACTTTGGTTGAAGCCTGTCAGCAAAAGTTGCGTCACGAATGGGGAATTACAACCGGGCATAGGCTTGCGGTTAATCTGCAGATTATGGCCCACGGCGCGGATATAGTGCTCGATCTGCATACGGGTCCTAAATCCTGTAAGCACTTGTATTGTCCTGAATATGACTTAGCTGCCGCGCAGTTTTTGTCGATCCCTTATACGCTTGTTATCCCCAACACCTTTGGTGGTGCTATGGATGAGGCAGCGTTTTGTCCTTGGTGGCAATTAAGTGATTTTGCAAAAGCGCAGGGGCGAGATTTAGCCGTTGCTGTGTCAGCGTTAACCTTGGAGTTGGCGAGCCAAGAGCGTGTCTGTCTTGAGGATGCGTTGGTTGATGCCCAAGGGATTTTGGCGTATTTAAGCCACAGAGGCGTGATCGCTGAAACCGTTGCGCCCGCTAAAATGCAGCGCTTTGGTTGTTACCTTAAAGACTATAAAAAGTATCACGCACCAAGTTCAGGGTTAGTGGAATACCTCGCTCCAGTGGGTGAACCACTGGCTGCGGGACAGCCCTTAGTCAATTTACTGCGAATGGATTTATACGGTACGGCAGATGAGCTAAAGACGGTCAGTTTGCCGCAGGACTGTGTGCCTATTTTGCACTTTGCTTCGGCGTCTGTGCACCAAGGGACAGAGCTTTATAAAGTCATGACTCATGTGTTTGAGTTGCCGACGACATAATCGCCCGCTTAGAGCATAAGCATTAGCTCATAACATTCAGCTTATCGGACTGAGAGCAAACAACGCCAATCCTAATCGATTGGCATTGTTTTTTTAAGGTAGCTATAACCACTTAAATCGATAAAACAGTGCCATTTGCAGGGCGACGAGTGAGATTAATATGCCGCAGAAGGTGGCGAAGGCCCAAGTGTTGTCAGCGCCCGGAATGCCGCCAATATTGACTCCGAGTAAGCCCGTTAAAAAACCCAATGGTAAGAAGATGGCCGACACTAAGGATAAGAAATATAAGCGCTTATTGAGCTGCTCCGATTGCTGACTGAGTAATTCTTCCTGAGTGACATTGGCTCTGTCGCGCAGGGCATCGAGATCTTCAATAGTGCGAATAAGCTTATCGTTTGTTTCCCTGAGTTTAAGCCGCTCTATATCGTTAAATAGACTCAGTTGTTCGGAAATCATTTTCGAAAATGCTTCACGCTGGGGCGCTAAATAGCGGCGAATGGCAACGGTTTGGCGACGCAGTTCGGCGATATCGGTGCGTAAGTCTTTCACATTGCCTGAGACAACGAGCTCTTCTAAATCTGAGAGTTGTTCTTCTAATTTATCGATGAACTCGACTTTACGGTTAGTGAGTCGCTCGCAGACAGCGACGATAAAGTCACCTGTGGTGGTCGGCCCATTTCCCTCAAGGATCAGTTCGGCGACATCTTTGACCGACTGTAACTCGCGATCGCAGGTGGATATGATCCGCTGTTTATCGGCATAGATACGCACGGCCACCATGTCTTCTGGTGCCGAGTTTGGGTTGAGGTTGACGCCGCGTAATGCGAGTAATATGCCTTCGCCTGTAATCACTGCGCGGGGGCGAGTGTCTTGGGCCAGTAAGGCATCACTTTCGACCTTAGGTAGGCCGCTATTGAGTATCCAGTGGCGCGCCTTTTTATTGCGATAGCGAAGATGCAACCAGAGTAGGCCATCCTGCGGGTTCCATTTTTCAATTTGCTCTAGGCTTAAGGTAGAACCCGCTTGGGCACCACTCAGCACTAAGCTGTAGATAAATCCTTCGTGCATATCGCATTCCATATCTCTTTCAAAATCATATAAACAAGCTAACTGATTTTGTCATGAAAATGAAGTCAGTACTTGTGCTTAACGGATAAGAGGCTTGCCCTGAGCGCCCTAAATCTGCTGTGCTGCGGGAGGCGAGCAACTTCGCCAAGGATAGGTTAAAATTAGCATTAGTAGGCTTAGAGCAAAGAGACAATAAAATGGAATACGAATTTCGGCGCAACAGTTTAACCGGCACTTTTCTGGCCAGCTTTAGCATGGATCATGAAGTGCTGGGGCAGTGGTTTACAGAAGAATTAGGGCCAGACTTAGCCAAAATTCAGCAAGTGTTGGGCATGATTAAAGACATTCAAACCGATAAACGCGGTGCATGGCGCCTCGTTGGTAATGATTTCACCTTAGAGTTAGAGCGTGAGCAGGCGCGGGTGTTTGCGAATTCGTTAGGTTTTGAGCAAGAGTATGAGTTAGAAGAGGCTATGTCACTCTATGATGCTGAGTCTGAGGCCTATTGTGGCTTAGAGGACTTTGAGCAGGCGCTACTGAGTTGGCAGCAGTTTGTCGAGAAAGGTCTGTAATCATCCATTTAAGTCCAGTTCGATTAAAAACATAAAGGCAATCATGGGATTGCCTTTATTGTTTGCGCGATACCTCGCTAAACTCAGGGATTACTGATTAAGGTAGCGTACCGCCATTTCGGTTCTCGACTTGGCATTAGCTTTACGCAGTAGGTTTTTCACATGCACTTTGACTGTGCCTTCACTAATGTGTAAATGCTCTGAAATCATCCGATTACTTAAGCCTTCCGCCAGTTGCTCTAGAATTTGCAGCTCCCTTGGCGTCAAGCTCGAAATCCATTCTTGCTCATCGGTCGCATCTTTTAGCTCGTAGAGGTATTCCTCCACTTCATCACTGATAACTCTGTGGCCAAGCATGGCATTTTTGAGCTTTTCGAGCAGTAAATCGGGCTCAGTATCTTTGAGCAAATAGCCGTCGGCTCCTGCGCGTAATAAGCGGATCACATCCTGTTTGGCATCGGAAACTGTGAGTATCACTATGCGCGAGGTGACGCCCTCTTGGCGCATGGCATTGAGGGTATCTAGGCCCGTCATACCTTTCATATTCAGATCGAGCAAAATGATGTCGGGTTCATCGGTGGCGACGGCGGTTAATGCGTCTAAACCGCCACCAGCTTCACCAAAAAGGCTGAAATCAGGATCTGAGGCAATGAGCTGGCAGATGCCTTTGCGTAACAGGGGATGGTCATCGACCACAAGTACGGAATAAGGTTTACCCATTTGAAGGCTCCTGTTGAGAGGGGAAAATAAGTGTCACTCGAGTACCACTTGAACCTTTGCTGTGCTGCACAAGGTTGAATGAATGGTTAGGCTTGAGTGTATCGTCTTGTTCGTTGCATCCTTGCTCAATCGTGGTTGCCGTAGCAGGTTTAAATCTGCTTATCTCGTTGTCGCTAAATATGACTTTACCTGAAAGTTTGCTGGCTCGCTCATGCATAATCCCTATGCCAAAGTGTTGATCTCGTTCTTTTAAATGTCCAATACCTATGCCGTTATCGCAAACATTGATATTGACCATGCCCTCGTCATCCTTATAACAATGGATATTGATGAGGCTGGCCTCGGCGTGTTTGATGGCGTTTAGAGTCGCTTCTCGCGTGATCTGCAGTATGTGAATATGCTGCTTTGCCTCTAACCATTGTGGTGCAAGTTTATAGTCTAAGGTGATCTTGATATTCGTCTTGGCTCTGAGCTGCTCGAGCATAGCCTCTAGGGCACTTTTTAGATCGGGTTCTTTAATTGTGAGTCTAAAGGTCGACAGCAATTCCCTGAGCTGCACATAGGCAGTGCTCACGCCTTCATTGATTTCGGTTAATTGAGCCTCAATTGTTGGGTTGCGGCAGCTGTGATCTAAGTTTTTGCGTAATAAGCTAATTTGGATTTTAAGGAAGGACAGCACTTGACCTAAGGAGTCGTGTAATTCCCGTGCGATTACGCCGCGTTCCTCCATCAGTGCCAGTTGTTGCCTTTGCTCTGTGGCGTTGTGGATCACGATTGAGCGAGTCAGCATAATCGCGAAATTTTTAAATAGCGCGATATTCGGTGTTTGATCGGCAATCAACTCTAAGTAGCCCAGATTTGCTTGCTCAAATTGTAGCGGGAAACGGGTACTCTCTTGAGTCATATCTGGCCAGCCGCCATCGGCCTCAATCACTTCAAGCTCTTGCTCTGGATACTGGATAATGAGCCTAAGGTAGTCGAGTGACTCATAGCCTTTTAACTGATTTAGTGCCGCTTTGAGCGCTTTGTAATCGAGCTTATTTGCGTTTAATGTCAGTAGGTTATCGTATAAAAATGCCAGCTCATTGTTGGCCCGAGTGAGTGCTAAGGTTTTCTCTGCCACCTGCGACTCTAAATCGCCATAAAGCATAGCGAGTTCCTTGGCGGTTTTTTGCAGGGCATGGGTGAGCGCTGTGAGTTCGATATATTCGGTTTCGGGCATTTCGATTTCAAAATTGCCTTTAGAAATAGTATTCGCCGATTCCATAAGCTTTTGCAGTGGGATTACCACTTTCTTCTTAGTAAAACGCACCGCCACAAAGGCGATAATGAGCATGACGCTTAAGCCTAATATTTGGCTGGCGGCGAGGAGCCTGAGTTTAAAGGCGGCGTGGTGCTCCATCTCCAATACCAGTAAATCTATGGTGTCGACAAAGTCCTTAAGTGACGCCACATAGTCGCGGGAGTTTTCTTGCTCTATGTAGTATTTCATCACCAGCCATTTATCGATCACGAGCTGATATTGATCGGCAATCTTACGTGGACTAAACCAACTATCTGAAGGCTTTAAGGTATCGGAATAGAGGGTGTTTTCGAATTCGATGATTTTATCGAGCGCAGCATCACTGCCAGAGTTGGCGTAAAACATCAATCGGTAGCTTTGCATCCGCAAAGAACCCGAGGCGTTAATCGCCTTAGCGTCGCCCAAGCTGTAAGACAAATTGATGATAGCAAAGGTCGATAAACTGCTAGAAAGCAGAATGAGTACTAACATTAATCCTAAGATTTTTGAGGTTAGACTGCCTCGTTTCATTAATCCGCTATTCATTTTAATGGCCGCTGTTATGGCACTTTGCAGTGGTTTTTACATTAGAAAATAATGTAATACATTAACAAAAGTATAGAAGTGTGAACAACAACACCTTTACATTTTGATCTAGCGCAAACTTCGACCTAGATACCCCCTAAGAGGTATATGTTTAGCGGGATTAAGTCACTAAGTTTGACCATGGAGATGTCGTGATTTACAACAATAATGCAACACGGAGATGAGATGATGAAGAAGATGACAGGTAAGTCCTTTGCACTAAGTGCACTGGTTGCCGCCAGCTTCATGGCGGCGGGCGCAATGGCGAGTGATAAAACTGAGCCTCGCAACGAAGTTTATAAAGACAAATTTGCTAATCAATACGCTAGCTGGCATGACACAGATAAAAGCACTGAAAATACCGATGTGTTAGCCTCGGACCCGAGCTTAGTCGTGCTGTGGGCAGGTTATGGTTTTGCGAAAGATTACAACGCACCACGTGGCCACATGTATGCCATTACGGATGTGCGTAACACTCTGCGAACTGGCGCACCAGCCAACGCGGAAGATGGTCCAATGCCTATGGCTTGTTGGAGCTGTAAGAGCCCTGATGTACCTCGCTTAATTGAAGAGCAAGGCGAAGATGGTTACTTTAAAGGTAAATGGGCCAAGGGCGGCCCAGAAGTCGTCAATACTATAGGCTGCGGCGACTGCCATGAGAAAGGCACGCCTAAACTGCGTATCTCTCGCCCCTTTGCTGAACGTGGTATGGAAGCATTAGGTACACCGTTTGCCAAAGCGTCTAAAAAAGACAAGCAATCTATGGTCTGCGGTCAGTGTCACGTTGAATACTATTTCGAGAAAAAAGAAGGCAGAAAAGGTTTCGTTAAATTCCCTTGGGATATGGGCACAACCGTTGAGCAAATGGAAACCTATTACGACGGTATTGAGTTCTCCGACTGGACGCATGCGCTGTCTAAAACCCCTATGTTAAAAGCGCAGCACCCTGGTTATGAAACTTGGAAACTCGGTGTTCATGGTAAGAACGATGTGAGCTGTGTTGATTGTCACATGCCAAAAGTGACTAACGACAAGGGTCGTAAGTACACAGATCATAAAGTGGGTAACCCATTTGATCGTTTTGAAGAAACCTGCGCGACGTGCCACAGCCAAAGTAAAGAGTTCTTAGTCGGCTTGACCAACGAACGTAAAGCGAAAGTAAAAGAGCTTAAAGGCCGCGCCGAAGCACAACTGGTGAAAGCGCACTTTGAAGCCGCAGCCGCTTGGAAAGCGGGTGCAACTGAAGCGGAAATGAAGCCTATTCTAACCGATATCCGTCATTCACAATGGCGTTGGGACTATGCGATTGCTTCACACGGCGCTGCTGCGCATGCCCCTGAAGAAGTCTTACGCATCCTAGGCACAGCGGTAGATAAAGCGGCAGATGCGCGGGTTAAATTAGCGCAATTGTTAGCGAAAAAAGGCATCACAGATCCTATCGCGATCCCAGATATTTCTACTAAAGCCAAGGCACAAGCCGCTTTAGGTATGGACATGGACAAAATGAATGCAGAGAAAGAAGCATTTAAGAAAGACATGTTACCTAAGTGGGATGAAGAAGCGAAAAAACGCGAAGCCACTTATAAATAGTGTTTAACAAATCATTTTTAACCTGAGCTAACCCCCTCATGTAAGCAAAAGCCCTCGCTGACTCAGCGAGGGCTTTTTTATGGGAGTGAATGTCAACGTCATGCCTGAACCAAGGGCTGTTTACTTCATTAGAGCCAAGGAATGAATTGCTATTTGATCAGTTTTAATAATGCCCTAAAGCGCTCGCCTTGGGCTTGATGTTGTAATTCAAATAATAGCGATTCCACGTTAGTTAATAAGGCGCCTCTGGCCGTCATCATCTGAATACCCAGTTGTTTATTATCGGCACTGCGTGATGAGACGCCATCTGCGACGAGATGCACCGAATATTGCTGTCCTATAAGGTCACAACAGGTTTGATAAACACACACATGGGTTTCAATGCCCGCCAGTATGACGTGTTTACGATTTGTCTTGGTGAGTGCCTGCGCAAACTCTTCACAGTGCCAGCCGCTAAAATGTTGCTTGGCAATGGGGGAGCCGGTTTTCTCCAGCAAGGTTTGAAGCCCAGGACTGGTTGCTCCGAGTTTATCGGGTAGCTGTTCTAACCACAGTATGGGTATTTCGAATAATTGTGCACCTTGGATTAAGGTCTGTAGTTGTTGGTGCAGCTTGTCACTGTTATCCATGATTTGTGCAAGTTTTCCCTGCACATCGACGATAACGAGAACACATTCTTCGGGTTTTAACATCGGGCCTTCCTTCTGCGCTTGATGATTGTCTTAGTGATGATCTTCGCTTTTGTCTAAGAGCTTGTGCTGTGATGCTCAGATTTCATCTCGATTTACGCTTCCCCCAGTAGACCCCAATTTAACCTTGTTACCAATAGGCCTAAGGTCGAATAGCTGTTGCACTTAAACTGCTCACTAAAAGAGTGCGTTGCACTTGTTTGTGCTCGATCATGGTGCATTTTTAACCTTTGAAAATAACCTTGTTTAGTTAAAATTTAAAATAATCAGTAAGTTAAATTGTTGGCCTGATGATTGAATTACCTTTGATACAAGTTAATAACAATCGCGTTTTTTTGGAGGTCAGGATGAAACTAGTCAGCGCTATCATCAAGCCATTTAAGTTGGATGATGTCCGTGAAGCTATCGCCGGAATAGGTATTGAAGGCATGACGGTGACCGAAGTTAAAGGTTTTGGCCGTCAAAAAGGGCACACAGAGCTGTATCGTGGCGCCGAGTATCAGGTGGATTTTTTGCCAAAAGTAAAACTAGAAATTGCCACTAAGGCTGAAAATCTCGACATGTTGATTGAGGCCATTACCACTGCGGCCCATACGGGGAAAATTGGCGACGGTAAGATCTTCGTCGTCGACTTAGAACAAGCTATCCGTATCCGTACGGGTGAACTCGATACAGAAGCGCTATAAGGGGCTGACAATGGAAGAATTAACAAAATTAGGCGGCACAGTCACTGAACTACGCTTTGCACTCGATACCTTTTACTTTTTGATTTCTGGTGCGTTAGTTATGTGGATGGCGGCGGGATTCGCCATGTTAGAAGCGGGTTTAGTTCGCTCTAAAAACACCACTGAAATTTTAACGAAGAACGTTGTGTTGTACGCGATTGCCTGTGTGATGTACCTATTGGTTGGCTACAACATTATGTATGTCGATAACACTGAAGGAGGCTGGTTACCATCGATTGGTACCTTAATCGGTTCTCAATCATCGGATGCGAGCCATGCATTAGAATCTGACTTCTTCTTCCAAGTGGTGTTTGTGGCAACGGCGATGTCAATTGTCTCTGGCGCCGTGGCGGAACGGATGAAGTTATGGGCTTTCCTGTTCTTCTCAGTGGTAATGACTGCGGTTATCTATCCAGTAGAAGGGTATTGGACTTGGGGCCAAGGTTTTATCTCTAAACTGGGCTTTGTGGACTTTGCCGGTAGCGGTATTGTGCACATGACTGGTGCGACTGCAGCGATTGCGGGGGTATTATTGCTTGGTGCACGTAAGGGTAAATATGGCCCTAACGGTCAAGTGAATCCTATCCCAGGATCTAACTTGCCAATGGCAACCTTAGGTATGTTTATTCTGTGGATGGGCTGGTTTGGCTTCAACGGTGGCTCGCAATTAATGGTGTCGGATGCGGCGAATGCGAGCTCAGTGGCAAAAGTGTTTGTTAATACTAATACTGCGGCGGCATTTGGTGCTATCTCTGCGCTTATCGTATGTAAGATGATTTGGGGTAAAGCGGATTTAACCATGATACTCAACGGTATTCTGGCGGGTTTAGTGGCAATTACGGCAGATCCGCTATCACCTTCACTGTTAATGGCGGGCGTGATTGGTGTGGTTGCTGGTGGTTTAGTGGTGTTCTCTATTGTGGGCTTAGATCGCATTAAGATCGACGATCCTGTGGGCGCGATTTCAGTACACGGCGTGGCGGGTTTCCTTGGGTTAATGTGTGTGCCATTATCCAACGCTGATGCGACTATTACTGGGCAGTTGACCGGTGCAGCCTTCATCTTTACTTGGGTATTCTGTTCATCCTTTGTGGTTTGGTATGCGATTAAGAAAACCATGGGGATCCGTGTGACTGAGGAAGAAGAATACAATGGTATGGATGCGTCTGATTGTGGTATCGATGCTTACCCAGAGTTTGTTACGGTTAAAAATGCTGGTTAAGTAAACTGGCGAATGAATGGTGATTCAACTTGATGCCTAGCGTGGATCGAGGGATAGTAAAGCAGAGCTTAGGCTCTGCTTTTTTTATGGATCATCGCAATGGTTGAAGCTCAATTAGTTTAAGGGGGAAGGCATAAGTCGGTTGCCGCGCATTACTGCTTCCTTGCAGCACTATTTACCTGCACCATTTACTGCAAGAATAAAGGAGTGAACTATGAGCTTAAATGCCACTGCTGTCGGTCAATTTACGCGACTCAGTCTTATCGTCATTTCTGGCTTGATATCAGTATCTGCCTTAGCAGGGGAAATCATAGTTAACCGCTCGAGTGAGCCAGTCGATGCCTTTGCTGTGCGCGATCAAGTGCTCAAGGATTTTGAGTGGCAGGAGTCGCTGCGTCGTCAGCAGCAGATCCAAATTCTGCAGGCTTTACCTTTAGGTTGTATTACTGTGATGAAGCCCTATCGCTATTTCACCTGTGGAGAACATAACTATCGGCCATACCATTACCAGCAGCGCGAGCTATACATAGAGGTTGATCGACCTTCGCAGTAGCTAACTTGCTAAATCACTTACCGTTATTTTTTAACGATACGATTGTCATTTTTTGTAACCATTTTATGTCGTCTTTTTCGCCATTTGTAATAAGCTCAAATAGGAGCTAATGGTGTGGGAGGACATATGTCGAAACTATTCCGAGCCGTATACCTGAGTGCCATCATGGGCACTGTACTCAGTCAGTTGTTTGCCTGTAGCTCGACGACCATCGAGCCTGATCCGTCTGATCTTGAGTCGCTATTTGCCGATTCACTGTTTTCCCCTGTCGCCGATATTCCTTCAGTTGCGGATATTTTTTATTTGCCGCCAGAGGTGGTGACAGACGTAAAGCGTAGCTATGACAAATACACTTTTTCCCATAATAACGCCATGTTAGCCAACGAATGGTTAGCCAGTTATATCAATGCCAGCCAAACCAATAGTGCTAAAATTGATTTTCGCTACCAAGATAACCTGACCCAAATTGCCCGTGAAACCTACGCCCAAAGGGCAGGGAATTGCATGTCCTTAGTGGTCATGACTTCTGCGTTGGCGGATATATTGAATGTGGGCGCTGAGTATCAAGATATCGCCATTGAACCCGTATGGGACAAGCAAGGTGATTTCTATTTAATCAATGGTCATGTGAACTTACGCTTACTTCCGCCCGAGAATTTGCATTCAGTCTATGTGTCATCCGCAGCAATCTTAGTGGACTTCATGCCCGAGCGCGCCCTACGAGGGTATGGTAAGACCCGAGTGAATAAGCAAACCTTGATCAGCATGTTTTACAATAACATGGCGGCAGAATCTTTAGTGAATGGCGATTTAGATAGGGCCTATGCTCTCATCAAAGCGGGTTTAAATGTCGGTCAGTTTGTCCCCTCACTCAATACGCTCGCCATTATTTATCGGCATAAAGGGGATGAGAAACGGGCCGAACAAGTGTATCGCTATGCGCTTAAGTTTGAGGCGAAAAATTTAACCACGCTTTATAACTTAGCTTTGATTTTAGGGGATCAGGGGCGGCTTGATGAGTGGGCCGAAATCAATAAAGTACTTGAATTAGCAAGAATATATAATCCCTATTACTACTATGATATGGCGCAGCAAGCCTTTGATGAGCATCAATACGACGAGGCTTTGGCTTGGTATCAAAGGGCGTTGGCTAAGGCCGATTATCGGCATGAATTCTTCTTCGGTTTATCAAAAACCTATTGGGCGCTGGGGGATGAAAAGCGTGCCAAATTGAATATGGAAAAAGCGCTGGCTTTGAGCCGTGATGATTCAGAGCGTCACCGTTATCAGAACAAGTTACAAGTCATGCTGCACCATTAGTATAGGCTAGCTCTTTAGCATCCAGTTCTCTTGCATAGAGGGCTGGCATCAATTGCACTCATTCAAGCGTTTAGTCGTTAATACCTTAGCTGACAGGCATGGATAGCTCACTCGTACTTGCCGCAAGCATTCCCCGCTTGCTTTTTATCCGCCGTATTCGATTTTGTTCATCAAGGCTGTGAGTTAGCTGGCATATTTGAATTTTTATTTTTTTAAAATATATTAAAACAATAAGTTATATTTGATTTTTTGAAATGGAGACAACTTGGTTGCATTGGCGCTTGAGACTCGATAAATTGAACTCAGTATTGCAGTTGAGATCCCTTATCGCAGCGATAGAAATAGCCTAAAACACCAGAGTTGGAGCAGTAAAATTATGTATTACCAAAATGATGACGTTCGCATTAAAGAAGTAAAAGAGTTACTTCCTCCTATCGCGATTCTAGAACGATTTCCTGCTTCTGAAAAAGCCTCTGCGACTGTGTTTAATGCGCGAAATAGTATCCACAATATTCTGGCTAAGTCTGATGATCGCCTGTTAGTGGTGATTGGGCCTTGTTCTATCCACGATCCCAAAGCGGCGTTGGAATATGGTCAACGTCTGGTTGCGCTGCGTGAGCGTTATAAGGATCAACTCGAAATCGTGATGCGAGTGTATTTTGAAAAGCCAAGAACCACAGTGGGTTGGAAGGGGCTTATCAACGATCCTTACATGGATAACAGCTTTAAACTCAACGATGGTTTACGCACTGCGCGTAAGTTATTGGTGGATTTGAACGATAGCGGCATGCCAACCGCGGGTGAGTTTCTTGATATGATCACCCCACAATATATGGCAGATTTAATGTGCTGGGGAGCCATTGGTGCCCGTACTACTGAATCACAAGTGCACAGAGAATTAGCCTCAGGTCTTTCTTGTCCAGTGGGCTTTAAAAATGGAACCGATGGCACCATCAAAGTTGCCATCGATGCGATAGGTGCTGCCAATGCACCGCACCATTTTTTATCTGTGACTAAGTTGGGTCATTCGGCGATCGTTTCGACGAAAGGGAATCCTGATTGCCACATTATTTTACGTGGTGGTCGCGAGCCTAATTACAGTGCGCCGCATGTCGCTGAAATTAGCCAGCAGTTATTAAAAGCTAAACTTGCCGACAACATCATGATCGACTTTAGCCACGCCAATAGTAGTAAACAGTATCAACGACAGTTAGTGGTTGCCGAAGATGTGGCTGGCCAAGTAGCGACGGGCAATACTGCTATTTTTGGTGTTATGGTAGAAAGCCATTTAGTGGAAGGTCGTCAGGATTTAATTGAAGGTCAAGTGTTGTGTTATGGCCAGAGTATTACCGATGCGTGTATCGGTTGGGATGATACTGAGAGCCTGTTGGCCATTCTGAATCAGAGTATTATCGAACGCCGTCAGGTTTAATTGTCTGCTCGTGCGAACATAAAACGCAACTATACCTGAGTTAGTCGTTAACGATTGCGGGTAAAGTAAAAACAAAGGCGCTATCCCGGCGCCTTTGTTTTATCTATTTATTGCTTATTTCAACAATGTATTCATTTGCTTTGGCTAAGCTACCAAAGGCGGCAATAAGGTTGTCTCTACCTTTATCTTGTATCTCTGGATTGCCTGATTCGATCATCATCCACACCCAAGTTTGGATCAGTGGTAATGGCGGGTATTGAACTTTAGCGGAATCCAACATAAAGCTTCCTTTGATCTTATTTAATTTATTTGTCTTAATGTTCTCGCTAGAGCTTGGGCGTATGAATCGCCAAATCTAGCGCGTAGAGGTTAACAAATTCTATCGATTTGTATAACCGCCTCCATGGCATTTTGGGCAAAACTGCAAAAATAATCAACAGCAGTAAGGTTGAGCTAAGCCTTCCCCCATAGCAAACTTGTCTTCTGTTATACGGCGCAGAGGTCAAGTCAAACGCAAGCTATCGGTATTTATACCAGCACAGAAATCAGTATAAATTCATTTATTATGAATATGCCAGTGTAATACGTAAGTATGATGCTTTAGCTTTTAATAGGATCAGAATAGCAACGGATTGTGTCGTGAATAAGTCTATTTGTCTGTCAGGAAAATCTGATTGATTTTATTCAAGCTTTGCTCGTTTCGTTTAGCTTATGTCTGGTTTGTACTGTTACAATTGGCATAACTCATTCAAGGTTATGTCCTATGCGCCCAACGTTATATTTTGAAGGTCCAGTCGATAAATTAAACTGGCACGTCATGAAGCTGCTTTGGCCTTACTTATTGGAATACAAAGGCCGTATTGCGCTGGCGATGTCATGCCTCATCATCGCTAAGCTGACCAGCGTGGCTTTGCCTTTTATTTTGAAGCATTTGGTCGACACCTTAGATGCCGATAAAACCGCGCAAGCCCTCAGTGTGCCCGTGGGATTGGTGTTGGCCTATGGTGCGATTCGTTTACTGACGGCGATTACGGGGGAGATCCGCGATACCTTGTTTGGTCGGGTGACTGAGCGGGCGATCCGCCGTTTAGGCTTAGCGGTATTCGAGCATTTACACCGACTTGATCTCGATTTTCATCTAGAGCGCAAAACCGGCGGTTTATCCCGTGATATTGAGCGCGGCACCAGTGGCGTGAGTTTCCTCATGCGGTTTATGGTGTTCAACATAGTGCCGACCTTGCTCGAAATTGTCATGGTGATTGGCATTTTCTTCTATAACTACGGGATTGTGTTTGCGGCAATCACCTTTATTGCTGTGTTGGCCTACATCATATTCTCTGTGGTCGCGACCGAATGGCGCACTGAGTATGTACGTGATGCCGCCAAGGCTGACTCTTTATCAAATACGCGGGCGATTGATAGTTTGCTGAACTACGAAACCGTTAAGTATTTCAATAATGAGAAGTATGAGTCGCAGCGCTACGATCAAGCGCTAGAACAGTGGGAAGTCACTAAACGTAAAAACCGCTTATCTTTGTTTGCGCTTAATGGCGGACAAGCTGTGATTATCGCTCTGGCGATGACAGCAATGATGGCGCTGGCGGCATACAGAGTTACCTATGGCGATATGACCTTAGGTGATTTTGTGTTGATTAATGCGTTTATGATGCAGCTCTTTTTACCCCTTAACTTTTTAGGTTTCGTGTATCGCGAAATTCGCGGCGCCTTAGCCAATATTGAACGTATGTTTAGCCTGCTCGATAAACATCCCATGATAGTCGATTCACCCCAAGCACTCGATTTTCAGCCCACCAAGGGCGAGCTGGTATTTGAAAATGTGAATTTCAGCTACGACGAGCGGCAAATTTTGCGGGACGTGAGTTTTAAGGTTGCTGCGGGAAAAAAAGTGGCCGTAGTCGGTGATAGTGGTGCCGGTAAATCGACGCTGATTAAACTGCTATTTAGATTTTACGATGTGGACCAAGGCGCGATTAAAATCGATGGACAAGATATCCGTCATCTTACGCAAGATGCGTTGCGACGGGCCATCGCTATCGTGCCGCAAGATACAGTGCTGTTTAACGATTCATTAGTTGAGAACATACGTTATGGTCGCCCGGGCGCGACGGATGAAGAGGTGCGCAACGCGATTAAACTGGCGCACTTAGAGCAATTTATTGCATCGCTTGCCCTTGGTTGGGATACAAAGGTGGGTGAGCGCGGCTTAAAACTCTCTGGCGGAGAAAAACAGCGGGTCGCGATAGCGAGGGCCATTTTGAAGGGCTCACCCGTGCTGGTGTTTGATGAGGCGACATCTTCACTCGATAGCCGTTCCGAGCAAGCGATTTTATCGGCACTACGGGAAGTCGCTAAAGGGCATACCAGCCTTGTGGTGGCTCACCGATTATCCACTATTGTCGATGCTGACCAAATCGTCGTCTTGAGCCAAGGTGAAATTGTTGAGCAAGGCAATCACCAAACTTTACTGTTGGCAGATGGTCTATATGCCAAATTATGGCGTATACAAAATGAGCAACAACATACTCCTCTGAGCAGTTAATAGCGCAATACAGTTCAGTCTTTATTCAGCTTTGGCTCTCTATACTCAAATGCCAACACATCAATCGGAAGAGATCTGGCATGGAAAATATTGCACTGAGAGTTAACATTGAAGGCAAAGAAGAAAAAGTCGCCACTGATTGGGATGCCATCATGGCGACATTGAAAAAACGTGGTGTTGATTATGATTCGCTGCAACGTATTCATGCTGAATTGAATGCGGGCCTACTGGTGACGACTCGGCGCCTGACTTTGGCTAAGGTCAATCCAGAGATGGTACTTGCGGGTGTGATCCGCGATATGAACGTGCCGACAAGTGATTATATGATGAGCATGCGCTAAAAATCATAGACCATACGCTAGAAAATGCGTTAGAAAGCACGCGTTAGATAAGAATGTGTGAGGATAGAGGTGAGCTTCTATTCTCGATGCTCAAGGAAGAGTGATTTTGCTCTAGAACTACTCTAGATAAATGCGACTCTCGATAAATATTACCGAATTAAGCTACGCCGTTTAGCTTGCCAGCTTTCCAACCTTCGCATAAAAGATTCAATTTAGGCGCTGACTCATCGATCAATGTGAGTCGGATGATCTGTCCTTCACGAAAACACACAAGCTCGCCTTCGATCTCAGTTAGGCGATTACAGCTCTTACAGCTCGTGCTTACAGTTTTACTGGGGGGCAGTTGGCTTACGAAGCTAGATTTCAAAGTGTTTCCTTAAGTTCTATTGTGGGTAAGGTATTTGAATAACGCCTCACCTCACGAATCTTACCTCTTTTGTGATGCGCATTCAAATATACCTGATGTAAAACCCATATAGACAAAAGTTGTACTGGCTAATAACGGTAAGGATTTGCGGCTATTTATCCATGTGCGAATAGAATTTGTCGAGTGAGATGGATAAGCCGCTATCGAGCACAATTCGTACATGTGAAGGCTTGAGCTGTCTTGGCTCTGTCACTCCGCAAGAGTGTGCAATCAGCCCTAAGTCATGATGTAAATTATGATTATAGCTAGCGACACGCGTCGATTTGTCCCTAGGATTTAGCCCTTGTTGTAGTTTTGGATTGTGCGTCGTAATACCCGTTGGGCAGGTATCTTTATTACATTGCAAGGCTTGAATGCAGCCGAGGGCGAACATGTTGCCACGTGCCGATGCGATAAAGTCGGCGCCTAATGCCAAAGCCCAAGCGACTCTGGATGGGACGATAAGTTTGCCCGAGGCGATGACTTTGATACGTTTACGCAAGCCTCGTTGGATCAAGATATTGACTAGGATAGGTAAGCTTTCTTTCAGCGGTAATCCTACATAATCCATTAACGGTTGCGGCGCTGCGCCCGTGCCGCCATCGGCGCTGTCTAAGGTGAAAAAGTCGGGGGCTGAGTCTTCGCCGCGGCGTTCAATTTCATTACATAAATCTTCCAGCCACTGCACATCCCCGAGTACGGCTTTGATGCCGGTAGGTTTACCAGTAACTTCACGTACTCGCTCGACCATATCCAAAATATCATTCACTGACTTAAATTCGATGTGGCCATTGGGGCTGATTGAGTCGTGTCCCTCTGGAATACCGCGAATATGGGCAATTTCTGCGGTCACTTTAATACCGGGTAAAATGCCACCCTTGCCAGGTTTTGCGCCTTGGCTCATTTTAATTTCGAACATTTTGACTTCAGGATGAATCGCTATCGCTTTCAGTTTTTCATCGTCTAAATGTCCTTGTTCATTTCGCACACCGTATTTTGCTGTTCCAATTTGAAAGACGAGATCGCAGCCACCTTTGAGATGATATGGGCTCAAACCGCCTTCACCCGTATTAAGCCAGCAACCCGCTTGCGCTGCGCCATGGGAAAGGGCGGTGATGGCTGGACGAGATAGGGCGCCAAAACTCATGGCTGAAATATGGCAAATGGCTTGAGTCGTATAAGGTTGACGACAGTGAGTGCCAATCGTCAGAGGATGAATAGGAGTGATATCTTCATCTTGGGTTGGGAAGGCGGTATTCATAAACATGATAGTACCAGCTGCATCCAAGGGACGAGTCGAACCAAAGGCTATGGTTCTATCGACATTTTTGGCGGCGCGGTACACCCAGCTGCGTTCAGCACGGTTGAAGGGCAATTCTTCCCTGTCTTGGGCAAAAAAGTATTGTCTGAAAAACTCACCTTGTTTTTCGAACAGATATCGAAAACGACCAATCACGGGATAGTTATGTCTTACCGCTTGTTTGGTCTGCATTTTATCTGCGATATACATGTAAATAACCGCGAGTACTGCGAGTCCTATAACGATTAAAAACAGTCCTGACAACAGATCGAGTCCCCACATAAACCAATTGAGTTCACTCATGTTATTTATCCTTATTCTTGTCCGTAGCGGGTGGAGATCAAGCTTGCGGGTTGGCCATCATTGAGAGAGAGTAAAAACAGCTGACTGTAGTCCTCTTCGCCGATCGCTTGGATCTCAGGTCCACCCAGGGCTTTTATGATCAATGGCACTGTGTTTGAATGACCAGCGATGAGCGTATTACCTTGTACCGCATGTACTTGTTCGACAATCTGCTGAATATGTTCTTCGATAGGCTTTGCTGCTTCGACTATCGTCACTGGCAAATGGCGAGCCTCGGCGATGGGCGTGAGTGTTTGCTGGGTTCGCAGGTATTGAGTCGCGATGAGTTGCGACAACGGCGTGCGGCTCAAGGCGGTGATCAGTGACGTTGCGCGCATTTCCCCCTTGGGCGATAACTGCGGGTCATTGGCTGGCGTGTCGGCTTTTTCGGCATGCCTGACTAAAATAATCAGCCTGTCTTCCGCATGGGCTTGGCTAATCGGCGAGAGGCCGAGACAAGTTAAGATAATAAGACCAGTGAGCAAACTAAGGCGTTTAATATTGATGCCCATATAGTGCTCAGTACAGCGCTTAAGTATTTGTGTAAACGCGTGAAAGCGGAAATGACTCAAACTGCGGCCTGCTGCCATGGTGTAACATCCTTTTCTATTAGCTTTTGTCTAAGCTCGACGATAGCAATGAGCTGCATGCGGGTGGATTGGCACTTTATGCAATTTATACAGAATAAACCCACTCAATTTATACGGGCCTTATCATGGCCTTGTGGTCACGATGGTACTTCAATTCTAAAAATTACTAAAGCAGGTTAAATTTTGGTCGATAATAAAGTCGACCCGAATTGAATGGATAGTCATCATGGAAATTAATAAATCTCCTCAAGTGCAAAGTACCCCTTTGCCGCAGAAAAAATATGCTGAAAATACGGCGCCTAAGGGTACCGAAGTGAGTGATTCGAAGGACGCGAAAACCACAGAATTGACCTCGAAACAAACCGCGCAGCAAACGAGTAAGCAGCTGATGAATCAAGCGATTCTATCGGCACAGCAAGATGTGAATATCAAGTCAGGCGATCAGTCTATGACCTTGCTTTATCGCGCTGCGATAGAGTCGATTAATAAAGAGTTAGCGCCTACTATGGGCGAGAACGCGATTCAAACTGCTTACGATAATGGCGTAGATACATCACAAGAAGCGACTGCAGATCGTATCGTGAGTTTTGCGACGCAATTTTTTAGCATTCACCAGCAACAAAATTCGGGTATGAGTCTAAGCGATCAACTCGATAGCTTTATGGGAATCATTGGTGGTGCAATTGATAACGGCTTTAAAGAAGCGAAAGATATTCTGTCTGGTCTTAAAGTGTTGCAGGGTGATATTGCCGATGGTGTCGATAAAACCTACGGTTTAGTGCAAGAGGGATTACAGGCCTTTAGAGATAGCTTTAACAAGAAGACAGATGAGACACAATCGAGTGCCAGTTAACGCTCTGTTGTTTTCGGTTCTATCGTCATAAGCCCCTTATCATAAGGGGTTTTTGTTATGCGGAAAAAAGTCTATGCTGGAAGTCTATTTAACGTTTCGCTTGAGGGCAAGTTATGTGGACTAGGGGACAAGTTATAGAACGTATTGATTGGAGCGATAAGTTATTTTCATTGCGCATCGCCGCCGAGTTAGCCCCATTTATTCCTGGTCAGTTTATCAAGTTAAGTCAAATGCAAGATGATAAGCGTGTGGCCAGAGCTTACTCCTTAGTAAATTCCCCCGATAAACCCTATGCCGAAGTGCTCGCCGTTGCGGTAGAGGACGGTCTGTTATCGCCGCAATTACACAACCTTGTCATAGGCGATGAAATTGAAATCACCTCAACCGCGACCGGTTTTATGACCTTAGCGGAAATTCCTAAGGGTGAACTTCAAGGCAAGCACTTATGGTTTTTGGCCACAGGTACAGCGGTAGGGCCATTTTTGTCTATGCTCGACACCCATGAACCTTGGGAGCGTTTTGAAAAAGTGGTGCTTGTTTATGGCGTACGCGAGGCGCAGGATTTGGCGTACCTTGATAAGCTGCGTGAGTTAGAACGCAAATACCCAGCACAGTTTATATTAGTTTTGAGTGTGACCCGTGAACCCTTGGCCGATGCGTTGCAGTGTCGTATTCCCGAGGGCATAGTCTCGGGGGAAATCGAACAAAAGGCAGGATTAACCTTAAGTGCTGCTGATTCCCAAGTCATGATTTGCGGCAATCCCGGTATGATAAATGGCGCCCAAAGTGCCTTACTCGATAAGGGATTGGTGAAGAATTTACGTCGTGCTCCGGGACAAATTACCGTAGAGAAATATTGGTGATCGCATTTTATATGGGCGGTGAGAGTAAACAGTTCTCACCCCTTAATAGCCATAGCGTTTAATGCAAATAAAAGGAAATTTTTGATGAAGTTGTTAAGTTCTCAAGCTTCACCCTATGCCCGTTGTGTTAGAGCCTTAATCCAGTATTTAGGGATTAACAATATTGAAGAGCTGCTAGTCAATCCCTTTGAAAACAGTGCCGAATTACTCGATGCGAACCCGTTAGGACAGATCCCTTGTCTTATCACCAACGATGGCGTGGCACTATTCGATAGCGAAGTGATTATGCGTTACCTAGATGCTGAGCTTGGCGATCGTAAGATGTTTGGCATCTCAAGTAATAACTGGGTGTTGGAGTGTCAGTATTCCTTGATAAAAGGCTTAATCGATAGTGCGGTAAAATTGCGCCAAGAGCAGATGCGTGAAGATGAAGGTGTGAGATCGGCTTTTTGGACGGCCCGTTTTGAACAAGCATTGTTGCGTGGACTTATGCAGGTTGAACTGCAAACCGTGATCACCCAAACCACGATTCAGGCACCGCAATTAGCCTTGATTTGCTTGCTTGATTATGTGGACTTTAGACATCCAGAGTTAGATTGGCGCAAGGTTGCCCCAGCGACGGCACTTTGGTTTAGTGAGATGCGTGATCTACCCGCATTTATTCAAACTCGCCCCCAGTAATTGGATGAAGATGCTCAGCCGTCGGTTGCGCGTCTTCCCTTTGGTCTATCACGGCGGTTTTGTTCTCCAAAAGCGCCGAATAAATCCCGCGTGACCCCGTATTCAACTCTGCGATCATTCCCTATTTGGCGTCTATCTTCATGGTGTTGATAGCGGCATTGGCAGTGGGTCATAGTGCATTCTTCCATCGGGATTTCCGGCGCATCCTTCGATAGAAAACGTTTTCCAGAGAATGTTTCAACTTGCTTACAGCAACTGCCGTCATTCACTATGCTTACACTGTGAAAATGATGATGCAGCTTAGTCCCGTCAGTGTATGGAATAACAGCTTTAGCATAGTGTTTATGCCGTTTGTGGCCAGTGTTGAGTTTAAATAAGCCAAATAGCGTCACTGCGACTACGCCTAGCAGCAAAACAGTTAACATAACGCCTCCTAAAAGCATTTTAAGCAAATTAAGGTTCAGTTTAGTTTGATTTGAGATAATCACCAGTTTTGATTTTAAACTCATTAAAAACAAAAAGTTAAATAGACTATTGCCCTCCACTTATCTATCTATTACTCTTGCGCAACTGATAAGCATTATCATTAATGCAGCCATGTTCACACTCGCTGAACACGTCATCACTTTGGGGAGAAATCGGTAATGAAATTGGTAACTTGCGCAGCAGTAGTTGGGTTAATGTCGGTTGGGCATTCGGCGAATGCTGATGATAAATTAACCGTTTATTCTTATCGCCAAGCCTTCTTGGTGGAGCCTATCCTGACGCGTTTCACCGAAGAAACCGGCATAGGTGTGAATTTGGTCTTTGCAAAAGACGGCATTGCCGAGCGTCTCGCCCGTGAAGGTCGTTTATCCCCTGCAGATCTGGTGCTGACCTCTGATTTCTCACGTCTGGTTGAATTAGTCGATAAAGATCTGACTTCACCAGTTAAAAATACCCAACTCGAAAGCAATATTCCTGCCCAGTATCGCGATCCTGACGGCGAGTGGTATGCCCTGACTATGCGAGTGCGAAATCTCTACACGGCGAAAGACCGTTTAGGGCCGCAGCAAATTACCTATGAAGAACTCGCCGATCCTAAATACAAAGGCAAAATCTGTACCCGCAGCGGTAAGCATCCTTACAACATAGCGTTAGTGGCATCTATGATTGCCCACCACGGTGAAGCTGAGGCCAAAACTTGGTTGGCAGGCGTGAAGAGTAACTTAGCGCGCAAGCCACAGGGTAATGACAGAGCCCAAGTGAAAGCGGTAAAAGAAGGCTTATGTGATATCGCCATCGGCAACAGCTATTATTACGGCAACATGATGCAAGACCCAGAGCAAAAAAGCTGGGCTGAAGCGGTGACGATTAACTTCCCGAACCAAGCCGATCGCGGTGCCCATGTGAACGTGTCTGGTATGGTATTAACCCGTCATGCACCGAATAAAGCCAATGCGATCAAATTGATGGAATTCTTATCCGCCGATGTGGCTCAAAAGGCCTATGCCGATGTGAATATGGAATATCCAGTGAAAGCAGATGTGACACCTTCAACCTTAGTGGCTTCATGGGGCGAGTTTAAGTCGGATCAATTGCCTATTTTCAAACTGGCCGAATATCACCAAGCGGCGGTTAAGTTATTAGATGAAGTGCAGTTTGATCTCTAGCATTTTGCTTTAAGTGCGAGTGAAAAATTGCAGATTAGGTTATCAGCGCCATTGATTGGCGCTGTGACTTTTTAAGGATTGACATGATTTTAGGATTAGCCAGAAGCTGGTCGCTTGCTGGTTATGCGGTCGCCACCATACTGGTGTTGCCACTGGTTGCGCTGATATTGCAGGCTTTGCAGCCTGATGAAGCCGTGTTTGGCCACTTGATGGCAACGGTTCTGCCAACTTATATCATCAACAGTTTATTGCTGATCTTTTGGGTGAGTTTGGGCGCGTTATTACTCGCGTTACCTTGTGCTTGGTTGATGGCTCGCTGTGAATTTGTCGGTAGGCGTTATTTGCAATGGGCGCTATTACTGCCCCTCGCTATGCCGGGATATATTGTTGCCTACGTTTATACCGATTTGCTCGATTATGCGGGGCCAGTGCAGCGCAGCTTGAGATCAATATTTGGCTGGAGCTCATCGCAGGATTATTTCTTCCCCGATATTCGCACCTTAGGCGGCGCGGCGTGCATGTTGTCGCTGGTATTATTTCCCTATATTTATCTCTTGGCGCGTACCGCCTTTATGGAGCAATCCTTAAGTTTGGCCCATGCTTCGCGCATTATGGGCTGTTCACCCTGGCAGAGTTTTTGGCGGCTTTCTTTGCCTATGGCAAGGCCTGCACTCGCGATTGGCGTGGCCTTGGTGGCGATGGAAACCGCCGCCGATTTTGCGACGGTTAACTATTTTGCCGTGCCAACCTTAACCACGGCCGTGTATGACACTTGGTTGGGTTATGGCAATCTGACCGCCGCCGCTAAGTTGTCGGCGATTATTTTGCTGGTGGTGTTTAGCCTGATTGGATTTGAGCGTTTTGCCCGCCGTAAACAGCAGTTATTCCAAAAACAATCGCGCATCCAAGCCAGTGATTTGTATCGACTCTCGGCAGTGCAAACCGCAGTTGCACTGAGCTTTTGTGCCACTCTGCTGCTATTAGCCTTTTTGCTGCCCTTTGGGATTATATTATCCTATGCCATTGGTTATTTTGAACAAAGCTGGGATGAGAGCTTTTGGCAGTTAAGCCTTAACAGTCTCAGCCTTGGGCTGATCACTAGCTTAATTTGTTGCTTAATCGCTTTGCTGCTCATGTTTGTACGCCGGATAAGCCCAAGACCCAGTGATGCCTTGCCCTCACGTTTAGCCTCGACGGGTTATGCCTTGCCCGGCACTGTGCTCGCTATCGGCGTATTAGTGCCGCTCACTATGCTCGATTTTGCGATTAACGATCTGGCGGATCTACTTGGTTTAGACGGCCCAGGACTTATTTTGACGGGCAGCGTAGTGGCGTTGATTTTTGCCTTTTGCGTACGTTTTGTGGCAATTGCTATCGGCAGCGTTGAAAGCAGCTATAAACGCATTTCGCCATCGCTGGACATGGTGAGCCTGACTATGGGCCAAGGTCCACGGCAGTTACTGCAAAGAGTGCATTTACCTCTACTTGGTAAGGGATTGTTTGCGGGCGCGTTATTGGTGTTTATCGAAAGCATGAAGGAATTGCCCGCGGCATTATTACTGCGACCTATCGGTTTTGAAAACCTTGCAACCTATGTTTTCCAGTTTGTGTCCGATGAAAAACTCGAGCACGGCGCCTTAGCCGCGATTGTCATTGTACTGGTGGGCTTAGTGCCGCTGATTTATTTAAACCGTTCATTGGAGCTACACAGCTGATGACAAACACGCTCAAACTTATGCAAGTTCATAGCGATTATCTGGGCCAGCAAGTACTCAAAGGCTTGAGCTTGGCTCTCGACCAAGGGGAAATCCTTGCGCTATTAGGCCCCAGCGGTTGTGGCAAGACGACCTTATTGCGAGCGGTTGCGGGCTTACAGGCGATTAGCCAAGGTGAAATTCAGATCAATGGCCGCGTTGTGAGTGGCGACAGCCAGTTTGTGCCTAGCGAACAGCGCGGTATCGGCATGATTTTTCAAGACTATGCGCTTTTCCCCCATTTAACTGTGGCTGAGAATATCCTTTTTGGCGTGGCTAAATTGTCGGCCGCCGAGCGTCAGGCACGGTTGGATGACATGCTAACCTTAGTCAAACTGGAAGGCTTAGCTCAGCGTTATCCCCATGAGTTATCTGGCGGTCAGCAGCAGCGCGTCTCGATTGCGCGGGCACTTGCCTATGAGCCGCAGTTATTACTGCTCGATGAGCCTTTTTCTAATATCGATGCCCAAGTGCGCTACGAGATGATGGCGGAAATTCGCAGCATTTTAAAACAGCGTAATGTTAGCGCGGTGTTTGTCACCCACAGTAAGGATGAAGCCTTTGTATTTGCTGATACTTTGGCGATTTTTAATCAAGGCATTATAGTGCAGTATGGCAGCGCTGAAGCCTTGTATGCCGCGCCAAACAGCCGTTATGTGGCGGACTTTTTAGGTAGCGGTAATTACTTACCCGCCGCAGTGCTCGATGGACACAGAGTTGCCACTCCTATCGGTCATTTAACCAGCCTTACGCCATTAGGGTTGCCGAGCGAGTTCAGCGGTACGGTATTCTTGCGCCCGCAGCAATTGACGCTCAGCGCCGATGAGCAAGGTGTGGGCACGATCACAGAGCGGCGTTTCTTAGGCGCTTTTTGTCATTACTGGGTCAAAATTGAAGCCGCTTCTCACGCTTATTATGTCGAAGTGCGAAGCCAAATGATGCAGCTCACTATCGGCCAAAAAGTCGGGGTCACGACAGAGCTGCACTCGCTGGTACTATTTGAATCTTAGACATATTGATATTGTGCAGAGCAAATCTAAGCGGTCAGGTATTAATGCCACGGCGATAAGCTATCACCAACGAAAGTACGACATTTTTGCTTACGTTTAACTTAGGCCTATGCGGTATTGGTTGGTGATATTTTAGACCATCCTTGTTACCTTAATTTCTCCAGAGTGGGAGGAATTATGATAAAAACAATAAAATCAATTTGTACCTTAGTGACAGTAGCGACGGCAATATCGTCTTCAGGAGTGATGGCCATGGATAGGATCACGGGTAAAGCCTTTGCGACGCGCTCAGAAGTGTATGCCACCCATGGAATGGCGGCGACCAGTCAACCACTCGCCACGCAAGTCGCTATTGATATACTCAAGCAGGGCGGCAGCGCGGTCGATGCGGCGATTGCCGCCAATGCCATGCTAGGGTTAGTCGAACCAACGGGTTCGGGTGTTGGTGGTGACTTATTTGCCATCGTCTGGAGCGCGAAAGATCAACGCCTCTATGGCCTTAACGCTTCGGGTCGCAGTCCAAAATCCTTAAGTTTAGAAAAGCTTAAATCCCTCGGCTTAGACTATTTGCCACCGCTTGGGCCCTTGCCTGTTTCAGTGCCCGGCGCTGTGGATGGTTGGTATGAGCTGCATAATAAGTTCGGCAAATTAGCTATGACCGATAATCTCGCGCCCGCAATCCACTATGCCCGTGATGGTTTTCCTGTGTCCGAATTGATTGCTTATTATCTTGAGGGTAGCGGTAAAAAACTCGCAAAATTCCCCGGTTTTAAAGAAACTTATATGCCTAATGGCAAGATGCCAGCGGTGGGCGAAATCTTTAAAAACCCAGCGCTTGCTAATACCTATGAGAAAATTGCCAAGGGTGGCCGCGATGCTTTCTATAAAGGCGATATCGCCAAAAGTATCGATAAGTACATGAAATCCCAAGGTGGTTATTTAAGTTATGATGACTTAGCCAGCCATACTAGCGACTGGATAGAGCCGGTTTCGGTGAACTACCGTGGTTACGATGTATGGGAACTGCCGCCCAATGGACAAGGGATTGCGGCGCTGCAAATCCTAAAAACCATGGAACCCTTTAATGTGGCTGCTATGGGCTTTAATAGCCCCGAATATGTGCATTTATTTGTCGAAGCCAAAAAACTCGCCTTTGCCGACAGAGCTAAGTTTTATGCCGACATGGCCTTTAATAAAGTGCCAGTTAACGAGTTGATTTCGCAGCAATACAATTATGATCGCGCTAAGTTAATCGATCCCAATAAAGCGGCCAAGAGTGTCGATGCGGGTAATCCAGCGTTGCAACATGGCGATACTGTGTACCTGACCACCGCCGACAAAGACGGCAACATGGTGTCACTCATTCAAAGTAATTACCGTGGTATGGGTTCAGGGATGACGCCGCCGGATCTCGGTTTTGTGCTGCAAGATCGTGGGCAAATGTTTGATTTAACTGAGGGGCGTTTTAATACCTACGCACCGGGCAAGCGTCCTTTCCATACTATCATTCCCGCTTTTGTGACCAAAGACGGTAAACCTTGGCTCAGCTTTGGGGTGATGGGCGGCGCGACTCAACCACAGATGCACGCGCAGATTGTAATGAACCTGATTGATTTTAAAATGAACTTGCAAGAAGCGGGCGATGCCCCCAGAATTTTGCATATGGGTTCAACTGAGCCCACCGGCGAAGTGATGAATGACGGCGGCTACGTCAGTCTGGAATCGGGCTTCCCTGTGGAAACGCGCCGTGAGCTTATCAAGAAAGGTCATGTGCTGCGTGACGGCCTTGGCGATTTTGGCGGCTATCAAGCTATTGGATTTAATGCTGAAACGGGCGTGTATCGTGCGGCTTCTGAGAGCCGTAAAGATGGTCATGCCGCCGGTTATTAACTTCAGCGTCACACTAAGGTAAGCTTGAGGCAGAGTAAGCTTTGCTTCATTTATTCGATTAAACTGATTGACGAGACTTTTACAGTCTCGTCAATTTTTACATTTAGGGATCTTGGGCGCGATAAAGCTGCGTAATGAGCATTATCATGATAAACCAGAACAAACTGTGCGTTAGTTAATGTCATTTTCAGGTAAAGTTGCGGATAATATTGCCGAAAATGAATTTAGAAAAAGGGTGATAACCAAATGGATATACAAAATATGCCGCGTGAACAGTTGGGTGTGTGTGCAGAGGGGAACTTACACAGTGTCTATTTGATGTTTAATGCCAATGACAATGTCGAGTCGCAATTACGTCCCTGTCTTGCCAACGTTGCGCAGTATATTTATGAGCTGACAGATCAATACTCTGACAGTGCATTCAATGGTTTTGTGGGGATTGGCGCTAATTATTGGGATAGCCTCTACCCCAATGCTCGCCCTGAAATGCTCAAGCCTTTCCCTGCGATGCAAGTCGGCAGCCGCGAAGCGCCGGCAATTGAATATGATTTGTTCGTGCATATCCGCTGCGACCGTTACGATATTCTGCATTTAGTCGCTAATGAAATCAGCCAAATGTTTGAAGACTTAGTGGAATTAGTCGATGAAGAACGGGGCTTTAGATTTATGGATAGCCGCGATTTAACCGGCTTTGTCGATGGCACCGAAAACCCTAAGGGGCGTCACCGTCAAGAAGTCGCTCTGGTTTGCGATGAAGATCCTGAGTTTAGGGGCGGCAGCTATATTCATGTGCAAAAGTATGCCCATAACCTGAGTAAATGGCATAGATTACCGGTTAAAAAACAAGAAGATATTATCGGTCGCACTAAGCAAGATAATATCGAGTATGAGTCAGAAGATAAGCCACTGACCAGCCATATCAAGCGAGTGAATCTTAAAGATGAGAACGGTCAGTCGATGGAGATCCTGCGCCAGAGCATGCCTTATGGTTCACTAAAAGAGCAGGGATTGATGTTTATCTCTAACTGCCGCACGCCTGAGCATTTTGAAAAGATGCTGCATAGTATGATGTTTGGTGATGGCGAAGGTAACCATGATCATTTGATGCATTTTACCAAGGCGATGACAGGCTCATCTTTCTTTGCCCCCGCATTGGATTTTATGCTGCAATTCGACGAATAAGCTTTCGATATCTGAGCAGATTCAGCATCAATTAACACGCACTTACGCTAACGCCTAAGTGCGTTTTTTATGCTAATGCGCTGGGAGCCATTTTTTGATATCGAGTTGCCATTGCTGGGCAGTGAAATCGATAAAGGCGCGCACCAGATTTTGCTGATAACTGCGGGACAAGTACACAGCCCATAAGGTTTGGCCTGGCGTCGTAAAGTCGGGTAACACTTCTTTGAGCTGGCCACTGGCAAGGTATTGATTGGCTAAGTCGCAGGGCAAACGCACTATGCCATGTCCCCGCAGCGCCGCACTCACCAATACGCCCATATCGTTGGCTTTAAGATTGCCGGTGACTTTTACATGCTCGGCTTGCAGCTCTTTCAGGAAAGGCCAATTTTGTTGCGCCGAGTGTATCAGGCAGTTGTGAGCCAGTAGATCGATGGGCTCGACAAGTGGTGTGTTGCTATCAAGGTAGCTCGGCGCAGCGCAGATCACGGCATCTATGGTCATTAAACGGCGGGCAATCAAATTATCATCGGGCTGCTCGGTATAGCGCAGTGCCACATCGACTCGCTCATCCACCAATTGGGCAAAACTGTCTGACATCACCAGCTGAATGCTGACCTTAGGGTGAATTTTAATAAAGCGGTCGACGACATCAAACAGGCTGTGCTGTCCAAGGCCAATCGGTGTGGCGATGCGAATACTGCCCACCAGTTCACTGTTATGGCTGTGGGCGCGGCTTTCCATGGCGGCGACTTCACTTAAGATCCGCTGGCAAAATTGCAGCGCTTCTTCGCCTTGCAAAGTCAGGCTGACGCTGCGGGTGGTACGGTGTAGTAAGCGTAAACTCAACCACTGCTCTACTTCTTGAATATGGCGGGACACCTGCAGGCGGCTGAGGTCTAAATGCTCGGCAGCTTTGGTAAAGCTGCCACAGTTTGCCACTTCGACGAAACTGCGTATTGCGGCAATTTTATCCACATTAGTACCTCAAACTGAAACAATCATGCTCATTTATTGATGTTTATCACGGGAAATACTGCAAGTAAACTGGCTTCAATGTAAATCATCAGAGAGAGTTAACGAAATGAAAATCGCAATTTTAGGTGCAACAGGTTGGATTGGTGGTGCAATTTTAAAAGAAGCATTGAGCCGTGGGCACCAAGTAACAGCGCTAGTGCGTGATCCGAGCAAGTTATCCGCTACTGATGTGGCTGTGCATGCTGTGGATTTAGAGCAGCCATTAGTTGCGCAAACCTTTGCTGGCGTAGATGTTGTCATTGCCTCTGTTGGTGGGCGCGCACAACAAAATCATGGCCTAGTGGCGAGTACGGTTCAGCATTTACTGGATGTGCTGCCTAACGCTAAGGTGCCACGTTTATTGTGGGTTGGTGGCGCAGGGAGCTTAGAAGTGGCACCCGGTGTGACTCTGGTTTCTAGCCCAGATTTCCCCGCAGCATATAAAGATGAGGCGTTAGCTCAGGGTGAAGCTTTGCAGGTATTTCGTGCGGCGCAAACTGCAATCAATTGGACCTTTGTGAGCCCAGCCGCTGAGATTTATCCTGGTGAGAGTGAAGGCCCATATCGTCTTGGTGGCGACAGCTTCTTTACCGATGCTAATGGTCGCAGCCGCATTTCTGTTACAGATTACGCTAAAGCCATGTTAGATGAGGCTGAACAGGGCACTCACGCAAATCAGCGCATCAGTGTGGCTTACTGACCTTGGCGTATAAACATCGGTGCACGCGAGATTGGCTTAAATGTGTAACGTAATCGGGACAATGGCCAAATAATCAGCGCAAGATTGGACAGAAATGCGTACAGATGAAATAGAACAGGTCAGCAAGCTGACCTGTTTTTTTATTCTGCGTAATTGAATAAAGATTTGATGGTTTCTAAGGTATCGGCGATATCTTGGATGCTCGATGGACAAATAAAGATAGTGTCATCACCGGCAATTGTGCCCAAAATGCCTTCTGGTTTACCGATAGAATCCAATAAACGGGCAATCAGCTGCGCAGCACCTGGGCTAGTTCGCACGACGATCATCGCTTGGTTATGATCGACGTCGAGTACCAAATTCTTCAGCGGGCTACCCGCGGTGGGTACGCCTAATTCGGCCGGTAAGCAATACACCATCTCTTGCTTAGCGTTGCGAGTCCGCACTGCGCCGAACTTGCTGAGCATGCGTGATACTTTTGATTGGTTAATATTACCAAAGCCTTCAGCTTGCAAGGCGGTGACGATTTCACTTTGAGAGCCAAAGCGCTCTTCTTTTAAAATCGACTTAAAAATTCTAACAAGGTCATCCTGATTCTTGGTCGTTTGCATAATATTATTATTCGTTATTCAAAAAAACAGGCCCATTTTGAATATTTTTAGAAAAATTGTCAACAAATAACCAGATTGGTTGAATAAAAATTCACTAACTCCCTGTGGTTAAGCGTTTGCTGGGGGCGTAAAAATACCAATTTGAGTAATTGTTCTACATTGCTTCTAAGTTATTCCGGAATTCTTTTGTCCCACGACTAAGGGATAATTGAAATTGTTGTGACATTCCAGTAATGTGACGCCAACGTAAATTAGATCCATGTCACACATATCCGAGAAATAACGGAGATAACTATGAAAGTTGCTGTACTTGGTGCTGCTGGTGGTATCGGCCAGGCTCTTGCCCTACTGTTAAAAACTCAACTGCCTGCGGGTTCACATTTGTCTCTATATGATATCGCACCGGTTACTCCGGGTGTTGCGGTTGACTTGAGCCACATCCCTACTGCTGTTGAAATCAAAGGTTTTGCTGGTGAAGATCCAACGCCTGCCCTCGTGGGTGCTGACGTTGTTCTAATTTCTGCTGGTGTTGCGCGTAAGCCTGGTATGGATCGTTCAGATCTGTTCAATATCAATGCCGGTATCGTTCGCAACCTGATCGAAAAAGTAGCGGCAACTTGCCCTACGGCTTTGGTTGGCATTATCACTAACCCAGTCAACACTACTGTCGCTATCGCTGCAGAAGTGATGAAGAAAGCGGGTGTTTACGATAAGAACCGTCTGTTCGGTATCACGACATTAGACGTGATCCGTTCTGAAACCTTCATCGCCGAATTAAAAGGCCTGAACGTTGCTGACGTTAAAGTCAATGTGATCGGCGGCCACAGCGGCGTGACCATTCTGCCATTACTGTCTCAAGTTGAAGGCGTGACTTTCACTGACGAAGAAGTGGCAAGTCTGACAACTCGCATCCAAAACGCGGGTACAGAAGTGGTTGAAGCTAAAGCCGGTGGCGGTAGCGCGACTCTGTCTATGGGTCAAGCGGCTTGCCGTTTCGGTCTGTCTTTGGTTCGTGGTCTGCAAGGCGAAGCTAACATCGTTGAATGCGCCTATGTTGACGGCGGCAGCGAGCACGCAGAGTTCTTCGCACAACCTGTGCTGTTAGGCAAAAACGGTATTGAAAAAGTACTGCCTTACGGTGAAGTGAGTGCATTCGAAGCTAACGCTCGTGATTCTATGTTAGATACGCTGAAAGGCGATATCAAACTAGGCGTTGATTTCGTTAAATAATCTTTCGGATAACCTTTTTAGATTATGACGAATTAAAAAACGGAGCCATTGAGCTCCGTTTTTTTATGCCTCAGTTTTACACTTGCTCAATTTAACTTAATCGATCAGCGGCGCCTGGTGGGAATTTGGCAGTTATCGTCGCAGCGGGCTTTACCCGTCAGTAAATAGGAGATGCGATATCTGTGTTTTGCGAATCTGAGATAGCACCAATCGGCCACAGTTTTAATCACGGGCAGGCGTAACAGTTGGATCCAAGTACGAGTACCTGTCAGTGCCCACGCTTTACAAGTGACATCTAACCCGAGTAACACTTCGCCTGTTGCGGTTTCGCCATGGAGAATCGTATTGGCGTAGTCTCTATCGATATGGCGGAAACGCTCGCTAAAATCGGGTGCATTTAAATCTTCAAGCGCAATCAAGTTTTTCGGATCGCGCGCTTTCAGTTGACGCATCTCGGCGCTACATAATGGACAATTTCCATCGTAAAAAATCCGCAGTTCCATCGGGTTCACCTCTGATGACTTGACCACAATACTTGATCAAAGCTCTTGGCTTACGCACTTAAGCTTGGTTTTCTTTTACCCTAATACGCAGAATAAAGGGTTGTAGATCGCAGCTGATTTAAATCTAATGTGTGTCTCATTTGGCTTTTTATTAGGTTAAATTCAAACGAGTACAGTAACATCTTGGTTATTCATCAGCTTACCTTTAAGTGAACAAGGTAAAACCTGAGCAATGACGAATCAAAAGGATAGGTATGACATCTCCCCTCATAATCACAGGCGTGGGTAAACGCATAGGTTACGCCTTAGCCAAACATTTTCTAGCCCAAGGTCAGCAGGTGATTGGTACTTATCGCAGCCATTACGATAGCATCGATGAGCTGAACGCTTTAGGTGCGACTCTGTATCCCTGCGATTTTTATGACGATGCCCAAGTGCAAGCCTTAATCGATGAGTTAACTCAACTGCCTCAAATTCGCGCCATTATTCACAATGCTTCGGACTGGCTGCCGGAGCCTGTTCTTACAAATAATGAGCCTTTAAAGAGTATCACTTTTGCACCGAGCCAAGTGCTGCAGCGGATGATGCAAGTGCATGTGAGCGTGCCCTATCAGTTGAACTTGGCCTTAGAGGCGCAGCTACGTGCCGCTGCTGGCGATGAAATCGGCGGCAGTGATGTGATTCATATTACCGATTACGTGGCAGAGAAGGGCAGTCAGAAGCACATAGCCTATGCCGCCAGTAAAGCCGCGCTGCACAATATGACGCTATCCTTTGCCGCCAAATTCGCGCCCGAGGTTAAAGTCAATTCGATTGCACCAGCGATGATCCTATTTAATACGGGTGATGACGCCGCCTATCAGCAAAAAACCTTAGCCAAAGCGCTGTTGCCGAAAGAGGCGGGGAATGCGGAGATTATCGAACTCGTGGACTACCTGCTTAATAGCCGCTACGTCACAGGTCGTTGTCATAATGTCGATGGCGGCCGCCAGTTAAAATAGTCATTTGATTTTTCGAGCAACAGCTAATGGCTTAAAACGTCAGTACGCGACTTGGGGTGATGATGAATGGCAAAGGCACATCCCAATGCTCGCAGGGTAAACTCACAACTTGCTGGCAGTCGTGGGCGTAACCCATAGGCAAAGGTTTACCTTTGAGCTGCCAGTTTGCCAGCGTCCTATCGTAATAACCGCCGCCCATGCCCATGCGATTCCCCATTAAATCAAACGCCACTAAGGGCGTGATAACCACATCTAGCTCAGTTACTGGGATAATGGCGCGCACATCTAACTTAGGTTCTAAGATGCCGAATTGATTCGCCTGCATCGGCGTGTCAGCACTGTAATGCAGGAATAACAGTTGCCCAGCATTGAAGGGATGCAACCTTGGCAGATAGGTGTGAATGCCCAATTGCCACAGCGCAGCGATCAGCGGCGGCGTGGCGAGTTCGCCATCGTGGGTGAGATACAGCGCCACATGTTGCGCATTTTGGACCTGCAATGCATCGAGCATTCGTTGGCTGGCGCTTAAGCTTGCTTGGGTTTGCTCGGTTTCTGAAAGGGATTTGCGGGCGGTACGAATGCTTTTGCGTAACTGATTGCGGCTTTCTTGCGTATGAATGGCGATATTTGCCGCATGGCTTGCGACATCAGTCATTTCACCAACAGTAGCAACCTCTACGGCAAGGTGCGCCGTGTCGCTTTGGGTATTCAAATGAGAAAGTTTGGAGGATGTAGACATAAATTAAGATGCTCCCCAGAATGCCGCTACCGGTGTAGCCCTTGAACCGTAGGTTCAAGGCGGGTAAATGATTACCTCCTAAGGCTTCTCGGTACAAGCCGAGCATGCACAATGTCAGTAAAGCATTCACCCTGAGATAAAAATTATCGGCACAGGGACATTACCAGTTGGCATGCATCCCAGGGAGCAAAACGGTATTGAATCGCTAAAACATTGGTTTATATAGATAAGCCAGTTTAGCCATTCACTGTGCGTCAGTCGGTTTAACTCAAATGGTGTTAAATCACCAAGGCGCACAGTTTAAATCTATTTAGTTGAACGCTCAACTAAGGCATTTTCGAGGGTCGACTGCAGCAAGCTGATCCTGTCGTCCATCTGTTGCATGTAATGCTTATTTTTTTGCTTTTCTTGGAACAACTCGTGTCCAATATTCAGCGCCGCCATAATGGCAATTTCTTCGCGGCTTAGGCTATTGGTTCGGGTTTTTAACGCTGTGAGTTGTTGTTCAACTCCCAATGCTACCGTACGTAAGGCATCCTCTTGACCTTTCGGGCAAGCGATAGAGTAGGTGCGCCCAAGTAGGGTAATTTCAACAGCACTGTTACTCATGTCGCGGGTGATCCTTTCGTTAGCCTCTTAGGGCGGACTATATAGGGCTGATATTAAAAGTGCAAGGTAAGCCGCAAATGGATTGGTCTTTGGCGGTTTTGTTTGCTGTTTGTGTGAACAGTTGGATAATTTTTTATCAGGGTGTGGCCGATTTCGCCATTATTGGGATTCAGTATTGGTTCAAGTCTTTATCTCTGCTAGCATTGCTGCTGGAAAAATCTTATTGGGATCTGACATGGCAACCCCTCCTTCGTTACGTATCGACAGCTTAAAACTCGCCTTAGATGCGGCTGAAATCGGCCAACATCCGGTAGAAGTTCACGGTGCTTTAGTCGGTTTAATTTGCGGTGGTGTAGCGCAAACTGGCGACACTTGGATCAAGCCTTTATTTGACTTGATGAACGATGGTCAACCTTTGCCAGCGCAGTTGCACCAATTAGTGTGTGATTTGTTTAATGATTCTGTCGCGCGTTTAGTGGATTTTGAATTTGGTTTCATGCCGCTGTTGCCCGAAGAAGAAGAGCCGCTCAGCCAACGTGTTGAAGCCTTGTCCCTTTGGACCCAAAGCTTTTTGACTGGCATGGCAATTATTCAGCCGAAACTGAATCAAGCCTCGGCAGAAGTGCGTGAAGTGATCAAAGACTTGGCGGAAATTGCTCAAGTGGAATTTGATGTCGCCGACGATGAAGAATCTGAAGCTGCTTACACTGAACTACTCGAGTTTGTGCGCATTGCCGCCATTATGTGTTACTCGGAGTTTGGCCCTGAAATCCCGCTTGGCGAGACCGACGATACCGCGGTGGTGCATTAATTTACCGCAGTTGTTTAATACTTAGGTTTAGTGATTAAGTTTAATGCTTAATGTTCAATAAGTTAACGCAGTAGTGGCTTCATTTGATATCAAAGGCGGGCAAACCTACCTTTGAATCCATAGCACTGGTGTTTTTGAGTGCATAGCACTGATGTTTACATCTTTTATGTTTACATGCCTCAGTGCCATGCCAAAGCTTGAATGAGATCCCCATGACGGCCACAAATCACATGGATACTTCAGTTCAACACGTCGACATCGCGATTGTAGGCGGTGCGATGGCGGGGGCGACTCTCGCGTTGGCTCTCGCGCGTCTTTCTTTATCCGCAGCTAGGCCGCTTTCTATCGCCTTAATCGAGGCGCACCTTCCCGATAAACAACACCCCGGATTCGATGCTCGCTCCATCGCTATCGCCCATGGTTCTATTTTCGAATTATCCCGTTTAGGCCTCTGGCCAAAGCTCGCCCATTTGGGCACTGCGATTGAAAATATCCATGTATCGGATCGCGGCCACTTTGGTATGACAGAACTCAATGCCGCGCAGTTTCATTTAGAGGCCTTAGGCCAAGTGGTTGAGCTTGAGCGTGTCGGCCAAGTGTTGTTTAACGAGTTGAACAAGAGCGAGGTAAAACTCTATTGCCCCGCCAAGCTTGCCCAAGTGGAACCCGCCGTCGAAGGCCACACCTTAGTGCTCGACACGGGCGAGCGCCTTAAAGCAAAACTCGTGGTTGCCGCCGATGGTCTGCAATCCAAAGTGCGCAGCAGTTTTGCTTTGCCCGTGACCCAAGTGGCCTTCGAGCAAACTGCGATTATTGCCAATATTCAAACCGACAAGCCGCATCAACATTTGGCCTATGAGCGTTTTACCCAAACAGGTCCCTTAGCGTTGTTGCCTATGGCTGATAGCCAAGGTCAACCTCGCTTATCACTTGTGTGGGCGCTCGATGATGCGCGGGCTAAACAGATGCAAACCGCGCCGAAAACGGAATTTTTAGCGGCGCTGCAGCAGGCCTTTGGTTATCGTGCGGGCACGTTTATCGATGTCAGCGCGCGCCATGCGTATCCGCTTAATTTGTCGTATATGCCAAGGCCAATCCATCACAGATGTGTGTTTATCGGCAATGCGGCGCAGACGCTGCATCCTATTGCGGGGCAAGGATTTAACTTAGGCCTGCGTGATGTAGTGAGCTTACTTGAGGTGCTAAATACGGCGCTAGCGCAGGGTGATGATATTGGCTCCGCCGCCGTGACCCATGCTTATCTCAATGCCCGCGAGCACGACAGAAACAGCACTATCCGTAATATCGAATTTTTAGTCCGTGGCTTTTCAAACCAATACTGGCCGATGGCGCTGGGTCGTAACTTAGGCTTGCGCTTGTTATCTTGGTTTCCGCCACTTAAAACCCCTGTTGCTCATAAGGCAATGGGCTGGAAATAATCCGCTTTTCATTACTGGTATCGCAACGCGAAAAGGATGTACCCATGTTAAGTTCACAAGCCTATGACATCGCCATTGTGGGTGGCGGCATGGTGGGACTCGCCACCGCGATTGGATTGGCGCAGGCCGATCTGAATGTCGTCGTTATCGATGCGGGCCACACCGATGCCGTTGTCGGCGAGCCGCGCCTGCGGGTGAGCGCCATCAATAAGGCGAGTCAGCGCTTGTTAGAAAACTTAGGTGCATGGACTTATTTAGACACTTCCCGCGCCACGCCTTATCAAAAAATGGCGGTGTGGGATAAAGACGGTTTCGGCAAAATTGCCTTTGACGCCAACAGCATCAGCGAAACCAGTCTTGGCGCGATTATCGAAAACGATGCCATTAGCTTTGCGCTGGCGAAACGCGTCGCTGAGTTTGACAATATCACTCATATTGAAAACCAACGCTTAGAACGCATTGCCTTTGGTGAGCGCGAAGCTTGGTTGACCCTCGCCAATGGTGCCGAGTCTGGAATAGAAAGTGTGAGTGCTGCCTTGGTAATCGCTGCCGATGGCGCCAACTCTTGGGTGCGTGAGCAATGCAAGATCCCGCTGACATTTTGGGATTACGGCCACCACGCAATTGTCGCAACGATCCGCACCGAAATGCCGCACCTTGCCACCGCCCGCCAAGTGTTTTTAAAGGATGGCCCGTTAGCATTTTTACCTTTGTATGAAGACAATCTCTGCTCCATCGTTTGGTCGGTGCCGCCTGAGCGCGCCAATGAATTATTAGCGATGGACAAAGTGCAATTCGAGCGCAACTTAACCGCGGCGTTCGATGGTCGTTTGGGGATTTGTCAGCTGGAAAGCGAGCGCCAAGCTTTCCCATTACGGATGCGCTACGCCCGCCATTTTGCCCGCCACCGTTTAGTGTTGGCAGGCGATGCCGGCCACACTATCCATCCGCTGGCTGGCCAAGGGGTGAACCTTGGCTTTTTAGATGCAGCCAGCATTATCGAAGTCATCAGCGAATTACAGCAAGCGGGTAAAGATATCGGCGATTATGCCCAGCTGCGCGCGCTGGAACGTTGGCGTAAAGCCGATGCGATGGAGATGATCGCGGCGATGGAAGGCTTTAAGCGCTTATTCGAAGGGACGAATCCGCTGAAAAAAGTGATCCGCGATCTGGGCTTAAATCTGGTTGATAATGTCGCTGGGCTGAAAACAGTGTTCATACAACAGGCCATGGGCAATAAGTCGGCGCTGCCTAAGTTATGTCGTTAGCCTCGGTTGCGCTAATGTGATCAGAATTGCCGCTAATATCAGCACATTGACTACAAGCTGCGCAAATCTGGTCTTCGCATGTAAAAAAATTACATGTTAAAGATGAGAAAATCTAATGGCACTGACTTCGGATTAGAAAAATCTCCTGTATACAAATTTGTGACGCAAGGTATAATTTCGCCGCATTTTAGACCCTAGTATCTACACCCTACACTAGGCAGAGACCTGAAAAAGGCCGCAAAAAAGGGATAACAATGGCTAACAAAACTATTCTGTTTAACAAGCACTTAGAATCAAACGCTAAGATGGTCGACTTCCACGGTTGGGACATGCCTCTCAACTATGGTTCACAAATCGAAGAACACAATGCCGTGCGTCAAGACGCGGGTATGTTCGACGTTTCCCACATGACTGTGGTTGATGTGATTGGTAACGACGCTTGTGCATTTCTGCGTAAGTTGCTGGCAAACGATGTGGCTAAGCTTAAAGTTCCAGGTAAAGCCTTATACGGCGGCATGTTAGACGAAAATGCTGGCGTCATCGACGACCTCATCACTTACTACCTCACTGACACTAACTACCGCGTGGTAGTGAACTCAGCGACCCGCGAAAAAGATCTCGCTTGGATCGCCAAGCAATCCCAAGGTTTTGACGTCACTGTGACTGAGCGTCCAGAACTGGCGATGATCGCCGTTCAAGGTCCTAACGCTAAAGCGAAAGCCGCTGCCGTGCTCAGTGTCGAGCAAAACGCCGCCATCGAAGGCATGAAACCTTTCTTCGGCAAGCAAGCCGGTTCTCTGTTTATTGCGACAACGGGTTACACAGGCGAAGCGGGCTACGAAATTATCGTCCCAGAAGATGAAGCCCAAGCCATGTGGCAAGCATTGTTAGATCAAGGTGTTAAACCTTGTGGTCTCGGTGCCCGTGACACACTGCGTCTTGAAGCCGGTATGAATCTCTACGGCTTAGACATGGACGAAACCATCAACCCATTGGCCGCCAACATGGGCTGGACCATCGCATGGGAACCGAGCGACCGTGACTTTATCGGCCGTAAAGCCCTCGAAACACTTCGCGATGCGGGAACCGACAAACTTGTTGGTCTAGTGATGGAAGAAAAGGGCGTGTTACGCCATGATATGCCAGTATTTTTCACCGACTCGGCCGGTGTTGAGCACCAAGGCGTGATTACCAGCGGTACTTTCTCGCCAACATTGGGCTATTCTATTGCGATGGCGCGTGTTCCTAACTCGATTGGGGATACGGCGGAAGTCGAAATGCGTAAAAAACGTGTGGCTGTTAGAGTAGTAGCGCCAAACTTTGTGCGCAACGGTAAACAAGCATTTTAAAAAAACGGAACAAGGAACAAGAACAATGAGCAATATTCCGACAGAACTGAAATACGCCTCTTCACACGAATGGATCCGCAAGGAAGAAGACGGCAGCTACACAGTTGGTATCACTGAGCACGCCCAAGAGCTGTTAGGTGACATGGTTTTCGTTGAACTCCCAGAAGTTGGCGACACTGTAACAGCTGGTGAAGACTGTGCTGTAGCTGAATCAGTAAAAGCGGCGTCTGATATTTATGCCCCTATTTCTGGCGAAGTGATTGCCGTGAACGAAGCGCTGGAAGATTCTCCAGAACTCGTTAACAGCAGCGCTTACGGCGAAGGCTGGTTCTTCCGCGTGATGCCTTCTGACGAATCAGAAGTCGACGCCCTGCTGGATGCCGAAGGCTACCAAGCTGTAATCGACGAAGATTAATCGTCGACGCTAACGAAGCCCTGAGGGGCTTCGTTTGTTTTAGCGCAAGATTGACATAACAACAGTCCGTTTATCAGTACCCTACAGTTCTGAATTTCGGCAAATCTGGAACAAGGTTTATCATGACCAAGCAAACCCTTACTCAGTTAGAACAGCACGATTTATTCTTACGTCGTCATATCGGCCCAGATAGCAACCAACAGCAAGCTATGCTGAATTTTGTTGGTGCTGAGTCACTGGAAGATCTGACCGCGCAAATCGTGCCTGAGTCGATCCGTTTAAGCCAAGACCTGAGCATTGGTGATTCCTGCGGCGAAGCCGAAGGCATTGCCTACATTCGTGGTTTAGCGGACCAAAACCAAGTATTTAAGAGCTACATAGGTATGGGTTACTATGGCACACAAGTGCCAAACGTGATCCTGCGTAACGTATTTGAAAACCCAGGTTGGTACACGGCTTACACACCATATCAGCCAGAAATCGCCCAAGGCCGTTTAGAAGCCATTCTAAACTTCCAACAAGTGTCGATGGATTTAACGGGTTTAGATTTGGCTTCTGCTTCTTTGTTAGATGAAGCAACCGCTGCTGCCGAAGCGATGGCGCTGGCAAAGCGTGTTTCTAAAGCGAAAAAAGCCAATATCTTCTTCGTTGCCGATGATGTGTTCCCGCAAACCTTAGACGTAGTGAAAACCCGCGCTGAGTGTTTTGGTTTTGAAGTGGTAGTTGGCCCTGCAAGCGAAGCCGTTAACTACGAGCTGTTTGGTGCTTTGTTCCAATATACTAACCGTTTCGGTCAAATCACTGACTTCACCGAATTATTCGCAACTCTGCGTGCGAAGAATGTGATTGTGACTGTGGCAGCCGACATTATGTCTTTGGTATTACTGAAATCACCGGGCTCTATGGGCGCCGATGTGGTATTTGGTAGTGCACAGCGTTTTGGCGTGCCAATGGGCTTTGGTGGTCCACACGCGGCTTTCTTTGTTGCCCGTGACGAACACAAACGTTCTATGCCTGGCCGTATCATTGGTGTGTCAAAAGACGCCCGTGGTAACCGCGCACTGCGTATGGCGATGCAAACTCGCGAACAACATATCCGCCGCGAAAAAGCCAACTCAAACATTTGTACTGCACAAATTCTGTTAGCGAACATGGCGTCTTTCTACGCCGTATTCCACGGCCCAGATGGCTTGAAAACCATCGCATCACGCATTAACCGTTTCGCCGATATTTTAGCGGCTGGTTTGCAAGCGAAGGGCGTGAGCTTAGTCAACAGCACTTGGTTTGATACCATCAGCATCAAAGGCTTAGATGTTGCTGCCGTTAATGCACGCGCACTGGCTGCTGAAATGAACCTACGTTTCGATGCCGACGGCACAGTGGGCGTGAGCTTAGACGAAACCACATTGCGCACAGATATCGACGCGCTGTTTGATGTGATCTTAGGCGCTGGCCATGGTTTAGATGTTGCCGCATTAGACGCGCAAATCGTGAGCCAAGGTAGCCAATCGATTCCTGCTGCACTCGTGCGCCAAGATGCGATTTTAAGCCACCCAACCTTCAATCGCTATCAAAGCGAAACCGAGATGATGCGTTATATCAAACGTCTCGAAAGCAAAGACTTAGCACTTAACTACTCGATGATTTCACTGGGCTCATGCACCATGAAGTTAAACGCAGCGGTTGAAATGCTCCCTGTGAGCTGGCCAGAATTTGCCAACATGCACCCATTCAGCCCACTGGATCAAGCCAAAGGTTACACCCAGTTGATTGAAGAGTTGTCGACTTGGTTAGTGAATATCACAGGCTACGACGCTGTGTGTATCCAACCTAACTCAGGCGCTCAAGGTGAATATGCTGGCTTGTTAGCCATCAAGAAATACCATGAGTCACGCGGCGATGCGCACAGAAACATCTGTTTGATCCCGCAATCTGCCCACGGTACTAACCCTGCATCGGCGCAATTAGCCGGTATGCAAGTGGTGGTGACGGCGTGTGACAAGCAAGGTAACGTCGATTTAGAAGATCTAAAGACTAAAGCCGCCGAAGTGGCTGGAAACCTGTCTTGCATCATGATCACTTACCCATCGACCCACGGTGTGTATGAAGAATCTATCCGCGAAATCTGCGACATAGTGCATCAGCACGGCGGTCAAGTGTACTTAGACGGCGCTAACATGAACGCGCAGGTTGGCTTAACGTCTCCTGGCTTTATTGGTGCCGACGTATCACACCTTAACTTGCATAAAACCTTCGCTATTCCACACGGCGGCGGTGGTCCAGGTATGGGCCCAATCGGCGTGAAATCGCACTTAGCCCCATTCGTTGCGGGCCACGTTGTGGTTAAACCGGGCCGTGAAAGTGACCACAACGGTGCCGTATCTGCTGCACCTTACGGTAGCGCGGGCATTCTGCCTATCAGCTGGATGTACATTAAGCTGTTAGGTTCACAAGGCCTGAAAAAGTCGACCCAAACTGCGCTGTTAAACGCTAACTACGTGATGAAGAAGCTGTCTGAACACTACCCAGTATTGTTCCGTGGCCGTAACGATCGCGTGGCGCACGAATGTATTATCGACTTACGCCCACTGAAAGAAGCCTCAGGCGTGACCGAAATGGATATCGCTAAGCGTTTGAATGACTACGGTTTCCACGCACCAACCATGAGCTTCCCTGTTGCGGGAACCCTGATGATTGAGCCGACGGAATCTGAATCTAAGGTGGAACTCGATCGTTTCATCGACGCTATGGTGTCAATCCGCGCTGAAATCGCCAAAGTGGAATCAGGTGAATGGCCAGTGGACAACAACCCGCTGCACAACGCACCGCACACTATGGCCGATATCATGGACCCAGAGTTTGATACGCGTCCATACAGCCGCGAAGTGGCCGTGTTCCCAAGTGCAGCAGTACGCACTAACAAGTTCTGGCCAACCGTGAATCGTATTGATGATGTCTATGGTGACCGCAACCTAATGTGTAGCTGTGCACCATTATCAGACTACGAATAATAATTGCTGCTTAGGCTAGCTACTGCGGCGTTGAATGAGGCTTTCGCATAGCTCGAAATCGAGAGTTTGACAGCAGTCAACTCCGCGCGAAAGCTTTCAATCCGCCTTGCATTAGCTTCGCCAGCAACGCAATTATGGTGTAGTTGGCTTCAGCGAATTTGAAGCATTAAACAGCGACCGAAAGGTCGCTTTTTTTATGTCTTAAAGGTTCTATGACCTAGTCCCAATGATTAAGGACTGGCATTCCTGTGACACGCCCCCCCTTTATTTCACAAGAAGCATCCCAGAGGGCTCGACGGCGGCATCTGCTGCATATGGATATGCGAATGCCGCGATCATATGGATGTGAATGAGCGGCCATGCCGCCAACGGTCACTTGTCAATACTCATGTGCGATGCCCTGTGTTTTATTGGCAACAGGCAAGTGACTAGAAGCTAACGCGATATTGTGGAATTTCTAAACAAAATGCTTGCCGCAATATGGATGATTTGTTATTACTGACGCATGAACAAAATATACGTAAGCGCAATTAACACCACCACTACCACCACGAGAATTCTCGGGGGGTAGTTTTTTGCGTCTTTAAAAAAACCCTCTGAGCGACATCGCCAGAGGGTTTTTTTATACCTTGGTTTTGTATTTCGCTCAGATTTAACTCAGGAGAGAATGATGAAAACACATCGCGAAATTGCAGAACAACTTGACCTGTTTCACTCTGAACCACAGGCACCAGGCATGATTTTTTGGCACCCGAATGGCTGGGCGTTATTCAGAGATATTCAAGAGCACATGAGGCGCGTGTACCGTCGAAATGGTTTTGAAGAGGTGAACACGCCTGTTTTTATGAAGAAGGAGTTATGGCAAACGTCTGGGCATATGGACATGTTTGCAGAGAACATGTTTTTCGGTGGCGGAAAGGAAAACATCGATGAATATGTGTTAAAACCCATGTCTTGTCCTGCCCATATTTTGCTGTTTAAGCGCGGGGTACATAGCCATAGAGATTTGCCACTGCGACTATTTGAGTTTGGCTTGGTGCACCGTAATGAATCCTCAGGCTCGTTAAATGGTTGCCTGCGCGCACGCCAGTTCACTCAGGATGATGCCCATGTTTTTTGCTGCTGGTCTCAGGCAGAGGAGGAGATACGTGGTTTTCTCCAACGGGCAAAGCAGGTTTATGGTGATTACGGCTACCATAATTTAGACGTAAAAATATCGACTAAACCTGAGAAGGCATTAGGCAGCGATGAGCAATGGTGTCGAGCACAAAAGCTATTGGATTCAGCCTGCCATAGTGAGGGCTTTGATGCCGAGTATCAAGCTGGTGAAGGGGCTTTCTATGGTCCCAAAATTGAACTGTCACTGACAGATTCTATGGGAAGACGTTGGCAGTGTGGAACAATTCAGTTTGATTTTAATTTGCCTGAAAGATTCGATGTTCACTACACAAATGAGCAAGGTGAATTCGAACGGCCAGTGATTATGCATCAAGCTATGTATGGCTCTATCGAACGTTGGATTGGTATTCTCTTGGAAGTATCACAGGGCAACCTGCCGGATTGGTTGCATCCTGTGCCTGTTGCTATCGCCTCAGTGAATGAGTCAAACAGCCAATTTGTCCGTCAGTTAGCCGCATTATGTTTAGCACGTGACATGCGAGTGTTGGTTGATATCAGTCAAAACTCAGTTGCCCGCAAAATGAAACGCTTTCACAAGCAAAAAGTGCCTTACATCTTAACTGTTGGGGATAAGGAAGAAGTTGAAAATAGGGTTTCAGTTAGGTGCCGAAAAGACGGCGTCATTACTCACGTCCCTCTTGCTGAGTTAGGTGACTATCTTGCGGATAAGCTAGAAGGCAAGCTATAACCTAAGGAAGACTGTGTTTGTTACCTAGGGCTAGCCATGGTTTCCGTGGCTAGCCTTTACTCATTTTGTTACTCTGCTTAACAATGAGTTGGCTCATTAAAGGGGCAGTGACACTGCTGACCTAGTGAGTTTCCAACTCGAATTCAGTTGATCATTGGGCTTGCGACTGCAAGACCTTATTGGGGGTTAGCTTCGGCTGCGACGCGATTATGTAAGGGCTGAATAGCGACGTTATTTAGTTCTAACGTTTGATGAAAAGCGAACCCTTGGCGGTTTGCTTTTTTATTGCCTGAGTTTTAATTCTGCAGAATTGAGTGGTGCGAAATGGTTTTATCGTAGCTTTGGGCAACGGTATTTCCCAATTGCCTGCCGCAGGCTTTCGCATTCTCTTATATTAGTTACACCAGTGACACGCCGTACTTATGTTTAAATAAAATCGCCCCTGTAA